>DLGN01000323.1:20779-23238 GCA_002482715.1 Oxalobacteraceae bacterium UBA7693
CCCATGGCTGCCAAATTAATTGCCCAAGGGGTCGCTACCCCAGCCAGTGACATTGCACTAACGCGCTGTAGAAAAGCGCGACGGGAAGGATTGGTGTCGGATTGATGACTCATGATGATCTTTTCCTCAAACGTAGACAGGTTTATTTCAGAACGATAAATTCTGGTGATGCCAGTACCAACAATAAGGCAGCGTAAATTCGTTGATATTTAGCGCGCTCACTGTTCGTCGTAGTCATCGGGATACTGGCGATGGCATTTTGTATGGTTTGCACGCTGGCATTGCTTAACTGTTCTGCCGCTAACAGTAAGTTGATTTCGCCAACTAAGGCAGCTGGATTATCGGCGAGCAAAAGTAAGTTGCTGTAATCCGCTTGCAGGTCATTGCCACCTCGCGTGCCATCAATGATGTCCTGCATAAAATTAACGTAGCCAACAACCGAAGATTCGCTGACCATTTGCATTTCTGGTGCGCTCAGAGATGCCGCGGCAATGCTGGTGTTTGGCGGCACATAGCCAGGGCGATAGAAGTTAAACACACTGGGGGAGCGTAGTGGGCTTTGTCCAAGCTTGGTGCCGGCATCGCTGGTGTCGCCAACGCGCCAAAGATCGCTCGGTGAGTTTGCATTGAAGCTGTGTGCCCAAGCTAAAAGGCGCTGTATTGGTTCACGTAGCTTGCCGAAGTGACTTAATTGCGTGTTGTTCAAATTGCGCGCTTCGTCGTCAAGCAAAATTGCTTTGATAACCGCCTTCATATCCCCTTTGGCATTGAGCCCGCTGGCTTGGCCGTTATGGTTAAAGACCGCGGAAACACGGGCGACATAAGCGGCACTTGGGTTACTCGTGACTAGCTTCTGGATCAACTGTTTGGAGATGAATGGAGCGAGGTTAGGGTGCGCGAAAATGATATCTAAACTTCGCTTGAGTGCTTCCTCGCCACTGATTCCGGCAGGGATACTTTGTCCTAAAAAGCTGGCCGCGCCGCTTTCATGTTTATTTGGATATTGGCGTAATGGACGACGGTGATAATCTGGCGTCGATGTATTGCTCGTCGAGAGATCAAAATCCCATCCGGTAAACACCCGCGCAAGACCCGTAATATCATCTAAACCATAGCTCTCGATTGGCGCGCCATTTTGTGTCGCCACACTGCCATCCTGATTCAGATTTACCAATCCTATGCTGAACAACTGCATTAATTCGCGCGCATAGTTCTCATCTGGCAGCGCACCTGTTACAGGATTGTATTTGGTGTTGCCACGATAAGTCAGATATAAACTCATCGCGGTATTGGTAGAAATTTTTTGTAAGAGATCGCGATAATTGCCGAAGCAATTCGCTTCCAATAAATCAAGATAGTTCGCCGCAGCAAAAGCTTTCCAGCCGCCACCATTCACCAAGCCCTCAATGCTGACTACCAAAATTTCGGATAAGGCAAAACAGATGCGTTGACGTAGGCTATCTGGGGAGTTGATCAATTTCTTCCAGGCGCAAGAATCAAAACCAGCTTGGGAGTTGCGAAATTCACTGGCATCCATACCTTTTGATCGCAGCCAGTCCCAACGACTTTGGCTCGTTGGCATCGCCATTTGTTGATCAATCCAGCCGCTGTATCCTAAGGCTTGAACTTGTGCGATTTCTGCGCGCGTTGCGCCCATTCCCGCCTGCATTAAAAAGCGCGCTGCCGCTGCATTGCTAATCGCAATTGAGGTGGGTGTATTCGAAGTGCTTGTGCTGCCAGTGCTGGCAGCAGAGGTGCTGGCATTATCGTTTGAACCCACTTTGCCGTCGCCCCCGCAAGCGGAGACCGCCATCGTGGTAGTGGCGGTAGCTAGCAGACCTGTGATGAATTTGCTATCAGCGCTTGTTGACTTGGGCGAAGCGGGGGCAAGAGGAATTGTCTCGGCCTCAGCTTCGCTGTTGGTGTGTGCATCAATTAGCATGTCGCGCCTCACTGGAAAAGAAAAAGTAGAAACTGGAAAGGAGATCCCAGAGTAGTGAGCGTGGCTTGAGTCGGCAAGAGTGGCTTTGTAAGCAAATGTGAGTTGTGATACTGCGTATTTCTTAGGCATTTCCTAGCGCACCGACACTGGTATTTTGATCATGATGGCGAGTTTCTGTTACATCTCTTGCGCAAAAATACAATTACAGTTTCCATTTGGTGTGAAGATGACATGCCATCTTGTTAGGGTGTTTGCTCAAAAATAAATCAACTTGCAATGCTTTGATACAAGCATTCGTCCAAGATTAAGGTATCCTTGCCAACTTCCACGAATTAGCAAAGCAATTTGAATCAGACCGCATGAAGTTGTACACAGAATCAAGAGAGCGCGAGCTAGAAGAACAAGGTGTTATTCATATCGAATTGAGGATCAGACCACGTCGTCTGATCGCGATTTTGATTGTGCTGCTGCTACACGGACTATTTTTCTATCTGTTGCTAAAAATTCGTTCGGACAT
>DLGN01000196.1 GCA_002482715.1 Oxalobacteraceae bacterium UBA7693
CAAAATAAGAGCGCCGTTTATTTTTCATTAGCGACGCCGGGTATTGGTTGTTTAATTCCAGATGATAGAGAAAATGATGTTACATAAGTCCCTTCGATTTGCGGTAGCTTCCATGTTTTTTTGCGGTGCCGCTGCCAGCGCTGATTATCGCCCTGCGCCTGCGACAACTTTGGCACCGCCGCCATTGCTGACTGCTGGTATGTTCCGCTTGGAATCTGAACGCAGCTATAAACTTAGCTTGCAAATGGCGCTGGGCATTTTGAGCGGCCATACCGAGGTACAACGTTCTCGCTCCTTAGAAAATATCGTCCGCTTCCGAAAAGACTTGTCACGCCAAGTGCGATCAGAAAAAACTGGAAAAGCTTTTAATCGCGTCAATCTGGCCTTGAATGATCAAGTTGAATCTCTGCCTCGCCTAAATGCTAAAACCGCGGCAGCCATGTATGACGTCAACGAAGATATTCTGATTAAGATGAACTTCTTATCGTTTGCGCTTGAAGCGGAATCGAATGATGCAAGTTCGCGTGTTACTGGGCTCGCATTGCGTCAGGCGTCATTGGCGCAGCGTATGGCTAAGATCGTTTTACTGCGTTCCATGGATAAAAACATGCAAGCCAAACAGGGCTTGCAGGTGGATCTTGCGCAATCAAGAATTGAGTTTGTCAATGGCATGAATTTATTGGCGGAAGAAGCGCAATCCGACAAGGCTTTGAAAGATCGCTTGAATTTAGCGCAGCAACAATGGATCTTTTATGAGAAGGCTTTAAGTTCACCGCAGTTTAAAGCCGAAGACTTGCGCAATATCTCTTCTACTAGCGACAGGATTGCACAAATGATGGTGGAAATTGTGCGGCTTGGCTATGGCTTACCGCCAGATCCTAGCATCATCGCGCAGCAGTAATCGACAAAAATCGTCATCAATTGATCGTTTTCATCAAACAAGATTCTCTAGGATACTTTATGAAATTTACTCCACAGAAAAAATTACATGCCTCAATCGCCTTGTTTATTGTTGGTGCGGTTTTGTCTATGCAGGCCACAAAGGCACAAGCACAAGTGATGATTAAGATTGACGGTTCCAGTACCGTTTTTCCGATTACCGAAGCAGTATCAGAAAAATTTCGCGAAAAAAATAGTGCAGTGAAATTCACCATTGGCATTGCTGGTACCGGCGGTGGTTTTAAAAAATTCTGTAAAGGTGAAACAGATATTTCTAACGCATCACGCCCCATTCTTAAAAAAGAAATGGCGGAATGTAGTAAAAATGGCGTGTACTACATGGAGTTGCCTGTTGCGTTTGATGCCGTCACAGTTGTGATCCATCCTAAGAATAAATTCCTTAGTAAAATTACTGTCGATGAACTCAAAAAGATTTGGGAGCCAGCTGCGCAAGGCGTGATTACCACTTGGAATCAGGTCAATCCAGCATGGCCTAAGACACCGATTAAATTGTATGGTCCAGGTGCGGATTCAGGCACATTTGATTACTTCACAGAAGCGATCAATGGCAAGGCGAAATTAAGCCGCACCGACTTCACAACTTCAGAAGATGATAACGTGATTGTGCAAGCGGTATCACGTGATGTGAACGCAATGGGTTATCTTGGGTTCGCGTACTACTCTGAAAACAATAAGCAATTAAAAGCGGCGGCGATTGTTGCTAAAGATGTCAAATCTGCCGTTTTGCCATCGGTAAAAACAGTGATGGATGCGAGCTACAAGCCATTGGCACGCCCACTATTTATTTACGTCAATGCAAAAGCGGATCAACGTCCAGAGGTAAACGCATTTGTTGATTATTACCTCAACAACGCAGATGTGATCGCCAAGCAGGTCAAGTATGTGCCTTTGTCAATGAAAGACTATCGTCACACGATGGTTAACTACAAAGTGAAAAAGACCGGAACGGCTTTTGGCGGTGAAGCTGAAGTTGGCGTCACCATTGAAGAGCTATTAAAACGCGAGCCTAAAAACTAGTTGAGATAGTTAGTTTGGATAACTAGTGCAGATTGAATCCCCAAAAAAGCCAGCAGATTTGTTGGCTTTTTTGTTAATTTTTCTGATTTTTTTTAATTAACTCGCTCCGACCGGCAAGGCTGTTGTGTCTTTAATCTGCTGTAAAGCAAAACTGGATTTCACATCCAATACAGCGGGATGTTTTAGTAAGGTCTCCATCATAAAGCGTGAAAAATGATTCATGTCTTCGACGCGCACGCGTAGCAAGTAATCCATTTCTCCTGTCATCGCATAGCAGGCGACTACTTCTGGCCACTGTTCAACCGAGGCAGCGAAGTCGATGCGTGGTGAGCGAGAATTGCCTTTCGCGGGCGTGTCAGTATGTTTTTCTAATCGAACATTGATGTAGGCGAGTAAGCCTAGGCCGATTTTTTCTGCTTCTATTAGTGCAACGTACTTGCGTATTACGCCCGCGTCTTCTAGTCTTTTGATACGACGTAAGCATGGCGACGGCGATAGATTGACTCGTTCAGCAACTTCCTGATTCGTCAGTCGGCCATCTGCTTGCAAAATGGCTAAAATTTTGCGATCAATTTTGTCGAGTTCGATTTGAGGCATATTCTGCTTTCTATTGAATTTTTATGGCAATATTATTGCTTAAATGATCGATTATGTGCAGTATTTTGGAATTTTATGGCGTATTAGAGGCTTTATACTTGCGGATTGATTTGGCGCAAAGAATGTTTGCTCTGACAGCGATAGCTAAGGATTGATTGTCAGGCAGCACTTGCATCATGAAAATTGATTGTTCACCGGAGATAATAATGACATTCCAAACTTGGGAAAACCCGATGGGGACAGATGGCTTCGAATTTATCGAGTACGCCGCACCAGAGCCAAAAGAACTTGAAAAGCTGTTCATTGAAATGGGCTTTACCGCGATTGCTAAGCATCGCACCAAGAACGTCACTTTGTATCGCCAAGGCGATGTGAATTTCATTATTAATGCCGAGCCAGATTCATTTGCTCAACGCTTTGCACGTAAGCATGGCCCTTCTGTTTGCGCATTCGCGATTCGTGTGAAAGACGCAAACTTTGCTTATAAACGCGCTTTGGAATTAGGCGCATGGGGCTTTGATAATCAAACTGGTCCTATGGAATTGAATATTCCAGCGATCAAAGGCATTGGCGATTCCTTGATTTACTTCGTTGATCGTTGGCAAGGTAAAGATGGCGCGGAAAAAGGTGCGATCGGAAACATCAGTATTTATGATGCTGATTTTGTGGCGATTCCAGGCGTTGATCCAAATCCAAAAGGACACGGCTTAACTTATATTGATCATTTAACGCACAATGTACACCGCGGTCGTATGGCGGAATGGTCTGATTTCTACGAGTCTTTATTTAATTTCCGTGAGATTCGTTATTTCGATATCGCTGGTAAATTAACTGGCTTGAAATCAAAAGCGATGACTTCGCCATGCGGCAAGATTCGTATTCCTATTAACGAATCTTCTGATGATAAATCTCAAATCTCTGAATACCTCGATCTGTATCATGGCGAAGGTGTACAGCATATTGCGATGGGTACCGACAATGTGTACCAAACCATCATTGATATGAAGGCGGCTGGCGTCAGTTTCCAAGACACGATTGATACTTATTATGATTTGATCGATCGTCGTTTGCCAGGTCATGGCGAGAATGTGGATGAGTTGCGAAAATTGCGTATTTTGGTTGACGGTAAGAGCACCGAAACAACACGTGAATTGTTATTGCAAATCTTTACAACGACTGTAATTGGTCCTATCTTCTTTGAGGTGATTCAGCGTAAAGGCGACCAAGGCTTTGGTGAAGGTAACTTCCGTGCCTTATTTGATCCAATTCAATCGATTCAAATAAGGCACGGAAGTTACCT
>DLGN01000114.1:0-1441 GCA_002482715.1 Oxalobacteraceae bacterium UBA7693
GGATGATTTTCAGCTGCTCAGAAGCAAATTTTAGAATTTCAACTTCTTTTGTACCAATTCGGCTTGTGCGGAACGATTTCAAATCTTCTGGAGGAGCCAAAGTACGAGCCCATCCTACATCCATTTCAAAATTAACATCTCCGTCCAGTCCTATTTCAGCCAATGCATCACACATCCTCGCATTCAGTGCACTTTGGTAAGATTCTATAAGAATATTTGGATCGCCTTCGCTTGTGGCCTCATTGAGCAGCAGCAAACCTCTTGTTATTCGTTCTACGACGCGCCGATTGACTGGTGGAGTGAATAAATCAAGTGTCTCATCTCTTTTTGCTATGGTGCTGACAACTTCGAAACCAAAACTTCCGCGAAATGTGTGGCAGAAGTTGAAGTCCTGAATAATGCTCAGCGCGCCTGCCAGCGGTTGTTCAAAGTGCGCACGAGGAACTATCTCCGAACAACTGCCAAAGAGTAATAAGTTCTTGATTGATTTAACGTGAGTCGAGGCGCTGGCAATCGGAAGTGTCTCTACCCCCTTCTTGATTTCAAGGCGAAACGCCAAGGAGTCGGTGTTGTAGCCAAGTATATCGATAACTAAATCATCGACACTTCGACATTCTATTTGGCTAACTGCATGTATTACGTCCTGAATTCTTCTCGATGTGTCGAGAAAATTATCGTTCGTAGGTACTTGGAGCACCAGTCCATCTGCCTGATCGCCATTTAACTCAAATAGAAAAACACGACCATTACGAATACTGCGCCGGTGCCAGCCAGAAATTTCTAAGTAGCTTACTAGGTCAAAAAGCGTGATCCGATTTATTAGATTTGTCCCGTTGTGTTGGTTCACTATACATCTCCCGCTTCGATGGAATTGATGATGTCGTGAATTGCGGAAGGTGTTAAAACCTGTTGTCTTGGGATATAAATTCTTTGAGATTTCTTATTTTTTGTCTCTACGCCACTTAAGAAATGGTAATAGCAGCATTTTTTTATTCTAAGTTCATCTTCGCATACCTCTAACCAAGACTCTGGATCTCGAGGAAGACAGCAGACAACCAATACACATGGCGTTGTTGAATTCGCATTGCGAAGGATTAGCCTGTCATATGCATCTGCATCTAGATCAAAGATTAGATGTTCGGTTGTTGTTGACCAATTTATGCTTGCTTTAAGTTGCAGGTCGAGAATTCCGCCTAAATCAATTCGACGTTTCTTAAAAATCCCAATTTTTCGAACTGATAGGTCTGTACCAAAGTCGTTTGATACAGAACTAGGTGAAAATCCTGAGCGCGCGACAACCGCGCTTACATATGAGATGCTCAGCATTTCTTCGATTGACTGGAGAGGTAACATCTAATTTTTATTTATTGATTAAACGCTGGACATTATAGACACCATAAGGCCGTGCTCAACGTCAGTTTGTAAGTTGTGGTTTTGTGGA
>DLGN01000114.1:1463-3580 GCA_002482715.1 Oxalobacteraceae bacterium UBA7693
CGACTTACAAACTGTCCAGCGCACTAAGTACGCGAGTTGCAGCACTTTGTTAGCATTATTTTGAAAGCCAATTTATTAAGTCGATGATAAACGCTTCTTGCTGTAAGCCTATATTTTTACTAAAGATTGTTCGGTTAAAACCATTTTGTTTAAAACCTACATTTTTTCCTGATAAATGTCTAGAGATTGCAGAACTACTTAAAAAATAGTAATTGTTTTCGCTAGCGGCGGAACCAAGAACCCACCTTAGGTTGCTTTCTAAATATGCTGGTCGTTGCCTTAATACTGCGGGTTGGAAGCCAGAACCGTCACCAGAACCAAAAGCTACCATACTGTGATTTTTAGATTTATTAAAATACTTTACCTCAATGAAAAATATTGCTGGTTTAATATTATTTCTGAAGAGGCAAAGATCAACTCCTTTTTTTCCGCCAAGTATTTGAAGGCCATCAACGTGGGGTAAAACATGTATTTCAATTAGTTCTCTGATGTGGTCTTCAAAATCACTTTCACTAGAAAATGCCATGCATCTCTCCCGATTGCTAACTTATTTCAAAATCAAAAACCAACGTTAACACATCCTTAAAATTTGATCAACAAAGTTCCAAGTTGCTAAAAGCTCTTATCCAGCTTTGCATAGCTTGATAATGTCTACTCACTTCGCGGTATAACAGAATCGACAAAAGAGGCGTGCGCATTTTGTGCGATAGGCGTAATCCAGCGCGGCTAAATCGGCAATATTTGCTTGCACAACACTACATCCAGACTATATACTTCATATACGATTCATATTCATACCATATCAAGGAAATTTCATGGGCATAGTCAATATTGACGAGGAACTGCACGATCAAATGCGTAAGGCGAGTACTGTTTCTTGCCGTTCGATTAATGCGCAAGCGGCGTATTGGATCAAGATTGGTATGCTGTGTGAGATGCATCCAACCTTGAGTTTTCAGCAAATCATGGCGGAAGAAATGCGAGCTGCGGGGGTAGAGACACAGGCTTTGCGGGTGGCGAGCGCATGAGTAGTACCATCATTAAACAACCCGACGAAATTGCCTTGATGGCAGAAGCGGGCAAATTGTTAGCGCAAGTGTTCACCCACCTAGATCAATGTCATTTGATTGGGATGTCGACCATGCAAGTGAATGATTTGGTTGATCATTACATCACGCATAATTTGCAGGCGCGTCCGGCGAGCAAGGGGCAATATGGCTATGCGTATGCGTTGAATTCTTCGCGCAATCAAGTTGTCTGCCATGGTGTGCCCTCGCCTACTGAGATTTTACAAAATGGCGATATCGTGAATTTTGATATCACGCTGGAGAAGCATGGTTTTATTGCGGATTCCAGTAAGACGTATTTGGTCGGTGAGGTTGCGCCTGCGGCAAAGCGTTTGGTGCAAGTGACGTATGAAGCTTTATGGAAAGGCATCAAGACTGTGCGGCCTGGTGCGCGTTTAGGCGATATCGGCTTTGCGATTGAGAGCCATGCGCGCAAACATGGTTACACGGTGGTGCGCGAGTATTGTGGTCACGGTATTGGTCGTGAAATGCACGAAGCACCAGAGGTGCTGCATTGGGGCAAACCACGCACTGGATTGACACTGCGTGAAGGCATGGTGTTTACCATCGAACCCATGATTAACCAAGGTAAGGCAGCGGTCGATACCGAGGATGATGGCTGGTCGGTGGTGACGGTCGATGGCAAATTGTCTGCGCAATTTGAACATACTGTTGCAGTGACCAAGGATGGCGTGCGTGTGCTGACTTTGCGCCCTGATGAGAAGCTTGGGGGTTGAGGGAGCTTCACAAGTCGGATTTCTGATACCCCCCTCTCCCGCAGGCGGGAGAGGGTTGGGGTGAGGGAGGTTGAGAAGCGAGAAATCATATTGCGTGCATACGCTTTCAATACCGAACGCAGCATTTAAATGCATTTCGTCAATCTGAACTACCCTCATCCCTGCCTTCTACCGCACGCGGGAGAAGGAGTTTTTAATCGAACTTGAACTTATGTAGACACCTATGGCTTTTGGCAGAGAGGACATTGACGCCTCTACTTTTCGCTGCAGATCAAAGGCGAAACACCTATATCCAAATTCAATTGGAATTACT
>DLGN01000114.1:3625-16513 GCA_002482715.1 Oxalobacteraceae bacterium UBA7693
ATGTCGGAATACGAAGGAGGATGCAATGACATTCCCTCAATTCCCCAACCAAGATGCGGATAGCCCATGTTAAGCGACCATCAACGAGAGACCGTTCATAGCGCGATTCTCGAACACCAGTCTAAGCAATTTAATCAAGGCAGCTTGCTGCCGATTCTTCATGCGATTCAAGATCGCCTCGGTTTTATTCCAGCGGACGCGACTCCTTTAATCGCCAAGGCCATAAATTTGTCGCGCGCGGAAGTCCATGGCGTGATCACGTTCTATCACCACTTTCGTCAAGAGCAACCGGCTAAGACCGTCGTGCAAGTTTGCCGTGCCGAGGCTTGTCAGTCTATGGGTGCAGAAGTTTTGTGGCAGCACGCCTGCCAACATGCGAACAGCAACAGTACGATTACCTTAGAACCCGTGTATTGCTTAGGACTCTGTTCGACAGCACCTGCAATGAGTGTGAATGAACGCCCCTATGCGCGAGTGAATGTCTCACGATTTGATCAACTGCTTGAACGCCATCACGATACGCAAACTCGCAGTGCGGCATTAGCAGAATCAGCAGCATCAGCACAATCTGCGAAGGAGAACACATAATGGGTGTGCGTATTTATGTGCCTGCAGACACCGCAGCCATCGCCTTAGGTGCAGATGAAGTCGCAGAAGCGATCCTCACCCAAGCCCAACAACGCGGTGTTTCGGTCGACTTAGTTCGCAATGGCTCACGCGGCTTATTTTGGTTAGAGCCGCTGGTTGAAGTACAAACCGATGCAGGTCGTGTTGCCTATGGTCCGGTACAAATGGAAGATGTGGCTTCGCTGTTTGCAGCGAATTTCTTGCAAGGCGACACCCATGCTTTATCGCTAGGCTTGACCGAAGAAATTCCTTATCTCAAAAAACAAGAACGCTTGTGCTTTAGCCGCATGGGCGTGACCGATCCCTTGTCTTTAAGCGATTATGAAGCGCATCAAGGTTATACAGGCTTACGCCGCAGTTTGAATTTAACGTCGACGCAGATTGTGCAAGAAGTTTTGGATTCTGGCTTACGCGGACGCGGTGGTGCAGCTTTTCCAACCGGAATCAAATGGAAGACCGTGGCCGCAGCGACAGCGTCACAAAAATACATCGTCTGCAATGCCGATGAAGGTGACTCCGGTACTTACTCGGATCGCATGACGATGGAAGGCGATCCCTACATGCTGATCGAGGGCATGACGATTGCCGCCATTGCGACGGGGGCGACACGCGGTTATATCTATATCCGTTCCGAATATCCACGTGCATTGACTGTGATGCAAAGCGCGATTGAACAAGCGACAGCCGCGGGCTACTTGGGTGACAAGATTGCTGGCTCCAACTACGCGTTTCATCTGGAAGTGCGCAAAGCCGCTGGTTCGTATGTGTGCGGTGAAGAAACCGCCATGTTAGAAAGCTTAGAAGGCAAGCGTGGCGTGGTGCGCGCCAAGCCCCCTATTCCCGCCTTACAAGGTTTATTCGGCGCGCCGACGGTTATCAATAATGTGATTAGCTTTGCGTCGGTGCCATTGATACTCGAACGCGGTGCGGCGTTTTACAAAAACTTTGGACTCGGTCGTTCGACTGGAACACTGCCTATCCAATTGACTGGCAATATCCGTTTTGGTGGCTTGATAGAAAAAGCCTTCGGCGTCACTTTGCGTGAACTCTTGTTCGACTTTGGCGGTGGCAGCGCCAGCGGCCGTCCTATCAAAGCGGCGCAAGTGGGCGGCCCCTTAGGTAGTTATGTGCCAGAACAGTATTGGGACCTGCCTTTTGACTACGAAGCCTATGCCGCGGTCGGTGCGACCTTGGGGCATGGCGGTATCGTCGTGCATGATGATTCGGCGGATATGTCGAAACTAGCTCGCTATGCGATGGAATTTTGTGCCTTGGAATCTTGCGGTAAATGCACACCATGTCGCATCGGATCTACCCGCGGTGTCGAAGTGATTGAACGCTTAGTGCAAGCTGATGCGAATTCTGCGCTCAAACCTACGCAAGAAAAACTCTTACGCGATTTATGCAACACCATGCAATACGGCTCGCTGTGCGCGCTCGGTGGTATGACGCCGAATCCGGTAATCTCTGCACTCAACTATTATCCGCAAGACTTTGGTCTAGCTGCGGCAAATCCGGCGTCGGATCAAACCAAGGCCTAGGAGAACAACATGCTTTCTCATTTAAAAGACAAAGATTTCGGCACGCCACGTCGCGAATCAGACCAGACCGTCAGCCTAGAAATCGACGGTGAAATGATTACCGTACCAGCGGGCACCTCGCTAATGCGTGCCGCCGTCGATGCGGGTATTCAAGTTCCCAAACTCTGTGCCACCGATAGCCTAGAACCCTTCGGCTCCTGTCGCTTATGTTTGGTGGAAATTGAAGGTCGCAAAGGTTTTCCGGCATCGTGCACCACGCCTGCTGAAGCTGGCATGAAGGTCAAAACCCAAAGCCCTCAATTGCAAGAATTACGCAAAGGCGTGATGGAGTTATACATCTCTGATCACCCACTCGATTGCTTAACTTGCTCTGCGAATGGCAATTGCGAATTGCAAGATATGGCTGGCGTGACAGGCTTGCGCGAAGTACGCTACGGCGTCGGTGCTGGCAACGGTGTTACAAATGGCGGGAAACACCATCTCGATAGCAAAAAAGATGAATCGAACCCCTACTTCACTTATGACCCATCCAAATGTATCGTTTGTAATCGCTGCATCCGCGCATGTGAAGAAACACAAGGCACCTTTGCCTTAACGATCAGCGGTCGTGGTTTTGAAGCACGCGTTTCACCGGGCCAAGATCAGCCATTTATGGAATCGGAATGCGTGAGTTGCGGCGCGTGCGTTGAAGCCTGCCCTACCGCAACTTTGCAAGAAAAGACCGTCATCATGTTAGGTCAAGCCGAGCACAGCAAGATCACCACTTGCGCTTATTGCGGTGTGGGCTGCGGTTTTAAAGCGGAGATGAAAGGCAACCAAGTCGTGCGCATGGTGCCGTGGAAAGACGGCAAAGCCAACGAGGGACACTCCTGCATCAAAGGTCGCTTTGCTTGGGGTTATGCGACACACAAAGATCGCGTCACCAAACCCATGATACGCAAGAGTATTCACGAAGCATGGCGTGAAGTCAGTTGGGACGAAGCCATCAACTATGCCGCTTCGGAATTCCGCCGCATTCAAGCTAAGTATGGCAAAGACGCCATCGGCGGCATTACCTCATCACGTTGCACCAATGAAGAAACCTACTTGGTACAAAAGCTCATACGTGCCGCGTTCGGTAATAACAATGTAGATACTTGCGCGCGCGTTTGCCATTCACCAACAGGTTATGGCCTTGGTCAAACATTTGGTACCTCGGCAGGCACGCAAACCTTTAAGTCGGTCGAGCACGCTGATGTGATCATGGTGATCGGCGCGAATCCGAGTGATGCGCATCCGGTGTTTGCTTCACGCATGAAAAAACGCCTACGCCAAGGCGCCAAGTTGATCGTGATCGACCCACGTCAAATTGATTTGGTCGATGGGCCGCATGTCAAAGCGGATTATCACTTACAACTCAAACCCGGCACCAATGTCGCGATCATCAGCGCACTGGCGCACGTGATCGTCACCGAAGGCTTGGTTGCCGACGCGTATGTGCAAGAGCGCTGCGACGATAAATCATGGCGCGAATGGAGTGCATTTGTCGCACGTCCCGACAATTCGCCAGAAGCGATGGCAACCATTACGGGCGTCCCCGCAGAAACCATTCGCGCAGCCGCGCGTTTGTATGCAACCGGTGGTAATGCAGCGATTTACTACGGTTTGGGCGTGACCGAACATGCGCAAGGCTCGACCATGGTCATGGGCATCGCCAACCTCGCGATGGCAACGGGTAATGTCGGACGTGAAGGCGTTGGCGTGAATCCGCTGCGCGGTCAGAACAATGTGCAAGGGGCGTGCGACATGGGTTCTTTCCCGCACGAATTACCAGGCTATCGTCATATTTCTGATAGCACTGTACGTTCGCAATTTGAAGCGGCATGGGGCGTCACACTTAACCCAGAGCCGGGCTTACGCATACCAAATATGTTAGATGCCGCGCATGCTGGCGAATTCAAAGGCATGTACTGCGAAGGTGAAGATATCGTTCAATCTGATCCGAACACCCAGCACGTAACATCAGCATTAATGGCAATGGAATGCTTGGTCGTGCAAGATATTTTCTTAAATGAAACCGCCAAGTACGCGCACGTGTTTTTACCGGGCTCGTCTTTCCTCGAAAAAGACGGTACTTTCACCAATGCTGAACGACGTATTTCACGCGTTCGCAAAGTGATGCCACCGAAAGCTGGTTACGCGGATTGGGAAGTGACGATGAAGCTCGCGAATGCACTCGGCTATCCTATGCAATATCAACATCCTAGCGAAATCATGGCCGAGATCGCCGCACTGACACCGAGCTTCCGCGGAGTTAGTTATGAAAAAATTGATCGTCACGGCAGCGTGCAATGGCCATGCAATGAGAACACAGAAGAAACTGGCACCGCGATTATGCATGTTGACAAATTTGTGCGCGGCAAAGGCCGCTTCATCATTACCCAGTATGTCGCCACCGATGAAAAAGTCACGCGCAAATTTCCATTGCTCTTAACGACTGGGCGTATCCTGTCGCAATACAATGTGGGCGCACAAACGCGTCGCACAGAGAACAGTCAATGGCATCACGAAGATCGTCTGCACATTCACCCACACGATGCAGAAGAACGTGGCATTCAACATGATGCGTTCGTCAAAATCGAAAGCCGCGCTGGCGATACGGTCTTGCGCGCGTTTGTTACCCAAACAATGCAGCCGGGTGTGGTGTACACGACTTTCCATTTCCCAGAATCTGGCGCAAATGTGATTACCACCGATAACTCGGATTGGGCGACGAATTGTCCTGAATACAAAGTCACTGCGGTGCAAGTGATGCCAGTGATGGCGACGGCGCAACAATCAGAATGGCAGCACGCGCAACAGCAATTTGATGCCGAACAATTGGCGCTGGCACAAGCTGCTTGGAGCAGTAACAATGTGAGACCAAGCACTTGAACACCGCGACCAATTCCATGCAAGCCGAGGAGATGAGCGCTGATGAAAATGGCTCTCAGTCTCAAAGCGTGACGCGCTTGCGTGATGGTCAATGCCAACACGGCGAAGACCAAGTCGCGCAAGAAATCGCGGTGGCTTTGGTGTTCAACGGGATTGCCTTCGCCGTCATGATGGCAAGCCCGACCGAACTCGAGGACTTTGCCTACGGATTTGCTTTTTCTGAAGGCGTCATCGAACAAGTAGCGCAAATTTATGATGTTGAAACGACTGAGAGCGCACAGGGAATCACGCTCGATATCACCATTGCGGCAGTCTGCTTTGCCGGTTTAAAAGACAGAAAACGCCAATTGGCAGGACGCACAGGCTGTGGCTTATGCGGCGTAGAAAATTTAGCGCAAGCGACACGTCAACCTGCGCCTGTTCTATCCAAGCTGACTCTGCACGCAACAGCCATCTCAAGCGCCATCGCTGCGATGCGCGAACAACAAATTTTGTTGCAAGCAACTGGCAGCAGTCATGCTGCTGCGTGGTGCAGCGCTGACGGCACTGTTCAAGTCATTCGCGAAGATGTTGGCAGACATAATGCGCTCGACAAAGTTATCGGTGCTTGTCTACGAAAAGGAATCGACCCATCGCAAGGTTTCATTTGCATCACCAGCCGCGCTAGTTACGAAATGGTGCAAAAGACTGCATGTGCTGGCATCCCTGTACTCGCCGCCGTATCGGGCGTCACCAGTCTTGCTATCGACATCGCACAACAAGCAGGCGTCAGTTTATTAGGATTCACCCGTGGCAAGGATTTGAGTATCTATAGCCACCCACAACGCATACATATCCAAGACCATGAATAATCTCGACAGCATCAATAAGTTAATCAAAATGGCGAACCAGATCGGCACATTTTTTGAGAGCTTTCCCGACCGTGAAGAAGCCTTGGACGGCATTGCCAATCATTTGAAAAAATTTTGGACACCAGCGATGCGCGCCAACTTAATTGATGGGATAGATGCAAACACCGCTAGTGAGCTGCACCAGATTGTGACGCAAGCCATCCACAAACATCGAGCAAGCTTGCTTAGTGGCGTGGCGAACAGTCATTCATCCGCTGAAAAACAATCAGCGCAACATTGACTAATCACACAAATCACAGCACATCAACACTTTCCACCCGAATTAATTCACATGCACCAGCGCCAGTGTCTTCACGCGTTAACGACGATTGCCAACGCCAACCATCTGGCGCACTTACTGCAACTAACTTTCCGCGTAAATGAATAATTTGTCCGGGACGTAATTCCTTCAAGCGTTTCTCGATTTGCGAGTTAGCTGGAATCATGTGCATATTGGCACTATGACTAGCGATTTCAGCGGGTGGACGTGGCGGCTGATTTTCCCAGCGATAATAATAAAAGCGATTACTTTGCGAAATTGTCAGTGAAGACAACACTTCAGAATCCGACATCGATCCCCAACCCAAAGCCAAATCGACAGGCGATAGATCCGCCTCACGACCGATCGAATACAACTCCTTCGCCAAGATACGCGCTTCAATCTCAAAATCGGCTAATGCCTTAATCGTGTAGTCGCCCTTCTGCCAACTATCGCCGCGATCAAGCATGGTTTGCACCGGCTCACTTTGCACCAATACACCATTCGAACGCGGAATCGGTTTCTGCGCACGCTGTTGATACTGATGCCAAGCACCAAATACGATCACTGCTGCAAGTAGCCAACGCCATGAGAACATTTTTGTACTTTATAAATTGAGGGGAAAATAATTACTTTGCCACTGAATTAACAACATACCTGTGATTGACACGGGGCTTGTATCTAGTTTTCATAAGTGGTGCGTTTTTTTAGGTATTCGACCGCATCGACCAAATGCTCGTAATGCACTTGCGTATGGCTAGCATCATGGCCAGGAACAACAATACCGAGATAATGATGAATGTCGCAGGCGGCATCCATTGCATAGCCACGAACTTCTTCGCTCATATCGTGCAAGGCGGCGGACACAATAGGCAATACTTTTTCTTCACTAAGCTCGCCACAAACTCGGGCTATATGACCTAAACCAGTCAACGCATTGCAGCGTGTTTGTATATGAGCGTGGCTCGCCAACTTTACACAAATATTTTCGGCCCAAAGTCGATCAACACAGTCTGAATTCATGCCGACAACAATAGGAACGTAGAGAAGTTCATCAGTAATTCCATTGACTAAAACAGCTTCAATATCTGACTCACTCCAACCCTCGATAAATGGATTCATATTTAAACATTTCTAGCAAATTAGATTAGGATCAATCTTAAAGCTTCATATGCAAAATCGGAAATGGTTTTCCCATACTATCAAGCGGTGAACGTTCGATGATCTTAAACCCCATGTGCTGATAAAAACCGACCGCCTTTGGATTCTGTTCATTGACATCGACTTCGGTTGCACCAAGTTGTTCGATTGCGTATCGCAACAACACCTTACCCACTCCTTGTCCTCGCGCTTCATTTAAGATGAACAGCATTTCAATCTTAGAATCATGCACACCGACAAAACCTATAATCGAACCAGCTTCATTTTTCACACACTTTAATATGACCGCTGGAAAAGCCTGTTCAATGATCATCGGTTTAAAAAACGCGATATCGTCTTCGGTAATGAAATCATGCGTCGCGCGGACTGAGTTTTCCCAAACATCTAGCATCTCTGCGTAATCTTCCGGGCGCACATTTTCTACCTGCATCTTGTTTCCTATAAGTTTGATTTGGATTACTTCGCTTGAGATCGTAGTGCATTCATCGCGCATTTAGATTGTTTACTTTCAAAACAGCTATAAGCACAACATGTTAGACCAAAGAATTCGCAATTCAAGAAACTTGTTATGTAGTGTTCTGGCGAATCCCTTGAATCTTTTGTCGAACGTGCGTCCAGTGATCTTCCGTATAACGACGTAAAATCCACGGCTTTCGTTTGCCAAATCGATGCTGAGCAAGCATCCGTTTTACCAGCCAATCCGATTGAAAGCCAGCCCACTCTGGGGCGGGCAGAGTGAACATATTAAATCGTAACGCAGGCAGTACCTCATTAAACAATATGTTCTCCAACTCGTCGATACTGTATTTAGAGTCAGCACATCGTTGAGCAATGAAGTCATAGGATAGCGTGACATCCGTATCCATATATAAATCCTGCATACAATCCCAGATTGGGGTTCTATCTTCTATGTCATGTTCGGGAGGATTCATGTATTAATTTTTGTTAGTTACAGCGCTAACGATCACGAGAAATGTCGCAAAACCGCTTTTACTACGCTCGATTTCGTTGAGGTTCACAACATCACTCCGGCCAACCCTCCGGCAATTCAAGAACGTCGCGCAGTGTCGCGCCTGAATGCCAAGACACGATCCCGTTCTCAGCAATTGCATGCGAAATTCTCTTTAGACTTTCAGGCAATGGGTGTGCAGCCCAAGGATTGAAGTAAAGCGTATTATGACGGGACGCCAAGGTACATGGCGAAAGATCATTAAACAACCAAGCACCGCTTACACGTGTTGCTTGTGGCCCAGCAGGACCTCGCCAAGCGCCATTTTGAGCGCGCACAAACCTAGGTTTAGACTCAGGGTTATGAGCGTCGAAGATGAACTGTTCCTGTCCATACAACGCTTGCATTTCGTCAATGCGCTCAAGATTGAAGGAGTCAAAATTCACAGCTACCAAAAGTGGCTTGTCTAGTATTCCGTACTTAGAGCCTTTAAATTTAATTGCGCCCCTAATAGGCGTCCATTCATCAATGAACCCAGCCCCCACATCAAGCACACCAATCAACGTGGTTGATTTGCCGCGCCGTTCCGGCTTCAATGGTATCGCACGCAACAGAACTTGCCACTTTTCATGTTCCCAGTTGAAGGTGGGCGCAGAGAAGACGCCATGCTGGTCGATCTGCGCTTGAACTTGATCTGGATTCAACGTATCTAGCCACTTTAGGGAAGCGGCTCGAAGTTTCTTCCCGCTAGGTTGACTGTCAGGATACCCCTCAGACTCAACGGCAACCATAAAGTTGGCATGACTATCCCTCGCCAGAGCATCGAGAGTAATTCCAATCATTGCCTCCATTGCAGGAACGACATGACTTTTTGACCTAGCTAAAACAGCTTCCAAATAGAACTCTTTACCTTCTGGCGAACGAACGTGAAAATCTGGACGCGAATTCGATCCATTCTCGAGTTCCGGATGCGGCCGCAACTTGTAGCCAAGTCTGACAAGGTACTCAAACAGAACAATCTCGAATATCGCAGACTTGAAGTGCGTGTCATCTCCGCTTTGAACTCGTGCGAGCAACTCTGGAAGTCCTTCCTTCGGGTAGCCCGAAGCTAGTACTTCCATGAAGTCTCGAACCCGAGCGAACTCAGGTCGTGCGGACCGATCCAAGAAAGCAAAGTCACTCTCTTGATTTGACTTTGGGGTTGAATCTGTACGACATCGTTTTGTGAAAAGCATGCTGCGGCGGCTAACACGTTTTAAAATGAAGAAGCCAAAATTAACACATTCTTAAATTCTCCTCAACAAAGTTTCGAAACTTACTGAACACGCACCACACCCTATTCTTTTTTGTTAGGACTGCCGTGAACACCTTCACTATTTCACGCGCCAAGGCTTTAGCGGAATCACAAGCTGACTATCCGAGAACCATTTTATTTGCAAAGGCTCTTTCCCATCCGCGCTTGTTTCGTCGCTGACGTCTTTTCCCGTTCCCATATTCACTTGCGCGTGGCGGTTTTTATTCACGTCCAGCACCATCACAAGTCGGCTGCCGGGCGGGAGTAATTTTGCAGTCATTCGCGCGTTCACAATCGGCACTTGTGTTTTCTTGCCTGGTGTCAGTAGCTTGCGTACCGACAAATCGTGAGCATAACTGGCGCGGCCTATGTAGTAGTTGAGAAAAACTACTTCACCTTCAGGCGATATCGCATAAAAATTGTAGCCAATATCGACATCACGTTTATTGATGGCGATTGAAAAGTGGCCGGTGATGCTTCCCGCTAGTTGCATCGCTTCCTTCAATGGCTCGGTGACAAACACCAGACCATTGCTCTTGGGGAGTTGTTTATGGATGAGCGGCCACATGCCAGATTCATTATTGGTGGTATCTCGATCGGCTAAATCCACTGTTTGCGAGACAAAATCAAGCGCCCGCGGTTTGCTTCTCGACAGCTGATAATGGCCATCCTTATCTTTGGTCGTATTTAGATAGAAGCGCAGACCTTCTTGATTTAACTTCTGCAGCGATGGATGATGCTGCCAGGTATTACTGCCCATCAGTTGATAATTGACTTTGTCTTTGAGCAGCGAAGGACGAGATTTGTTGTGGAACACATAATCGAACCATTGAAAGGTAATTTCTTCTGTGTCTTTTTCTAAGGCGACTGGATCGAGTTGGTAATTACTATGATGAGAATACGGTATACCTTGCGCTGTACCGTGGTTATACGGACCGATCAGTAATGTGTGATTCGCTTGCGGATTGTATTTGTAGTGCTGCTTCAAGAAATCGATGGCTGAAATTTGCCCACCATCGAAGTAGCCAGTAATCGACAGCACAGGGATATTGATTTTCTTGTAGTCATTTTTGTAGGGTAGCATTTGCTGATAGTAGTCGTCGTAATCCGGATGCTTGAGCCATTTTTGAAACCACGGATTCGGTTTGCCTTCAACTTTGTCGATGTCTCGAAAAGCGCGACCACTTTTATACAAGGTCTCGAATACATCGTCCCAATACTTCCTATCAGCATAAACTGAGTGATCCATCGTCTTATTATTTGTCACATGAAACGCCCATTGATAGTTCGGGGTGATAAAAATATTGTTCTCGATAGGTAGACCCGTCAATGGATTGGCGGCGGCATAAGGGACGATGGTTTTTAATGCGGGATGCATATGCTTCGCTGCAGCCCACTGCGTGAATCCCAAGTAGCTACCGCCATACATGCCAACACGACCATCACTCCAGGTTTGTTGGATGATCCAAGCTATCACTTGCGTGGCGTCTTCGCCGTCTTTTTCCCAGGGAATGATCTCGTCTGGGCTAAGTCGTTTTCCACGCGTATTGGCGATCACGCCCACATAACCGTGTGCCGCCGCATGGATTGCCGTTTTGATGTGCCAAGCTTCATTGGCATAAATCGAAAACTGAAAAGCAGTCGGACGTTTGCCGACGATTTGCCTTGGCCTCACCACCACTGCCGATAAACTCACGCCCGATTTTGTCTTGATGAGCACATTCGGTTCGATCACATATCGCTTTTCATTTTCGGCAGACAAGACTTGATTTCCTGTCGCTAAAATGCGCTCGTACACTTTGTAGAGCTGGTAGTTTGTCACGAGTTTGACGATGTTATTCTTATCGAGCGTTGGGTTGGACTGAAGTTGCTTAAACAAACCCAACATATAGTCCTGCCCCATCTCAAGTGACCAACCCAAGCAATAACTCACCTTGTATAAGTCCTCATTTGAAAAGGCACCGAGTTTTGTCGTCATTAAGGTCAAGAGTGCTTTTGCATCCTGCTGATCAGGGCTGAGCGATGCTTGCCTTAACCATGCATCGCTTGAATAATGAAAGTAGCCCAAGGGATTTTTTTGTTTGGCGATGAGACTATGCGTTTGTTTAAAATCGTCTAAGAAAGAAGCGACAGCGATTTTGTCGTCATCCCTGCTGGCGTCATCGACACTGAGGTTCGCGCGCTTGACCAAATCCTTCAATTCTTGGCGAAACAGATCGGATTGCAACAAATGATAGGCATCCGCTCTTTGCTCCATTTTGGCGCCAGCTAGACTAGCAGGCTTTAGATAGGTTTCATTAGACCAAGTATTGGCGGCGATCAGCATTTGCAAAATTAGCACGATGAATGTCATGATGCTGGTCGACTTTGTATTTCTCATAAGTACACTCCATGTTGAATGAAGTGAATGAGCATAAAAAAACACCACAAGAATGTCGTGACGTAGGCATTACTTTTGATGACTTTTGATGACTTAGGCGGTTTTTCGCCAATTCCTCCTATGATGCTGCCTCACAAAACACGCTGAACGTGATACTTTTCTAACTGATGACATTTCTTCACCCCAAAAATTCATGCGCTGGCAAATCGAACAATTCCTTTTTTGCGATCAACAACAAACCCTGAGCAGCAGTGAGCAAGTGCAGCAGCTTGAGCCCATGGCAGTCGAGTTATTAAGCTATTTCTGTCAACATCCCGATTGCATCGTCAGCCGCGATGAACTGATCAACTCGGTTTGGCTAGGTCGGGTAGTCTCCGATAGCGCCGTAAATAAAGTTGTCACCAAGCTTAGAAAACATTTTGACGACGATCCCAAAAGCCCGCGCTTCATCGCCACGTTTCCAAAGAAAGGCTATAAGTTCATCGCACAAGTTCGCGCTATTGAAACCAACAAGCCTCTAGCAGACATCGCTGGATATCAGCAGACCGATCTAGAACAGGGAAATACCGCGAACATCGACGCAAGAGAAGACCTCAAGATCTCTCCCAACGAAGAATCACCAAGAAAGTCGTCCAGCAAATTCGTCTGGATTTTAGCCATACTCTTGATTGCAAGCCTAGTCGGTCTTGCTCGATTCGTATTCGTTCAACAAACCCCCGCCCCCATCGCCAGTACCCAATCTGTCGCACTCACGCGTGACGCGGGTGCCGATGTGTTTCCTAGCCTATCGCCTGATGGCGCACTCTTAAGTTACGTGGAAATGCGCGAAAGCCAGATGACGCTCAAGGTAAAAAGAATGTCTGACGAAAGCATC
>DLGN01000114.1:16537-20217 GCA_002482715.1 Oxalobacteraceae bacterium UBA7693
CACCGTGTTCGACCACGGCGATGCAAAAACCACGTCAGTTGGCCCTGCCGATTGGAGTGATGACGGCACCCAAATCGTCTATCTGGTCACCACACCCGAGTCCTGCCAATATTTCATTCGCACCGTTCAAGGGCAATCGTTTTCTGAACCGCAGCTGATTCATAATTGTCCGGTTGGCAGCTACGGAAAAATAGAATTCACGCATGATGTGAATAAACTGATTTACGCCGAAGCGGAAGGACGCAATTCGCCATATTCACTATTTGAATTCGATCGACAAACCGGAAAGAAACGTCGTCTTACGCAACCCGAACTCGTTATCGGTGGCAATAGTCAATTCGATCTTCACCCTACCCAAAACAAGCTCTTGATCTCTTCCCCCGATAAACAACAATGGGAAGGTTTTTATGAACTCAATGTAGACACCGATCAACTCAAACTTCTCTTTAAACTCGATGCCTATATTTGCTGCGGCATTTGGAGTCAGCAAGGAGATCGCGTGATTTTGATGGGCGAACATCCCGCGAATCAATTGCTCAGTTACGATCTCAACGGTAACCATCCTTATGCAATTTATTCGGGCAATCTCAACTTGAGAGCACCGACACGACATAGTAACGGCAAGGATTATCTATTTCCCGCTGGCGAATCGAATCAAAACATTCTCCAATTTCGTTTTGACACACAAGACTCAGTGGAACTGGTGACGAACTCTGTCGATGATAGGCTTGCGACTTTTTCGGAGGAAAATCAAACCCTAGCGTTCATTAGTTTGGCGACTGGTGGCGAGGAAATATGGCTGCGGCAGACCACATCAAATATCGCAAACAGCGCCGCAAAAAGGCTAAGTCAATTCAATGACGGCAGACATTACATTGACCTGCAATGGCGTCCCGATGGCAAGCAATTGCTGGCGCTCAGCCTCAATGAAATTCATCTCATCGATGCCACATCAGGCTCATGGTCGAAAGCAAAATTACCCCAAAGAGAAATGCGCGCAGTCTCATTCAAAGACAATCAAACCATCGCCTTTAGTATCAACGTCGATGGCAAGTGGCAGATCAACTACTACCACCTCGACACAGAGACCACTTCGCTAGAAAAAGACGAATGGCAGTATGTAAAATTTTCTGAACCAAAAGACGACACGCTGTGGATCGACCAAGCAGGCGATCTCTACGCGGGAAGTGCTCGCAAAAAAGTGCTAGAACTCGATGAGAAAAAAATAGATTGGCTAGCAGGACGAGTCTTCAATATACAAAAACATGGCGACGCTTGGTACTGGCAACGCCGTGACTATAATCGTTTACAACTCCTGCAAAAGAAAGACTATCAATCACCAAAAGTCATCGTCACCACTGACAGCTATCACTTCAATGTGGGTAAGAGTGGCGTTTATTATCACCGATCCCCGCCGCAAAATATTGATATTTATCGGACGGTGATGACGCGGTAGAGAGGCTGTTTTTCCAGTGTTATCAAATTCCAAGCTTCATCGGTGTCTACGATGCAAGTGAAGAAATGTATAAAAATCTGAAAAATTTATACATGACCGCTCGAATAGATATAGAAATTTCAGTTTTCTATACATATCAATCAAACGCCGCCTAAAAAATTTACAGCCAAAAAGTGCTTTAAATTCAATATAATTATAAAATAATAAAAATTCACATTTGCAACAAAAAAGCATCTTGACATGATATCACTAGGAGATGATAATTGACTCTAGCCAAAAGATGGAAAGTCATATTTCATGATGATTTTGATTCTGAGTTCGATGCGCTCTCAGAAGATGTTCAAGATCAATTGCTTGCCGTTGCCGCCGCGGTGCAAGAGCTTGGCCCCGCCGCTGATAGGCCGCATGTTGGAACGCTAGAAAACCCCAAGCATCCCAACATGAAAGAGCTTCGTTTCAAAGCAAACAATGGTGCAGAAATTTGGCGAGCAGCATTTGCCTTCGATCCAGACCGCAATGCGATAATTTTGGTGGCTGCCGACAAGCAAGGCAAAGATGAAGATAAGTTCTATAAAAGCTTGTTAAAGAAAGCCAATCAACGATTCGACAAACACTTGCAAGCTTTGAAAAATGCAGAAGTAAAAAAAGGAAACATCAGGAGTTAATCATGGGCAGAAATCTAGACGATATTATCAAAAGTTTGCCTGCAAAACGTCAGACAAAAATTGCTGCACTTTCCAAACAAAAAGTCGAAGAAATGATCGCACACGCTGCGACGCTCAGCGATTTTCGTAAAGCGGTAGGGAAAACCCAAGTCGAGGTGGCGCAGGAACTCGGCATTAAACAGAACGCCGTATCACAACTTGAAAAACGTTCGGACACCTATGTATCCACACTGCGTCGGTTCTTGAAATCACTAGGATTAACACTTGAACTTTCGGTTGTTGATAAGAGCGGTGCGCGGATCGATTTGCCTAATTTTCTTCCATGGCAAGATGCTGATTCGTCAGTTGATGACTCCAAAAACTATACTATTGGCAGTAGGGCAGCGACAGCATTTGCTCGAAAAAACGGAGCAAAAACTACTCCTACTAGAAAGATAAATGCTTCCACAAAATCTGCGCCCAGTGTAACCAAGAAGAAAGCGCTTGCTTCATCCAAGCATGCTGGTGTCTTGCGAAAAACGTGATCAGCTCAAAATCAAAGTGATACTGATGAGCGAGTACTACATGGATCAAATTTAATGGATCGAGTAACAACAATCATAGACTACTCAATATCGCCTTCACCGTCGCAATAGGTCGTTGGCCGTGAAAGAAAATTCTCGTGAAGATGCCATCGGAAAGGAAAAATTCATGTGTGCCAGTTCCAATTAAAATCGCTTTGCCCTGAAATCGGTAGAGCTTCGTCCCTTGTTGCTCCATCTGGCCTACCTCCTTGTTAGTTGCGGGTCTCACAGTGATTCCAGCTTTTTTTAAGCCCTCTAAGAAGTTGACGATATTGATGCCTAAACAAACATTTTTCCGTCCGAAGAGAATATCGAATTTGTACTCTTCCGAAATGTTCAAATTGAACACCGTGAGTGCCAAAGGGGAAAGCATGCAATCGTTGAGCCTGAGTCGTGGCGAATCCAATCCACCTTCGAACTGATCGAACACGATATTAAAAAGATGGTGACCGTTTCCATTCCTTGTGTCTCTGGAGTAGGCGCCAATAAACAAGCTGTCATCAACGACGTTCCAGCCCCAGCCTTTAGCATCACAATTCTCAAGAATTTCATTTAGCTCTTCATCCCATTTGGCGATATATACGAATTCATCGGGAATATGTATGACTTGCTTTGTGTCTGGATCAACTGAATTTCCCTTAGACATCACCTCAGTGACGTGCCCCATACGGTCAGCTTGGCGAAACATCCGTCCTAGCTGCTTCACACCAGATTCGCCATGCTGTTGTGCGAAATGATTGAGGGCATGTAAACAAGGCGTCTCAATGAAGAAGTTCATGAACTCCCAAATTTCATGGTTCTTCTTACCCTCTTTGACTTCGATCAATGTAGTGCGACCGCTCGCGTCCATCTTGAACAAGTCACCAACTTGCACGAACGAGGTTAGATCGGAAATGATAGAAATGCTACCTGGGTCTTGTCTTACCATCTCTTCAGCACAATACACCACTGATTTAAAATTAGATTCTTTCAAGTTCACCTTAGGATGCCCTTTGT
>DLGN01000081.1 GCA_002482715.1 Oxalobacteraceae bacterium UBA7693
ATCGCCGGAATTAAAGAGTTGAAAGCCGCTAAAGTCGGCGACACGATTACGACAGTTGGACGAGTTGCAGTAGAACCATTGCCGGGTTTTAAAGAAGTACAGCCGCAAGTGTTCGCTGGCTTGTTTCCTGTTGAGGCGAATCAATATGATGCGTTGCGTGATTCATTAGAGAAGTTGAAGCTGAATGATGCTGCCTTGATGTATGAACCTGAGGTCTCTCAAGCCTTGGGCTTTGGCTTTCGCTGCGGCTTCCTTGGTTTGTTGCACATGGAAATTGTGCAGGAGCGATTAGAGCGCGAATTTGACATGGATCTCATTACGACTGCTCCAACAGTTGTCTATGAAGTTGTGATGGGGGATGGAAGTATTTTGATGGTTGATAATCCATCAAAAATGCCAGAGCCGTCAAAGATTGAAGAGATTCGTGAGCCTATCGTAACGGTCAATTTATATATGCCGCAGGAGTATGTTGGTTCTGTGATTACACTGTGTACCTCTAAGCGTGGCGTACAGATGGATATGAATTACCATGGACGTCAAGTCAAGCTTACCTACGAAATGCCGATGTNNGATGGCCGAAATCGTCTTGGATTTCTTTGATCGTTTGAAATCGACTTCGCGTGGGTACGCGTCGATGGACTATGAGTTCAAAGAATATCGGGCGTCTGATGTGGTTAAAGTTGATATGTTGATTAACAGTGAGAAGGTCGATGCATTGGCAATTATTGTGCATCGCGCTAACGCACATTATCGTGGTCGTGCAGTTGCCGCAAAAATGCGTGAGTTGATTCCTCGTCAAATGTTTGATGTCGCGATTCAAGCGGCAATTGGTGCCAATATTATTTCTCGCGAAAATGTAAAAGCTTTACGTAAGAATGTATTGGCAAAATGCTATGGTGGTGATATTAGTCGCAAACGTAAATTACTCGAGAAACAAAAAGCTGGTAAGAAACGGATGAAACAAGTTGGTTCTGTTGAAATTCCACAAGAGGCATTTTTGGCAATTTTACAAGTGGAAGAAAAATGAGTTTGCAATCTTTGATAGGCAATTTTGCCTTAATTCTTTTTATTCTTTTAGTCGTTACGGGTTTTATCTGGGCTTTGGATAGATTTGTCCTTTTGCCAAAGCGCAAGGCGAAAGCTATTATAGCTTTGCAAGAGTTTGACCGGAGTGCGAATGCCGATCAAGCGACGAGATCTAGTCTTGAGGCTAGTTTATTGAAGCAGCCAGTCTGGGTAGAATATTCAGGAAGTTTTTTTCCCGTCATCGCGCTCGTTTTTGTGCTGCGTTCCTTTTTATTTGAGCCATTTAAAATTCCATCTGGATCGATGTTGCCAACTTTGTTCGTCGGTGATTTTATTCTGGTTAATAAATTCACCTATGGAATCAGACTTCCTGTTTTAGATAAAAAGATTATTTCCATCAATGAGCCTCAACGTGGCGATGTCATGGTTTTTAAATTTCCTAAAGATCCGACACAAAATTATATTAAACGAATTGTTGGATTGCCTGGTGATACTATCACCTATAAAAATAAGAAATTGAGCGTTAATGGTGTCGTAAATCAATATGAAACTCAGACTGATTTTTTACATGAAGGCACACAATTAAGTTATTCCAAGCAGTTTAGTGAAAAGTCTGGCAAGACGATACATAAGATTTTGAATGACGATGATCGTCCTGCGGGCATCGTGATGTTTGGTGAGGCGGACTTCCCTTATGCTGAGCGTTGTATTTATGATGTTGAAGGCGTCACATGTACCGTGCCGCAGGGACATTATTTTATGATGGGCGATAATCGTGATAATAGTCAGGATAGTCGTTATTGGGGATTTGTTCCTGATCAGAATGTTGTAGGCAAAGCTTTTTTTATTTGGATGAACTTCGGTGATTTAAAGAGAATTGGTAGTTTTCAATAGAAATGGAGAGACACTATGCGTCAATATCAACAGTTGATTAGATTGAAAAATCGCGGAATGTCGTTGATTGGATTGTTATTTGTTTTGGGTATTCTTGCACTGTTAGTCGTGTTGGCATCTAAGATTGCACCGACAGTGATTGAATATATGTCAATTAAACGTGCGATTAGCTCTGTTAAGTTAACTAACGGTGGTTCGGCATCAGAAATTCAAAGAGCATTTAATAAACAAGCGGATGTTGGATATATTACGTCGATAGATGGACGAGACCTAATTATTGAAAAAACTGAGACTGGCTTAGAAATTAGCTTTTCCTATACAAAGAAAATTCCACTCGTTGGACCTGCAAGTTTATTGCTTGAATATGAAGGAACCACTGCAAAAAAAGCAACGGTTCAAAAGAAACAGGATTAAGTTGTATTTATGAACGAACAGTTGCTGCAGAAGCGTTTGGGGCACCAATTTAATGATGTTGCACTTTTGCAGCAAGCATTGACGCACCGAAGTCATAGCGTCACACACAATGAACGCCTAGAATTTCTTGGCGACTCAATACTTAATTGTGTAGTTGCATCGATACTTTTCGATACTTTTGCAAGCATTGATGAAGGTGATCTTTCACGAGTACGTGCGAATTTGGTGAAGCAGCAGTCCTTGTTTGAAATCGCACAGAAAATGGAGCTCTCTCAGTTTTTGAGATTGGGTGAGGGTGAGTTGAAGTCTGGCGGCTTTCGGCGACCATCAATTCTGGCTGATACTTTGGAAGCCTTATTTGGCGCTATTTATCTTGATGCCGGTTTCGAGGCCGCGCGAAAAGTAATTCAATCCTTATATGAGCCTATTTTAAGTTCTGTTGACCCAACAACTTTAGGCAAAGATGCCAAAACTTTGTTGCAGGAGTTCTTGCAGAGTAAGAAAATTGCCTTACCTCAATATAATGTTGTCGCAACCCACGGTGCTGCACATAACCAAGAGTTCGAAATTGAATGCTTGGTTCCTAAATTAGAGGTTCAAGTATTTGGTACTGGTGGAAGTCGCCGTGCTGGCGAGCAAGCTGCTGCTAAACTGGCTTTAGAGACTGTGGTGAAGTTATTGTCTAAAACGCCAAGCAATAAAAAGGCCAAGCCACGTGCTTCTCAAATGAAGTTGGCGGGAATTGCGACTATCCAATCAACAGCCCAGACGAACAATGAAAAGAGTTCATCACCCGAGCTTAGCCTTGTTAATGAAGAGCAGCTTTCTTTGGATGTGTCCGTCCCAGAGATTTCACAAAAAGTAAAATAAAGATGAGTGTCATGCTAGAAAATTCTGAGTATCGTTGTGGTTATGTTGCCATCGTAGGCCGTCCGAATGTCGGTAAGTCGACTTTGGTGAATACCTTGCTGGGTGAAGAAAGAGTAATT
>DLGN01000300.1:0-2185 GCA_002482715.1 Oxalobacteraceae bacterium UBA7693
GCCAGATCGGTAATTTGATTCGGCTTCGATAGATTTTCGTTTAATTAGCATAAGGGGCGGACAATAAATTAACTCGTTTTTGCTGGATAGCGCTTGCAATGATTGATTGTAAACCCTATGTTGTAGTATGTGCTATCAGCATGACATGAAAATATTTCTAGAATCTTATTTTTTTGATGTGAATTGAATTGAGGCCTACTTGTGCAGGTATTAAAACACGCTGAATTGTCAACTGATTGTTAAATGTGACGTTGTGTTGAAACGGGTAGTGGGCATTGATTTATTTGGTCTTGGGCAGGCAATACTGNNTTGTTCTTACGGTTCTTTTTTAAGGAGTTTATTTTGAAAAAAATTATCTTAATCGCGACGGTGATCGCGGCCACTTTTTCCTTAAGTGCATGCGTGTCCACACGCACCTCAGGAAGTGTTTATCGCCCATATCAAACGCAGAATGAAATGACGGTTCGTATGGGTGTAGTCGATTCAGTACGCGAGGTGACTATTGATGGCGGTCGTAGTGGTGTGGGAACACTGACTGGCGCTGCTTTGGGTGGATTGGCTGGTTCCAGTGTCGGCGGCGGGCGCGGATCAACTGCGACAGGGATTGTTGGTGCAGTTGTTGGTGGAATTATTGGTAATAATGTGGAATCAAATGCGAATGTTCGCAAAGGTTTTGAAATTACCGTTCGTTTAGATAACGGTGAATTAAAAGCAATTACACAAGATGCGGACGAAACATTCCGCCCTGGAGATCGCGTTCGCTTATTATCCGATCGTCGCACCACGCGCGTCACACATTAAGTATTGCGTGTTTAGCTTCAAATAAAAAGCCGGAACTCTAAAGTTCCGGCTTCTATTTTTTGAACCTTAAATTACTTACTTGCTAACGTTTAACAGCATTTCGTTCAAACGTTTTACAAAAGCACTTGGGTCTTCGAGTGTGCCACCTTCCGCCAGTGCAGCTTGATCGAACAGTATGTGTGACCAATCATTGAACTTGGCTTCTTCGTATTTCAAACGTTGTACCAATGGATGATCTGGGTTGACCTCTAAAATTGGTTTAGATTCCGGCGCTGCCTGACCAGCGGCTTTCAACATGCGAACCAGATTGCCTGAAAGCTCGTTTTCGTCAGCGACTAAGCAAGCTGGTGAATCAGTTAAGCGGAAGGTGATGCGAACGTCTTTGGCTTTATCTGCCAAGGCGGTTTTCATCTTTTCAACGAGATCTTTAAATTGCGTTTCAGTTTCTTCGTGCTGTTTCTTCTCAGCTTCATCTTCCAATTTGCCTAGGTCCAAATCGCCTTTTGCGACTGACACTAGATCTTTACCTTCAAACGCAGTCAGGAAGGACAACATCCATTCGTCAACTCGATCCGTGAGCAATAATACTTCCACACCTTTTTTGCGGAAAATTTCCAGGTGCGGACTATTTTTCGCTGCGGCAAAACTATCTGCGGTGACGTAGTAAATTTTGTCCTGACCTTCTTTGGCACGGGCGATATAGTCAGCCAATGACACTGTTTGAGACTCATTGTCGTTGTGAGTAGAAGCAAAGCGCAGCAGGGCAGCGATACGATCTTTGTTCGCAGCATCTTCACCTACGCCTTCTTTTAATACCTGGCCGAATTCTTTCCAGAAGCTAGCAAACTTTTCTTTTTTGCTTTCTGCTTCATCGCCTTCCGCATTTGCCAAGTCTTCCAGCATGCCGAGCACACGTTTCGTAGAGCCTTCACGTATCGCTTTGATATCGCGTGATTCTTGCAAAATTTCACGAGATACATTCAAAGGCAAATCGTTGGAGTCGATAATTCCTTTCACAAAACGCAAATAAACTGGCATCAATTGTTCGGCATCATCCATGATGAACACACGTTTGACGTAGAGCTTGATACCACCACGTTTATTGCGGTCCCACATATCAAATGGCGCGCGGCTTGGAATGTACAGCAACTGCGTATATTCGCTGCGACCTTCAACGCGATTGTGCGTATGCGTCAAAGGCGCAGTGTAATCGTGCGAAATGTGTTTGTAGAATTCTGTGTATTGCTCAGGCGTGATGTCAGACTTGCTGCGTGCCCATAAGGCGCTCGCTTGATTCACAGTTTCGAGTTCTTCTTTGAGAACTTGTTCTTTTTTCTCATCATCCCATTCTTCTTTTTGCATCAAGATAGGCAAAGAGATGTGG
>DLGN01000300.1:2214-3442 GCA_002482715.1 Oxalobacteraceae bacterium UBA7693
ATGTGGTCAGAATACGTGCGAATAATGGATTTGAGTTTCCAAGAAGAGAGGAAATCATCTTCACCTTCGCGCAAATGTAAGGTGATAGAAGTACCGCGATCTTCTTTGGTGATTTGCTCTACACTGAAGTCGCCTGCACCAGCAGATTCCCAACGTACGCCTTCACTTGCTGCGGTGCCGGCACGGCGTGATTCCACCGTCATTTTGTCGGCAACGATAAAGCCTGAGTAGAAACCGACGCCAAACTGACCAATCATGGCTGCATCTTTTTGCTGATCGCCAGACAACTTGGAGAAGAATTCTTTGGTGCCAGATTTGGCAATCGTACCCAGATGATTCACCGCATCATCACGCGTCATACCAATGCCGTTATCGCTGATGGTAATCGTGCGCGCGGCTTTGTCGAAACTAACTTTGATCTTTAATTCGGAATCATTTTCGAACAAGCTGGCATCGTTAATTGCTTCAAAACGCAATTTATCGGATGCATCCGATGCATTAGAAATGAGCTCTCTTAAGAAAATTTCTTTGTTTGAGTACAAAGAATGGATCATCAATTGGAGTAATTGTGAAACTTCTGCTTGAAATCCCAGGGTTTGTTTTTCTGACATGCTTTCCTCGATATTTAAGAATTGAAGGAGTAGAAACCGCGTTCATGCGGATTCAATGAATGTTTTAATGTTGGCATCAGGTGTGGCAGTAACGCGATATTTCAAGAGGGAGATGTAGACTTTTTCTACATTTGAGTCTGCTGTGCATTTTGTACAAGCAAGAATAGTCCCTTGATACAAAACGCCGCATAGGCGTGCCAGAAATCCATCTTTTTGTCATCAATACGTAGTAAGTCTTTGAAATAATGACGAAAATATCTGCATTGTTTGTAATCAAGACGTAAGTTTTGCATTGCAGCATGCTATAATCGTCGGTTATTCGAATCACCTCCCATATAAATACAATCATGACCAACAATACACGCGCTATTCGCAACATCGCCATTATCGCCCACNNCGTTGACCACGGCAAAACTACGCTAGTGGATCAATTGCTGCGCCAATCTGGTACTTTCCGTGATAATCAACAAGTTGATAATCGCGTTATGGATTCCAACGATATTGAGAAAGAGCGCGGTATCACGATTCTTTCCAAAAACTGTGCAGTTGAATACAAAGGCACACACATCAACATCGTTGATACACCAGGCCATGCCGACTTCGGTGGTGAAGTTGAA
>DLGN01000303.1:0-2183 GCA_002482715.1 Oxalobacteraceae bacterium UBA7693
TGCAAAATAGCTAATAAATCTTGTGGGGTCGCTCCAATCGAATTTAAAGCCTTCACCACATCTGCCAAAGATGCTCCCGCTTTTAGCATCAACAATTGACCACCCTCTTTCGTAATCGAAATATTTGAATTTGGTGTTGCTGCGGTTTGGCCGTTGCTCAAAGCATTTGGTTGGCTAACTGCATTGTCGGTATTAATGACAACACTCAAATTACCATGAGCGACAGCACAGGTTTCTAAGCTAACAGACTGATTCATTACAATTGAGCCTGTGCGCGCGTTCAAAATCACTTTCGCCGCTGTCTGCGCAGGCGTCACTTCGATACTCTCTAATGCGCCGAGAAAAGCGACGCGCTGATCATTTACCTGAGGGGCTTTCACCTGTATCACCCGACCATCAACCGCCGCAGCCGTTTCTGGACCAAATCGCTTATTAATCGCTTCCACAACACGACTAGCGGTTGAAAAATCAGCGGTATTTAACTCAAGCTGAATTGAATTTCCATGACCTATCGGTGATGGCACAGCGCGTTCTACTGTCGCACCGCCGGATATTTTACCGACACTCAAATGATTCACCTGTGTCTGACTGCCGTTAGCAGAAGCGCCAATACCGCCGACCAAAATATTGCCTTGCGCAATCGCGTAAATTTGATTGTCAGCGCCTTTGAGCGGCGTCATTAATAAAGTTCCACCTTTAAGACTTTTTGCATTTCCCATTGATGACACAGTTATGTCCAATGTTTGCCCAGGTTGTGAAAATGGTGGTAAAGATGTCGTCACCATAACAGCCGCCACGTTCTTTAGTTGCAAACTGGTACCGACAGGAATAGTTACGCCCATCTGCTGCATCATGCTAATGATACTTTGCACAGTAAATGGCGTTTGGGTGGTCTGATCACCACTACCATCCAAACCAACAACCAAGCCGTAACCCATTAATTGATTTTGCCGCACTCCTTGAATACCAGCCAAGTCTTTCAAACGCTCAGCATGACTTGGCGCACTCAAGATTACACATATAGTCAAAGCCATTAATTGCCATAGCAAACGACGATATCGCGTAATGTTCAATTCAGAAAATTTAAATTTATCCATAGCACACGCTCACTTTAAAATGGTAATACGCTAAGGAAGAATCTGGTCAGCAAAGAACTTACCTCCGCCAGATCAACACGTGAAGTTGAACGATACTCAAATCTCGCGTCGGCAACCTGCGTCGAAGAGACTTGATTTGATGCGGTAATTGTTTGTGGATTCACCACACCAGAAAAACGCACAAACTCAGCTCCCTTATTGAAGGCGATTTGCTTTTCACCGCTTACCAATAAATTGCCATTTGGCAGAACATCTATCACCGTCGCGGCAATTGTGCCAGTGAATGAATTGCTGGCTGTCTCTGCCCCTTTTTCATCAAACTTGGTGGATGCGTTCGTGGCAATTGATGCCTTGGCTGTCGTCGTCGTCGGGATACCAAATATCGTTGGTGCAGCAAACGCAGCACTTCCAGATTTACTACCTGAGGAGCCAGCAGCTTTGGTTGCAGAAGTGTTTTCACTAATCGCGATCGTTAATACATCGCCTATCATGCGTGCCTTAACATCTTCAAACAATGGTCGATAACTGGCCGCCTGAAAAATCGCACCATTTGTTTCACGTTGATTTTTTGCGCTCTGTGAATGTACTACCCCAGTCTGATGCACAATTGCTGGAGGTGTCGTACTGCATGCAGACAACACCATTATCCCAACCATCGACCAAATCCATTTTAATATTTTCATTTTGCACTTTCTAACTGGGCGAAGACTTGACTAGCGCACTGAATCAAATAAATAAGCAAGCAGTCCATCCAATTAATCTCGCATCATAGCTGCGACAAACGTTGCAACATTTGATCAGAGGTCGTAATCGCCTTACTATTAATTTCATAGGCACGCTGAGTTTGAATCATACTCACGAGCTCTTCAGCTACATTCACATTTGAAGTTTCGATAAATGACTGCACCAAGAGACCAGCGCCATTCGTACCGGGCGCATTTGTTCCTGGATTGCCAGATGCTGCGGTCTCTACGTACAGATTTTCACCTAGGCTCATCAAGCCAGCAGGATTAATAAATGAGGCCAATTGAATAGACCCCACTTGAACTGGGGCGGCAGATCCAGGTTGCGTTACTGATACCGTAC
>DLGN01000303.1:2194-3302 GCA_002482715.1 Oxalobacteraceae bacterium UBA7693
TCACGCCCTACTGTAATTGACTGCGCATTTGCGGGAATCGTAATTGCTGGTTGAATGACGAAGCCACTCGATGTCACCATCTGGCCTTGGCTGTCTACCTGAAATGAGCCATCTCGGGTATAGCCAGTGGTACCGTCCGGCATCAACACTTGAAAAAAACCTTGTCCATTGATTGCAAGATCTTTGCTATTACCTGTTTGTTGCAGATTACCTTGCGTAAAAATACGCTCAGTCGCAACAGGTCGAACACCGACACCTAGTTGCAATCCAGAAGGCAATTGCGTTTGCTGAGAACTTTGCGCGCCTGGTTGACGCACTGTTTGATATAACAAATCTTCAAAAACCGCACGCGAACGTTTAAATCCAGTGGTGCTAACGTTTGCCAGATTATTCGTAACGACATCCATTTGCGTCTGTTGCGCATCGAGGCCAGTTTTTGCAATCCATAATGAGCGTATCATGCGCTTCTCCTGTTCATTTGCAGTGTGAGATTTCGTCGCAAAACGATGACTTCACACAAATTCATGCTTTGCGATATTCTGCAATGTTTTGCATTAACTCAATGCGAGGATTTGACTAGCTTTTGTAGCGTTACTCTCGGCATTACTCAATAGCTTCATTTGCATTTCGAACTGACGAGCCAGATTAATCATCGTCACCATAGACTCAACCACATTGACATTGCTACCTTCAAGCATGCCACCCGCTACAGAAACGGCTGCATCAGCAACTGGAGCGACACCATCTTTTGTCTTAAACAGGCCATCGGCATCGCGTACAATATTTGCCTCTGGAGGGTTCACCAATTTCAAGCGTCCTAGCACTTGCACCGCATTGGGTTTTGTTCCCATAGGAATACTGGAAACAGTGCCATCCTTAGCGATCGCAATCGTGACTTCTGGCGGGATCGTGATGGGGCCGGCATCCCCCATTACTGTCAAACCGCTGTGTGTTTGCAGTACACCATTTTCACTAATCTTCAAGCTGCCATGTCGCGTCATTTTTTCGCTGCCATCTTCTGCTTGCACAGCCAACCAGCCTTTGCCCTGAATCGCAACATCAAGTTCTCGACCTGTATTTTGCAAACTCCCACTGGAAAAGTCTGTGC
>DLGN01000303.1:3337-5166 GCA_002482715.1 Oxalobacteraceae bacterium UBA7693
CAAAAGAATCAATCTGCGCTCGAAACCCTGTCGTAGTTGCATTCGCGAGATTATGCGATGTCGTCGCTTGCTGCTCCAGGATATGTTTAGCTCCTGTCATCGCGGTGTAAATTAGTCGATCCATCGCATACCTCCTACCTCAATTTCCAAACAAAAACAGGGCATAAAATTATCGTAAATTGACTAAAGTCTGCAAAATCTGATCAATGGTTTTAATCGTTTGTGCATTGGCCTGATACACGCGCTGTGCGGTAATCATATTAACCAACTCACCGGTTAAATCGGTATTCGAATCCTCTGTTGCATTCGAAGTTAACAAACCCAAACTACCAGAACCTGGTGGCCCAACCAAGGCAGCACCAGATGTGGCTGTCTCTGTCCACTGGTTGTCGCCTAACGACTGCAAACCATTGGCGTTGGTGAAATTCGCCATCACCACTTGTCCTAGCACCGATGTTTTACCGTTCGTATAGCTACCGACAATCGTGCCATCTTTCGCAGTATTAAATTTTGATAATTTGCCGGATGTATAACCATCTTGCTTAATCGCATTCACACTAAATACAGCACCAAATTGCGTCGTGCCTGTTAAGTCATACTTCACCGTAAATGGGGTATCCGCACCAGTCAAAACAGGAATCGAAATTGCAAAAGCATTTGGATCTGTCGCCGCAAACGGTGGCGTGGCACCTGTCAACTTACCAAACTCATCGAAGCCAACACGCCCAATAGGCACAGGAGGAGCAGGCAACACAGAACCAATCGACAAGCCATCGACAGCAGCGTAAACATCCCACTCAGATGTCGCTGGTGCTGTCGGTAGCGTTGCTATAGGATCTCTGCGCACATAGAAGGTTTGTAGTACATGGGAATTACCCAAACTGTCAAACACCGCAACCGAGGTCGCATTGTTATACGACAGCGGATCAGTCAAAGAAAAAGCAATCGGAGTGATAACAGGTGGTGAAGCGACTGGAAGTTGGGTACCAGGAACCAAGGCACGAGAGTCAAGATTCAATAATGCCGATACCGAGTCGGTTACTTTTGGAGGAATATCACTGGTATTAATATTCAAGGGTACAGCTGAACCTGTTGACAGCACACCGTTAGTATCGGCAGCATATCCTGTCAATTTTGCCCCTTGGGCATTCACAATATTACCTTCTTTGTCCAACGAGAACTGTCCATTTCGGCTGTAGGTAATCGCACCGTTTGTCGACATCCGGAAAAAGCCCGCACCGTTAATCGCGATATCCAGCGGATTATTAGTAGAGGAGATATTTCCTTGCGTGAACAGCTGTGCCACTGTCTGCACTTTGACACCAATCCCTGCACCGCCACCACCTGCACCGCTGAGAGAATTCGCATACACATCGGCAAACTGTGCTTGCGCCATCTTAAATCCAACTGTGTTTGCATTGGAAATATTATTACCAATTACGTCTAGTGATTTGGATGCAGCATTTAATCCACTCAACCCTTGTTGAAAACCCATGATACTTCTCCTCTACTTTGGACATATATTGCAAATAATAAAATCCAATTACTTGCGACTGTCTGACATATAAATAGCTTGCTTAATCGAGCTCGCCAATTCACACAAAAAAATTAAATACTTTTTTTCATCAAGTCATGTCGATAAAAAAAACTTCATCCTCAAAACATTTGTCGCACATCAGACAGAGCCACTTCACCACCGTTCAAAATACTCAACATCGTTCCTTGCCCACCAAAAGACACGCTGGAAACAAGTCCAAAACTCAAAGGCGTTACATCAAGTTTCGTCTCACCAGCATTTGCCTTCACTTCGAAACTGTAATTACCATTCG
>DLGN01000303.1:5191-6905 GCA_002482715.1 Oxalobacteraceae bacterium UBA7693
ACCATTCGCGGCGACCGCACCCAACTCATTTTTACCGTCCCAGCTAACTGAATTAAACCCACTCGTCATATTATTAAAATCGAGCGTTTTTACTAAGGCACCACTCTGGTCTCGGATCTTCACCTGAATCTTGTCCGCATTTTGTGGCAAGTCGAAACCCAATACAGACTTACCATCTTTCAATTCAACATTGGCACCTGGCACCACCACGCCATGCCCGATCAGCGAAGCCGCTTGCATACTCTGGCTACTTTTAAAACTGCCACTCATCGCGGACATCGTCTCATTTAACTTATCAATTCCAGTGACTGTTGAAAGCTGTGCCAATTGGCTAGTTATCTGCGCATTATCTAAAGGATTAAGTGGATCTTGATTTTTCATCTGCGTAACAAGCAAGGTCATAAACTTATCTTGTGCATCTTGCGCAGCACTTTTAGTTGTGCGCGAACCATTCATCGATGCGAGTAAACTTGGATCGACAGTTTGTGTTTGGGTATTGATAGTGCTCATCTTTTTACCTCTCTACGAGATCAGGTTTATTGACCGATGCTCAAAGTCTTCAACAACATCGACTTTGCAGCGTTCATCGTTTCAACATTCGTTTGATATGAACGCGAAGCAGAAATCATATTCACCATTTCCTCAACCACATTCACATTTGGCATCGCCACATAGCCCTTTTCATCCGCCAATGGGTGCTTAGGGTCATACATCATCTTTGGCGGATTTGGGTCTTCCACCACTTGTGATACTTTCACTGCAGTAGAAGCTGGATTTGAAGTTGGCATCGCGCTAAACACCACCTGCTTTGCCTTATACGCCTGCCCATTTGAGCTAGTGACGCTATCCGCATTTGCCAGATTGCTAGAGACCACATTCAAGCGCTGTGCTTGAGCACTCATCGCGGAACCGGAAACATCAAATATCTTAAATAAGGACATGATTTTTACCTTTGTGCCTTTGTATTTAGCCTTGAATTGCGGAAAGCAAACCTTTGATCTGCATGTTAATCATCGTGAGGCTAGCTTCGTAACGCAGTGCATTTTCTGTAAACTCATTACGTTCAACATCCATATCAACCGTATTGCCATCGACATTCCCTTGCACCTCTGGGCGAAATGCCGGCGGCAAACCTGCCACTGTTCCCGCACGACTCATATGGGCATCAACGGTTTTACTCAGATCTGCTGCGTTGTTGGTTTTCAAAAGCGCTGCATTCATCGCTGCACCAAAATCAATATCTCGCGCTTTATAATTAGGCGTGTCGGCATTAGCGATATTTGAAGCAAGCAATTGCTGGCGCTGCCCCCTCACGGATAAGGCGAGCTGATGAAAGCGCATATAGTCGTCTAGCTTATTCATAAACTCTCTCCGATCTAACTCAAAACATTCTGCATGACCACCATGCAAACTTGATGGCGGTTTCTGTTAAGGTGCATAGTAAGTTGGTCGCGTCTATTTTGATCCGTAGATAAAACACAGAAAGACCTGCTTATTCTGACTTTCGAGTTCAACCACTCCGCCTAAAATACACTTACTCACTAAGCCAGTGAATCAAGTAGTTAGTCATAACTAATCGTAGCAATTGAGTTGCAACTGAGCTGCTATTGAGCTGCAATAGCACAGTAAGCGAATGCAAAAGGGAAAAGGGAATTGAAGTGAAACACTTAAGCCACTTAATATTCGCCATCATTATTTTGACAATGCACTCCAA
>DLGN01000136.1 GCA_002482715.1 Oxalobacteraceae bacterium UBA7693
GCGGGTTTCACCCGCCCTACAAAATCCTTTAAACAATCAGATTAATGCTTACCCGTACTACCAAATCCACCTTCACCACGCTCACTGTCGCCAAACTCTTCAACGATGTTAAAACCGACTTGCAACACAGGCACAATAATCAACTGCGCCAGGCGTTCCATCGGATTTAAAGTGAAGGCATTTTGCCCGCGATTCCATGTCGAGACCATCAGTTGACCTTGATAATCGGAATCGATCAAGCCAACCAAATTACCAAGCACGATGCCGTTTTTGTGGCCCATGCCGCTGCGTGGCAAGATCATGGCGGCGTAGCCTGGGTCGCCAATGTGAATCGCTAAGCCGGTTGGAATCAAGACAGTTTCGCCTGGTTGAATCGTGATCGCTTCATCGATGCAAGCACGCAGATCAAGGCCCGCGCTGCCCGGTGTACCGTAGGCAGGGAGTTGGTCTTTCATGCGTGGGTCTAGGATTTTTAGGTCTATGTTTTTCATGTCTTTTTGTGTTGACTTTAGTCGAGGAAAATAGATTGTTTGAATATGGAGATTTACCAAAACTTCCAGAAAGAACGATCTTCCTGAAGCTCAGATGAAACTCTTAAGTCATTTAGGTCTTTCACGACTTTTCTTGGAGTTTGGTTTGCCATTGAAGATTCTGTTGCTGTCGGGACAAGTAAAGCATCGACTTCAGTGATACTCAATCTGTCATCATTACTTGTTTGGAGTGATACGAAAACAACTGGGTCTGGGTCGGGGAAACATAAATCTCCTGCCTGGTAAAGTTTCTTTGATGGATGACTCGTCTGAGAATACTGATCATATCCACCGGCTCTGATCAGATTGATAAAGTCGACCAAGGCATCTTTAGAATTACCAACCGCTCTGAGTTCGTCGAAAATGCCATTCCCCAGCCCTACGACTACGGCAAAGACAGCATTATTTTCGCTTAGATTTAGGGTCCAAGAAGTTGGGTCTTCGCCTCGTTCGTAGGTTGCCTGTAATTCGACCATTCGAGGCATACTATTTACTCTCAGGGCTTGTTTTGAGCCGTTTGCTGATGCTATCGATTAAAAGTCGCGCCAAGGTCTGCTTATCCGCCTTAGGCAAAGCTTGATGCCCGTTCGCATCAAACAACACCAACTCATTCTCGTCTTTACCAAAAGTCTGGTGACCAATATTGCCGACTAAGAGGGGGATGTTTTTCTTGATACGCTTGGCGGCGCCGTATTCGAGCAGGTTTTCTGACTCTGCTGCGAAGCCTACGCAGTAGGGCGCTTTTGCTAATGCTGCGACGCTAGCGAGGATGTCTGGGTTTTGCGCGAATTGTAGTTGTGGCGTGTCGCTCTCATTGGTCTTCTTGATTTTTTGATCGCTGGCATTCGCCACGCGCCAATCGGCGACGGCGGCTACTGCGATGAAAATGTCTTGAGTGCTCACCTGAGCCATCACCACATCATGCATTTGCTGTGCGGTTTGCACTTGTTGGCGTTGTACGCCGTAAGGGGCTTCTAAGGCGGTTGGGCCAGAAACTAAGCTTACGTGCGCACCTGCTTCCCAAGCTGCTTGTGCGATGGCATAACCCATTTTTCCAGACGATAAATTGGTGATGCCTCGCACGGGGTCGATAGGTTCAAATGTTGTGCCAGCGGTGATTAAGACGCGTTTGCCCGCCAGTGTTTTGCTCTGAAATGCGGCTTCGAGTTCCGCCAAAATTTGTGCTGGTTCTAACATGCGGCCCATGCCGACTTCACCACAGGCTTGTTCGCCAGCGGCTGGGCCGAAGACTTTGATGCCGTCTTGTTTAACTTGTGCCACATTACGTTGCGTCGCTGGGTTGCTCCACATTTCTACGTTCATCGCAGGTGCAATGAATAAGGGGAGGTGAGCAGGGCGGGCGATGCAGAGTGTGGACAGTAAATCGTCGCATGCGCCGTGCGCCAGTTTGTAAATGAAATTGGTGGTACAAGGTGCGATCAAAATCGCATCGGCATCGCGCGTCAGATCAATATGCGGCATATTGTTGGCGATGCGCGCGTCCCATTGATCTGTGTAGACCGTATTGCCCGACAAGGCTTGCATCGTCACTGGCGTAATGAATTGTGTGGCGCTTTGGGTCATCACGACTTGAACTTGTGCGCCGAGCTTGCCTAAAGAACGGCACAGATCCGCAACCTTGTAGCATGCGACGCCACCAGTTAGACCGAGGACGATTTTTTTACCAGCGAGTCGGGAAGCCATGATTGTTTCCTTATTTTTTTACGCGTCGTAATTCGTCGAGAATAAATAAAGCCGCACCCAAACAGATCGCACTATCGGCTAAGTTGAATGCCGCGAAGTGGTAGGTGTCTTTGTAATGGAAATCCAAGAAGTCGATCACATGACCATACAACAAGCGATCAATCACATTGCCAATAGCGCCGCCCATGATGAGCGCGAGTGACCAGCAAAATAGTTTTTGTGAGGCGTGTTTTTTGAGTAGCACTGTGATCACGATGGAGGCGACAACACCAATCGCAGTGAAGAGATAACGCTGCCAGCCGCCTTCGTTGGCGAGAAAACTAAAAGCTGCGCCTTTGTTGTAGACCAAGGTTAAATTGAAGAACGAGGTTACTGGATATAGTTCGGCGTAGTGAAAGGCTTTCTCTATTGTGATCTTGGTGACTTGATCTAGCAAAATTACGATGGCGGCGATGCCTAGCCAAATGCCGAATAATCCGTTGGAGGATTTAGGTTTGCTTGAGAAGGTGTTGGTTTTTTTCGTGGCCATATCGCTGTCAGTTTTGTGGTTAACTCCCTTCTCCCGCTTGCGGGAGAAGGGTAGGGGATGAGGGTGATTCAGATTCGGATAAAGTCAATTGAGGCATCGTTTTTTTATGTAATTAATTTCATTGATTGACCCAATTTAGACTTTGCAGTTTCTGAAGCTCCCTCACCCTAACCCTCTCCCACCTGCGGGAGAGGGAACTTGTATCTTTGTAAGGCGAGTGCAACCCGCGCTGTTTCGGACTTCAATTTTTTCCGAGCGGCGCGGGTTTCACCCGCCCTACAGTCTTACACTACGCGTACTTACGTACTTCACCCGCGCCAAACAAATTGCTATTGCAACGACCACACAAAGTTGGGTGTTCTGGATTCACACCGACATCTGCACGATAGTGCCAGCAGCGTTCGCATTTTTGATATTTCGATGCACTGACCACGACGGTTTCATCTGCTTCTGTAGCGACTTGTTCTACACTGGCAGCGGAAGTGATCAAGGCAAATTTCAAATCATCTTCTAGGCTACTCAACACGCTAAACTTTTCACCACTTGCTTTGATGACCACTTCGGCTTGCAAGGAAGAGCCAATCGCACCAGAGACACGTACTTCTTCCAATTGTTTAGTGACATCTGCACGCACTGCACGTAAGCTTGCATACTTCGCTTCCAAGACTTCGCTATTAGCTATGGTTGGCAACTCGTAGTAAGTTTGTGTGAAAATAGTTTCATCACTTCCTGCGAAGGCTTCTGCACTCGCAAAACTCTGCCATGCTTCTTCCGCTGTGAAAGACAAAGTTGGTGCCATCAAACGCAACAAGCTTTGTGTGATATGCCATATCGCTGTTTGTGCAGAACGGCGTGCGAATGACGTTGTGCCGCTGGTGTACAAGCGGTCTTTCAAAATATCGAGGTAGAAACCACCGAGATCTTCTGAGCAGAAGGATTGTAATTTAGCGACGACAGGATGGAATTCATATGCCTCGTAATGCGCCAACACTTCTTTTTGCAATGCTGCTGTGTGTGCGATTGCGTATTGATCGATTTCCATCAAATCATTCACGGCAACTGCATCTTTACTGAAATCAAAATCCGAAGTATTTGCCAACAAGAAGCGCAAAGTATTGCGCATACGGCGATAAGATTCTGTGACGCGTTTTAAGATTTCGTCAGAGATAGAGATTTCGCCAGAATAGTCAGATGACGCCACCCACAAGCGCAAAATGTCCGCACCTAAAGTATCGAAAATCTTTTGCGGCGCTAAAGTGTTGCCCAAGGACTTGGACATTTTTTTGCCTTCGCCATCGACCACGAAACCGTGCGTGAGCAAAGCTTTGTAAGGTGCATGACCATCGAGCATGGATGCCGTCAATAAAGACGAATGGAACCAGCCGCGATGTTGGTCTGA
>DLGN01000356.1:0-2016 GCA_002482715.1 Oxalobacteraceae bacterium UBA7693
CGCTGGCTTGCTGAAAAACTGTGTTATGCCCAAATAAATCAAATATAAAGCACCCAGAACTTTAACGATACCAAATGCAGTTTCTGAGGCCAGCAATAGAGAGCCAACACCTGCGCCAGCAATCACCAGCACAAGCAATAAGCCCAATTGCAAACCCAGTATCGTCACACTGGCACGTTTTACGCCATAAGCTAGACCATGCGACATCGACAAGATCGCACCCGAACCAGGAGAAATGGCAATCAAACACGCTGCACAGAAAAACGAGAACCAAGTGGTAAAAGTCATAATCGTAAGCACTTCATCAAAGCAAAAGAATGCAGATTATCTCGCATAATTGGAGAACCCGCTGCACTTACAAACAGACATGTAAATCGGTGCTCAGGCTATTCCGTTTGCACCATATTGCATATAGCCAGAACGCTTACACAATAAATCGAAATATTTTTGCAGTGCGGGTAAGTTAGCATGCGCAATCGGGCTGGCGCGCCAACGATTTAGCGACAATCCCAATACAATATCTGCCAAAGTAAATTGATCACCAACCAGATAAGCACCTGTTCGCTGCAATTGTAGGTCAGCGATGCTCATGTGACGATTCCATTCGCGCACACTCTGTTCAATCGCAGCAGTGTCACGATGTGAAGGGCTATGCCGAACCAGCGCCATAAACGCATAGCGCCATGCATTGTTTAATTCTGTGGCTTGCCAATCCATCCACTTCTCGACCTGCGCTCTCTGCATGGGATCTTGTGGCAGTAAATCTGTGCGTTGATGACGCGCCGCCAAATAGCGGCAAATTGTGTTCGATTCCCACAATACCACCCCCTCATCTTGAATCACCGGCACCATCGCATTCGGATTCAAAACAAGGAACTCGGGCGTGGTGACCGAATGTGGCGTACCACTGCCATATTCGGTCAAATCAAACTCAATTCCAATTTCCGCACAAGTCCATAGTACTTTGCGTACATTGATCGAGCTTGATTTGCCTAGAATTTTTAGCGCAGCCATCTTGACCTTATTGAGCAATTTATACGAAACATCAATTCAGCATGATCATAAATCAGCTTCAAGATTTATGGCACAAACGAATCAATAAGGACGACTTCTAACTTAAACAGCCGCCATGCGCGGATAATCTGTATACCCTTTTTCCTCACCACCATAGAACGTGCTGCGATCTGGTTCATTCAAATTCACACCAGAAGCAAAACGCTCGACCAAATCTGGATTCGCGATGTAAGGACGTCCAAACGCCACCGCGTCTGCTAGACCTTGACTGATCAAGGCATCTGCTTCGGCAGCAGTGTAACCACCACAGCAAATCAATGTCGCAGGAAATGCCGCGCGTAATTGCTGACGGAATTCTTGCGACAATTCTGCACCACCCGCCCAATCTGGCTCAGCGATATGCAGGTAAGCGATTCCGCGTTTGGTAAATTCTGCAGCCAAATACAAGGCGCTTGCTTCCGCTTCCGTATCAGCAATCCCATGTGCAACGAAATTAGGTGACAAACGCACACCAACGCGCTCAGCACCCATCTCAGCAATCGCTGCATCAACCGCTTCTAAAGTCAGACGCGCACGATTTTCTATACTACCGCCATAGGCATCGGTACGTTGATTACTATTCGTTGCCAAGAACTGTTGTAACAGATAACCATTTGCCGCATGCACTTCAACAAAATCAAACCCAGCGCGCTTCGCTCTTTGCGCCGCTTGGCGATATTGCGCAATGATCGAAGGCATTTCTGCCCATTCCAATGCACGTGGCTGTGCCGTTTGCACATTGGCTGGCGTGCCATCTTCTTGAATCACGAAACATTGCGAATTTTCGGCCGTGATTGCCGATGCAGACACTGGCGCCGCGCCATTCTCTTGCAACAAATTGTGAGAAATACGACCCACGTGCCACAACTGCAAAGAAATCCGACCATTTTTTGCGTGCACGGCATCGACTACTTGTTTCCAGCCTGCTTCTTGCGCATCAGAATAAATACCTGGTGTCCAGGT
>DLGN01000356.1:2036-3308 GCA_002482715.1 Oxalobacteraceae bacterium UBA7693
CCTTGACGCGAGATTTGACTCGCCTCTGTCACGATCAAACCAGCGCTCGCACGTTGCGCATAATATTCAACGTTCAAAGCACGTGGAATATCGCCCGGTTGACCGGCACGAGAACGCGTCAACGGCGCCATCATCACACGATTCGCGAGTTCAATTGATCCAACTTTTACTGGGCTTAATAACTTTGTTAACATCATTTTTCCTTAAAAAATACCAATCTCAACTATCACAAATAAATAAATTAGACCGGTCGTCTACATACAAATTCAAAAAAAAGGGCGATTGCCCTTACAACATTTTTAACATCCTTTTTACCGCAATTAGTACGCAACTTCTGCTGTGAACAAACGCCACAACAATCAGTGCTTAATCCTCACACTAACAAATCTTGATGAAAAATTTGGATAGATCAATTGATTCATCTGAATCTTAGCCTCAAATACCCAAAATCTTTTTAGTCTGCTGCATCGCAACTTCCATCGGCCGCATCTGCAGGTGCACCTTACTTAACAGAGAAGCGCCGACCCAAGTTGCATAGAGAAATTCGGCCAATTCAGCCGTATTGACCTCTTCAGACAAATGTCCATCGCGCTGCACCTCATTTAACAGCACAGCAATTCTTTCAGTAATTCCTTGCATACCAACGGTTAATGCAAGACGCATTGCCTCAGACAAGTCCGACACTTCGGCCGCAAGTTTGACTGCCAAACAAAGCTTATGGCAGGCTGACGACTCTGCTTGCTGCTGCCAGACCGCGAAATAACGCACTAAGCGCTCACGTGCTGGCACATCAGCAGCCAATAACATCTCCTCGGTACGAACTTGATATTCAGCAAAATAGCGTTCCAACATCGCTACACCAAAACCTTCTTTTGATTGAAAGTAATGGTAGAACGAGCCTTTCGGCACTGCGGCGGCACTCAATATCTCACTCAACCCGAGTGCAGAAAAACCTTTACCCAAAATCAGTGCTTGCCCAGTCGCCAAAATCCGCTCACGCGTATCTTGTTGGCTGCTTTGCTGATGAGAAGATGGGATAGAAGATGTTTGCATGAGCGAATAATATTAGACCAGTCGTCTAGTGTCAAGTGATTTAATTGAAGCTTCATCGAACAGCGCTTTTTTTGTTAGCGCCAGCTGCCAGCACGACAGCTTATTCTACTTGTCCACACCTGTTCGATTTCTCGATATCTTTATGCAACCCAGATAATCTGAACTCGTAAAACTACTCTTTAACAAATTTTCTCACTTGCCGAAAATTTGTAAAAGAGT
>DLGN01000043.1:0-2708 GCA_002482715.1 Oxalobacteraceae bacterium UBA7693
GCAAAGGATCAACCTGTGCCATGTTGGAAGCAATCTTAATGCAGGCGGGCTATCGGGTTGGTCTTTATAGTAAACCACATTTCTTAGATTTTAATGAGCGTGCTCGTATCAATGGAATTCCTGTTGGAGATGATGATTTCGTTCGGGTTTTTGATCAAGTAGAAGCGGTACGTGGAGATACCTCGCTCACTTATTTTGAATTCACTACACTCGCCATTTGTAAGTTGTTGGCCGATGCGCCGCTAGATGTCGTCATATTGGAAGTAGGTCTGGGCGGGCGCTTAGATGCGGTCAATGTGATTGATGCTGATGTGTCGATTGTGACGAGCGTGGATATTGATCATGTTGACTACCTCGGTGATACACGCGAAAAAATAGGCTTTGAAAAAGCGGGAATTTTCCGGACTGGTAAAGTGGCAATTTGTAGCGATCCACAACCACCACAAAGTTTGATTGATCATGCCGAGTCAATTGGTGCAGATTTACGTTTATTTGGTCGCGATTTCAACTACAACGGTGATAAGCAGCAGTGGAACTTTGGTGGTCGCGAACAAAGGCGCAATTCTTTAGCTTACCCAAGTCTGCGAGGCGCGAATCAATTGTTGAATGCCTCAGCTGTATTGGCAGCACTTGAAGCCTTACGCCATGAATTACCCGTTGGTGCGCAAGAAGTACGAACGGGATTGGTGATGGTCGATTTGCCAGGGCGATTCCAAGTCTTGCCCGGACGTCCAACAGTTGTTTTAGATGTCGCACACAACCCGCATGCAGCGGCAACCTTAGCGCAAAATCTCGATAATATGGGCTTTCATGCCTATACCTACGCGGTGTTTGGTTCTATGCTGGATAAAGACATTGCAGGTGTTATTGCGCAGATGAAAGGCAAGATCGATCACTGGTGTGTCTGCGATCTGCCATTGCCACGCGCAGCAACATCTGAGCAGTTAGCGCAGGAGCTGCAGATTGCTAATGTGCTTGAAGATAAAGAGCATAGCTTACAAAAATTCAGCACTCCCGAAGAAGCTTATGCTTTTGCGATGAGCAAAGCAGGGGAAAATGATAGAATAGTGGTCTTCGGTTCGTTTTTGACAGTTGCAGGTGTCATGCGCGCTAGAAGAAACGCTCAATCCTAAGCGACCTACCAAAGAAAACCTATTTGCTATGAGCCTAGACTCGCTATTTAAGCAAAATAATAAGAACAAAAATGATAATGAATTCGCTGACGATGTTAGCGGTGAGTTTCGTTCGCGCTCAGAAGAAGAATCTTTGGCAGCAGCCGAATCGTCCTCGCGTAGTAAAGCGAATAAGCCAGGCAAGCGGAGCGCTAGCCCAGGAAATAGCCGGAAAGCTAGCGTAGACGATGCGGCCTTGCCTGAAAAAAAGCGTGCGCGTCGTCGCTTGATTGGTGCCGTTGCTTTGGTACTGGCCGCGGTGATTGGCTTGCCCATGGTATTTGATTCAGAGCCAAATACATCAGCACCTAAAATCGCGATAGAAATTCCTTCCAAAGAAGATCTGCAATCCCAACCACAAACGACATCGCCATTGACGGATGTGAATAAGAATTTAAATCAGGGTATTGATCCGTCTGAAGAAGTACTTAAGCCTTCACCTAATCCTGCAACTTCACCAACAGTCAACGCGCCAATTTCTGACTCAGCAGTGAAAGATGCACGTGCAATCGTGAGCGTGGATGCGAATGCAAAATCGACTTCGCATGTCGCTGAGAAGCTACAAGAGAAAAAAGCTGAGCTTGTTGCTGCAAGTAAGGCGGTCGCTACTAATTCAACACTTGTAGCAAACAAAGCTACGCAAGAAACCTTGAAGAAACCTGAGGTCAAAGTTGAATCCAAGACCGAGATCAAAAAGGATAAATTAGACGATGCCACGCGCGCATTGGCTCTGTTAGAAGGCCGTACTCTGCCTGATGAGTCGCCAAAAACAGAAGTGAAGGCGAATAAGCCAGATAGCGCTAATGGCAGTTTTGTGGTGCAAGTTGCAGCGCTCAATTCGGCTGCAAAAGTAAAAGAATTACAGAGTAAGCTCAAAGCGGCGAATATCACTTCGTATACGCAGAAGATCATCACCACAAACGGTGAAGTGAGCAGAATTCGTGTTGGACCATTTGCGAATAAAGCAGAAGCTGAAAAAATGCGCGCAAAGTTGGTGAAGCTTGGTTTGAATGGCTCTTTGATACCAAATTAAACACAGACAATAAATAGCTAGCCTACGGATAAATTTGTGACTCTATTTGATTACATCGTTTTGTTTATTATTATTTGTTCGGTAGTGATCAGTACTTTGCGCGGTTTGATCAAAGAAATTTTGTCCTTGATCAGTTGGATCGTCGCATTGGTGGTGGCGAATGCATTTGGTGCCACAGTGGCAAATTGGTTGCCAGATCTCATACCGGGTTAATTAAGTCGGATGATCGTTGCCTTCCTCGCCTTATTTATTGGTGTGCGCTTGTTGATGGCGTTGTTGATGCGCGCAGTTGATGCGATGATTAAGGCCAGTGGTTTGAGCTTAGCAGACCGTGGCTTGGGCGGCTTGTTTGGCTTAGCACGTGGTTGTGTGATTGTGATGGCAATAGTCTTGGTTTGTGGCATGACTGCCATTCCACAACAAAGTTTTTGGAAAGATGCTTTGCTAAGCCCTGTTGCGGTGAGTGCTGTGCGCACTGTGATGCCTTTTTTGCCTGGCTCAGT
>DLGN01000043.1:2739-3283 GCA_002482715.1 Oxalobacteraceae bacterium UBA7693
AGTGACGCAACACGTCAAACTGTAAAGTTTTTGTTGGATTTTTATTCGAGTTTTGTTCGGATTTTAATCAAGTTTTAATCGTTCTTATTTTTGTTTTTTTAGGAGTCCACCATGTGTGGCATCGTTGGCGTCGTATCAAAAAATCCTGTTAATCAATTAATCTATGATGCTTTGCTGCTATTGCAGCATCGCGGTCAAGATGCTGCTGGTATCGCCACTAGTCATGGTAGTAAGTTTGCTATGCACAAGGCGAATGGTTTAGTGCGTGACGTGTTCCGCACCCGCAATATGCGTTCGCTGCCAGGTAACATTGGTATCGGCCAAGTTCGTTATCCAACGGCTGGCTCTACCAGTGAAGAAGAGGCGCAACCATTTTATGTGAACGCACCTTTTGGTATCGTGTTGGCGCATAACGGTAATTTGACCAATGCTGCAGAATTAAAAATCGAATTGTTCAAAAATGATTACCGTCATTTAAATACAGATTCGGATTCTGAAGTCTTGTTGAATATCTTGGCGCATCAAATCCAAGAAGTTGTCAGCG
>DLGN01000058.1 GCA_002482715.1 Oxalobacteraceae bacterium UBA7693
CGCACAATTATTAATATTGGTATTGGTGGTTCTGATCTTGGTCCACAAATGGCCTGTATTGCTTTGGCGCCTTGGTCACAAAAAAATCTATCCTTGCATTTCGTCTCGAACGTCGATGGTCGTCACGTTGCTGATTCTTTGGAAAATGCTGATCCTGAAACAACCTTAATTGTGGTGGCGTCTAAGACTTTCACGACGATGGAAACTTTGACCAACGCGCGTACTGCACGTGAATGGATGTTGAATCATGGTTGCCCTGAAGATCAAATTCGCCAACATTTTGTCGCGCTAAGTACCAACGTCAAAGCGGCGAGCGCATTTGGTATTGCAGAGGAAAACGTGTTCCCATTTTGGAATTGGGCGGGTGGTCGTTATTCCATGTGGAGCGCGATTGGCTTGTCTATTGCCTTATACGTTGGCGCGGATCGTTTTGAGGAAATGTTGGCCGGTGCTCATGAGATGGATTTGCATTTCGCGCAAGCACCATTGGAACAAAATTTACCCGTTTTGATGGCCTTGATCGGTGTCTGGAATATCAATTTCCTCGGCTTGCAAGCTCTGTCGATCGCACCGTATCACCAACGGATGACGCGCTTGCCAGCCTACTTGCAGCAATTAGAAATGGAAAGCAATGGTAAGTCGGTGACGCGTGAAGGCCAGCGTGTCGATTACACGACATCGCCAATTCTGTTCGGTGAAGCAGGCACAAATGGACAACATGCTTACTTCCAATTACTGCACCAAGGCGCGACGATTATTCCGACTGACTTTATTGTTGTTGCCGATGATGATGCTGGTTTGCCCGGTCACAATCAAGCTCTGCTGGCGAACTGCTTCGCGCAATCGAAAGCGATGGCTTGGGGTAAGAATATTGATGAAGTTCGTGCAGAACTCGGTGATCTTCCAGAAAAAATGTTGGCCCCGCGAGTGTTTGAGGGCAATCGTCCGACTTCTACTTTGTTGCTCGATTCTTTAACGCCGCGCTCACTCGGTGCATTGATTGCTTTGTATGAACATAAAGTGTTTGTGCAATCGGTGATCTGGGATATCAATGCGTTTGATCAATGGGGTGTGGAATTAGGTAAATCATTAGCGCAGCAATTGATCAGCCTCGACCCAACAGCGGTGAAAGAAGAATACGATAGTTCGACTAAAGGTTTGTTAAAAGCTTTGACCAAGCGTCATCGTTGAGTGTGTTCTATGTAGGGCGGGTGCAACCCGCGCCGCCCAACCGTAGCTCAACCGTGACCGACCTATGTGCGGCGCGGGTTGCACCCGCCCTACAAAACCTAACAATCGGTCTTCGAGAAAAGCTCATTTTCCTCAACATGTATTAAAGACATTTGATTTATATTGAATGAAGCTGATATACCTGTCACAGCCCAATCAGCTTTGTTAAGATGTTTTGACTTTTAAGTCGCTCCGTTTCGCATAAACTATTTATTTTTATAATTTTATTTAAATCCAATTAAAGCTGATCATGAACGATATCGCTGACGATAAAGACCAGAGCCTCCGTGAAGACATCCGCCGCCTCGGCCGCATTTTGGGTGACACGGTTCGTAATCAACATGGTGAAGAAGTCTTTTCTCTGATTGAAACGGTACGTCAAAATTCGATACGTTTTCGTCGTGATGCCGATGTTGCTGCACGTGCAGAACTGGAAAACACGCTCGACACACTCACCAATGATCAAACCACCCACTTAATTCGCGCTTTCAGTTATTTTTCACACTTAGTGAATCTGGCAGAAGACCAGCATCATATTCGCCGTACCCGCGCTCACTTGATCGCTGGTTCTACCCCACGTCGCGGTAGCCTCGCGCACACGATAGAAACATTGTTCGCCAGCGATAATGCTGTGGAGAATTTGAATACATTCTTCCAAACAGCGGAAGTGAGTCCAGTATTGACCGCGCATCCAACCGAAGTACAGCGCAAGAGTATCTTGAATTGCCAAATGGTGATCACGCGCTTACTCGATGAACGTGATCGTATGCAATTGACCCCAGAAGAATCACGTGCAAATGAAGATGCTTTGCAACGTGCCGTGTTAACTTTGTGGCAGACGCGTATGCTACGCATGTCGAAATTATCGGTGCTCGATGAAGTTGAAAACGGCTTGAGTTTTTATGACTACACTTTCTTACGCGAATTGCCGCATCTATATGCAGGCTTAGAAGATTTGCTAGCAAGTAAAGACCAACGTTTTGAGAAAACGGAATTGCCTAGCTTCATGCGTTTAGGCAGTTGGATCGGCGGTGATCGCGATGGTAATCCGTTTGTGACTGCCAGCGTTTTGGAAAAAACTTTAACGATGCAATCCACGCGCGCTTTCAAATTTTATTTGGAAGAATTGCATACGCTGGGTTCTCAATTGTCGATGGCAACTTTGCTGGTGAAAGTGTCTCCTGAATTGGTCGCACTTTCTGAGCGCTCACCAGATCATTCACCGCATCGTGCAGATGAGCCATATCGTTTGGCTGTGAGTGGCGTGTATGCGCGCTTGGCGAGTACCTTTAAGAACTTGCTCGGATTAGATCCCGTGATCGCGCCATGTGGGATTGCCGATGCGTATGCCAATGCAGAAGAATTAGTCGCGGATCTCGACATTATTCATCAGTCTTTATCTGACAATGGTTCGATAGGCATTACACGCGGGCGTTTGCGTCATTTGCGTCGTGCGGTTCGGGTGTTTGGCTTCTATCTTGCACCTATCGACTTGCGTCAAAATTCTGACGTGCATGAACGTGTGGTCGCTGAATTGTTGCAAGCGGCGAATCCGTCATTGAAATATCTCGATCTCAATGAAGATCAGCGTATAGAAGTATTGATTGCAGAAATCAGTTCGTCACGTCCATTAGCATCACCGTACTTGACGTATTCAGACGAAACACAATCTGAGCTTGCCATTTACCGAGCCGCGTGCACTGCGCAACAGCGTTACGGCAAAGGCGCAGTACCGAATTGTATTATCTCGAAAACCGATGGCGTTTCCGATATGTTGGAACTCGCGCTGTTGTTGAAGGAGTCTGGTTTATTACATCCGGCCGAAGCTCGCCTCGATGTAAATATCATTCCGTTATTTGAAACCATAGGTGACTTACAAAACAGTGCACCTGCGATGGATAGATTGTTCGGCATTCCTGCTTATGCACGCTTGTTGGCTAGTCGGAATAATGCGCAAGAGGTCATGCTCGGTTATTCCGATAGCAATAAAGATGGCGGCTTCTTAACTTCAGGCTGGGAATTGTATAAAGCTGAAATTGATCTGGTTGAAATATTCGCTAAGCGTCAAGTACGTCTGCGCTTATTCCATGGTCGTGGTT
>DLGN01000264.1 GCA_002482715.1 Oxalobacteraceae bacterium UBA7693
GGAATATTCAGTTGGGGCGAACATTCCAGTAACACTTACATTCGCATTTTGGCCGAGGTACTCGCTGGCCCATACAAACTCTCTGGATTGTTTTTCTCCGAAACTGTTGGATTATGGTTTGCCATAATTTTAAAGTTTGGTATTTGCTATATAGTCGTATTTATATTCAAAGAAAAATGAGTAACTCCTGAAAGCGAAATACCAAACTCAAATGATGGGGAGCCAAAAATGAAGAACCTCTCAGTTTTAGTATTCAAGCTGTTTCTCGCAATTATCACGATCGGCGTCATCATTTCTTTGGCTGCAAAAGATCTCGCACCCAACACACCAATGTCGCTTGTATTGACCTATGTAATAGGCGGAACCGCCATCTTTGCGATCGCGATCCTTGTGGTGATGTGGCTGAAGTTTGCGGTGAATCAGTTTCTACTGAATGCTGGTGCGATTGACACGCAGTGGCTATGGTTCAAGAGCAATCCAGATGGACTCAAGGCATTGCAACATCAGGATTCGTCTCACTAATCAAAATGGCGGTTGGACTCAATAAGGCGCAATGCATTACGCCCTACTTGAATGCTGCGTTACCACTTGCCACGAAGTGCACCATGGGTTGTACATCAACCCCGAAGCAGATTGATAGACAAGACCTTTGTTATCGAATCCCCGTGTACTGTGCTGAACAAACTTTCCAATCAGCCTTTTCTTTACACAGCATATAACTAGCGCGGATGGAGAATTGGCGGGTTTGTTCACCGGCTTGCATCTTGTAACGCAATTTGGCGATCACTAATTTGCCTTCGGCGACCTCACGAAATACCGGCTCTAATACTTCCACGACTGGCACTTGCTTTTTGTTTTCAATCGCATAAAAACCAAGCATCTTGGCGCGCTCATCCACCTCTCCGGCGGGAGACACTTCGATGTATTGTGAGTGCGTAATCGCATCTAAAGTTTTTTGATCGAAGTTAGCTTGTGCCTGCACGTGCTTTTGCACGAGTGCCAATGCATCAGTAGTCGCAGAAGTTGTCGCCACTTGTTTAACGGGCATCGCCGAAATGCTCACACTGGCGCCAAAGAGTACGGTCAGTAATCCAGCCCAACGAAAAAAACACTGCTTGTTTAAAGTCATGATAATCCCTTTCAGTTAATGAGCAGCATTACATCGCATTTTGATCAAGCAAGCACATGCAATGTGACGAAACCCAAGATTTCTTGCATCAAATGCGAAGTTCTGACGACACGCATCGCAACTTCAGCAGATTTGTTCAGATAGTTGGCACAAACCATCAGCGCATGCTACACTTGCAGCATGCTACATAAGTAGCTTAAGGTTTTAGGTTGCTTATATTGTTAATTAATCCTAAGCCTTGAAGACCCAGAGGAAAGATCATGAAAAACTTTTTTAAGAATGTCGTATTCGCGATGGCGACATTGCTGACTATTAATTTGACTGCACAGGCACAAGATAAAGATGCCTTAGTCGATATCAAAAACGGCAAATTACACGCGGTTGTGACGGGCGATGGCCCTTACACCGTGGTGTTCGAAGCTGGCTTTATCAGCGACTTGAGTGTGTGGCGTAAAGTCGCGCCCACTGTGGCGAAACAAGCACAGATTTTGGTGTATTCACGTGCTGGTGTTGGGAAATCTCCGGCCCGTTCTCAGCCTTTAAATCTGCGTCAGCATACGGAAGAATTGCAGCAACTAGTCACTGCTATAGAGATCAAAAAACCCTTGATCTTGGTTGGACATTCTTACGGCGGCTGGGTAGTACGTCAATTCGCTAGCGCCTATCCTCAACAAGTAACGGGCTTGGTCTTGGTTGATCCTGCCAATGAAACCCTGGAAATCGAATTAAGAAAAATTGATGCCGCGAAGGTCACACAAGATCAACAGCGCTTAGCCGGCATGGCACCACCGTCAGCCAAAGCAGATCTGGCCTTAGTGCAGGCGATTTTTGATGAGGGCAAATTGCCGAATCAAGCTGCCTTACCAGATGTACCGATGGCGATTCTTAGCTCGGTGCAAGAATTCAAGAACAATCCCTTCTTCCAAGAAACGGCCGTCGCTTTAAAGGTGAAACGCAATTTGCACGCCAAACTTGCCGATCTCTTTTCTAATGCGACGCACGTCGTAACAAATCGTAGCGGTCATCACATCCAAAATGACGAACCGCATTTGGTGATCAACGCGATTGAACAAGTCATTTCAGGCTTAAACATAGAAGCGCAAAAAATCGCACGTCAACAAGCCAAACAACAAGCGCGTCAAGCGGTAATGAGCGCATTAGGGCAAGCGGGAACAGAACTACAAAATCAGCAAAGTGAAGCCGCTAAAAACATCGTTTTTACGGCATTAAAAGCTTCACAGTTTTCTGAGAACGAGATCAATCAATTGGGTTTTGATGTCATGACCAAAGGCAAACAACCCGTCATGGCTGAAATGATCTTCCGCTTTAATGTTGAACAGTTTGCGCAATCGGATAATGTCTATGACAGCCATGGTGAAG
>DLGN01000192.1:0-644 GCA_002482715.1 Oxalobacteraceae bacterium UBA7693
GAACAAATCGCTTTTACGCAGGTTTCTCTCGGCGAAGTTGATAAGTCAAAGTTGAAACCCAGCTTTGGAAATGTATCACAGTGGCGAGTGGAAAATATGACGGTTCAGGCGAATGTGAACTCCGGATGGATAGTTAAGAATTTGCCCAATGGATTTAAAAAGACTCTTGAAACTAAACGATTCATTCCTATCTCAGGCAATGCGTCTGGCACAGATGCAAATCAAACAAAATCACACCAAGTCGTTCAAATGATGTTCTCAGATGGTTTGTCGACAATCTCGGTCTTCATTGAGCCCAATAGTGGTAGTCGAACTGAAGGAAGTTTACAACAGGGCGCAATGACGATTATGGGGAAACGTCTTGGTGAAAATTGGTTGACTGTGGTTGGAGAAGTGCCAAATGCGGCAATTAAACAAGTGATCAATTCAATCCAATTTAAAAAATAGTCCAACGCAAATCAGATTCATGGTGACAATATGAAAAAATTACGGTCTTTTCCTGTTGAAAAACATATTTCTATATTAATTTCTTCTGTACTGATTAGCGCCTCCGTTTTTACGGCTGCTAGTCTTTTAAACACCTCAAATAATGTCAATGCACATGCCGCGATTACGCCACAGGCAACCGCGGTGGCGCCGACTAC
>DLGN01000192.1:650-13021 GCA_002482715.1 Oxalobacteraceae bacterium UBA7693
TGCTTGCCCGATTTTACGCAGTTGGTTGAGCGCACAAGTCCTGCTGTTGTTAATATTCGCACGACGCAAAAAATCGCACAAATGCAAGGTGACCCATTTAGTGGTGACGATCAGGCCGAAGAATTTTTCCGTCGTTTCTTCGGTATGCCCGTGCCACAACAAGCACCAAGAAATCGTCGTCAAGCACCTCGCCAGCAAGAACAAGAAGTGCCGCGTGGTGTTGGCTCTGGCTTTATTGTGAGTCAGGATGGCTATATTTTGACCAACACCCACGTCGTCGAGGATGCGTCTGAAGTTTATGTCAAATTGACGGATAAACGTGAATTCAAAGCGAAAGTGATAGGAACTGATCGCCGCACTGACGTTGCGGTGTTGAAGATAGAAGGTAATAAATTGCCAAAAATATCTATCGGTGACTCTGACAAAATTAAAGCGGGTGAATGGGTCATCGCGATTGGTTCGCCATTTAATCTCGATAACACCGTGACTTCGGGAATTATTTCATCCAAGGCGCGTGACACTGGCGATTATCTGCCTTTGATTCAAACTGACGTTGCCGTCAATCCGGGAAATTCCGGCGGGCCTTTGATTAATATGCGCGGTGAAGTGATCGGCATCAATTCGCAAATTTATAGCCGTTCAGGCGGATACATGGGTATCTCGTTCGCGATCCCTATTGATGAAGCGATGCGCGTAGTTGAGCAGTTGAAGACCTCTGGTGTTGTTTCTCGTGGTCGTATGGGGGTAGGAATTGAAGACTTGAGCAAAGAAGTAGCCGAAGGCTTGGGACTTAGTAAGGCGCAGGGGGCTTTAATCAGCCAAATTGAGCCAAATGGTCCAGCAGAAAAGGCAGGAATACAAGAAGGTGATGTAGTTCTTAAGTTTAATGGTAGTCCTATTGAAAAACGTAGTGACTTACCACGGATGGTTGGTGCGACTAAGCCAGGTAGTAAGGCGACGGTGTCGGTCTGGCGTAAAGGTGCCGCAAAAGACATTACGATGATCGTCGGCGAGGCCGAAGCGGATAAGCCTGTTCAGAAAGTGGATAAGAAGACCAAAAAAGAAAAAGTCGCGAATCATCTGGGTATTTCGGTTTCAGATTTGAGCGATGATCAAAAACGCAGTATGCCAAACGGTAATGGTGTTGTTATTGATGGCGTTGAGGGTTTAGCAGCAGGTAGTGGCCTGCGCCAAGGGGACATTATTTTGATGATGAATAATGTGGACGTGAAAGACGCAGGACAGTTTAATGCGATGCTATCGAAGCTGGATACCAAAAAGGCTGTCACATTGCTGGTACGTCGTGGTGGAGTGTCTCAGTTCTTAGTGATTCGCCCGGCCGGATGATCTTCTTTTGACCTTTAATTTTTATCAGAAAGCCGCACTGAGTCTAACTTGTGCGGCTTTTTGCTTTTGGCTTATTTCAGTCAGAAATGGGGCAGAGGCGATATAATCATGGGTTCCTCAAAATAGCGACAACTCGTTCCGTACCATGTCAGAAATATCATCTGAAGTTTTGTTCAAATTCACACTTTATTCGCGTACTTATTGTCATTTGTGTGATGACATGCTGGAGCAGCTCAAGGCTAGCTTAAGCGATACACATAGTCATATTGAGCTCGTCGATGTAGATGCAGATGAAGAGTTAGTCGCCAAATTTGATGAATTAGTACCAGTGCTGTACGGACAAAAAGAGGGCGTAGAAGCAATACAGATCTGCCATTATTTTTTGGATTTGGAAAAATTGAAAGCCTTCATGCATGACTAAGAAAACAAAAGAAAGCGCTGACAAAAAACAAGAAAATCTCTCTTTGTTTTCCTTATTTGATTACGAAGGTGAAATTATTTGTGGTGTCGATGAAGCCGGAAGAGGTCCTTTAGCTGGGCCAGTGACTGCTGCTGCAGTGATACTAGATCCTTCACGTCCGATTACCGGCTTACGAGACTCAAAAAAACTCAGTGAGGTACAACGTGATGCACTAGCAATCGAGATTAAAGAGAAGGCATTAGCGTGGGCAATCGCAGAATGTTCAGAGCAAGAAATTGACTCACTAAACATTTTGCAAGCGACCATGCTGGCGATGCGACGCGCGGTCGAGGCTTTAAAAATCACCCCCACATTAGCGTTGATCGATGGCAATCGTTGTCCGGTCATGGCGGTGCGATCTGAAGCTATCGTTAAAGGTGACGATAAAGTTCCTGCGATTTCTGCTGCATCAATTTTAGCTAAAACTGCGCGCGATCACCTGTTGGCGCAGTTGCATGTGCAGTATCCAGAATATGCCTTAGATCAGCATAAAGGCTATCCGACCGTACTACATTTAGAGCGGCTCAAGCAGCATGGCGTGTCGCCTATTCATAGAAAATCCTATGCGCCTGTAAAAGCGCTCTTGAAAGACCAGTGACTATGAAACAAATTAGTTCACGCGAGAATGCGCTATACAAAGAACTCAAACATTTAGCCAGCAGTGCCAGTGCACGTAAAAAAGCCGCGAAGACGATGCTCGATGGCGTACATCTTTGCCAGGCGTTTTTGCAGCATCGTGGTGTGCCTGAGTTATGTGTCGTCTCTGCCAGTTGTATCGATCATCATGAAGTCGCTGGTATTGTCGCACTATGCGAAGAAGACGGTGCTGATTGCATCGTATTGCCGGATAATTTATATCAGGCTTTGAGTCAGGTGGAGAATGGCGTTGGTATTCTTTTTTTGATTGCAGCGAATCAGGAACAAGCGCCATTGCGATTATCCGTGAATGCAGTTTTACTCGATAATTTGCAAGACCCGGGGAATCTTGGATCTATTTTGCGTAGTGCTGCGGGTGCTGGAATTGCGCAAGTATTTTGCAGCCCTGGCAGCGCTTCTGCTTGGTCGCCAAAAGTTTTGCGAGCGGGTATGGGCGCCCATTTTTTAGTGGAAATATTTGAGAATGTCGATTTACACGCTTTGATTAGTGCGTCGGATATTCCAGTATTGGCGACCAGCTCGCATACAGAAACGACGATTTATCAAATTAACTTAAATCGTCCGCTTGCTTGGTTGTTCGGACATGAAGGACAGGGTGTTGATCCTGAATTGATGGCCTTGGCGACTGACACGGTGACAATTCCGCAAAAGGCCGAAATTGAATCTTTGAATGTGGCTGCGAGTGCGGCGATTTGTTTTTTTGAGCAAGTCCGGCAACAGATTGCAGGCGCTGCAAAATAGATCCGCTAGATTTGCTTATAAAGATTTCTGTAAAAAGCTTGAAGTAGAAAACACTACTTCAAGCTTTTTTATTTTTACAATCGAGAATCAGGTTTTACTTCTTGCAAAATCGTTGTGGCGATTTCTTCTATGGATTTTGCGGTAGAAGACAACCAGCGTATACCTTCACGCTTCATCATCGCTTCGGCCTCATTTACCTCGTAGCGACAGTTTTCTAAAGACGCATATTTACTGCCCGGGCGGCGCTCATTACGTATTTCAGATAAGCGTTCTGGTGCGATGCTGAGACCAAATATTTTCCCTTTAAATTCAGGTAATGCTGACGGTAATTTGCCACGCTCAAAATCGTCCGGAATTAAGGGATAGTTCGCTGCTTTAATGCCATATTGCATAGCTAAGTAAAGCGTAGTTGGCGTCTTGCCTGAACGCGAAACTCCGACCAAAATCACATCGGCTAGCGAAAGATTTTTATTCGATTGCCCATCGTCGTGTGCCAGCGAGAAATTGATCGCTTCAATTCGGTTTTTGTATTCCTCGGTGTCCGCAATATTATGACTACGCCCCACTGTATGGGTAGACTTAATACCTAGCTCTTCTTCTAAGGGAGCAACGAAGGTTTGAATCAAATCCATATGCAAGCCTTTGGATTTGAAAATCACATTCGCTAAATCTGGCTTAACCAAAGTGGAGAAAACAATAGGGCGATTTCCTGTCAGTTCAAAAGCTTCATTAATGCGGCGTACCGCATCTTCCGCTTTTTCAATATCATCAATAAACGGCAAGCGAACTTGTTTGAATTTTAGATCAAATTGCGTGATGACTGAATGTCCGAAAGCTTCGGCCGTAATGCCTGTTCCGTCAGAGACAAAAAAGACGGTACGATTGGCAACAGGAAGAACAGGTACTTGGTGATCTGGCATAGGGGAATTGGTCAAATGTGTCGTCAAATTGTGGAAAGAAATTGTACAGTAATCCATCCGGACTCAGGGAAATGTATGGCGAATTTGACAGGGTAGATATATCAATTAAAAAATCCACAAATTTTATAAGCAGAATGTGAATTTTGCAGCGCACAAGGTAAAATGCTATCCCATATAAGCGTTGATGCTGGTAACAGAATAATAAAACAAGCTTGCATAACAACGAATCTATGCGCAATCTCTTGTTGCGCAATGAAGCAGTGCGAAAGATTTCTTATCATCAAAAAAGAGGTTGTTATGTCTAACGCAGCAAATATCGAGGCAAGCAGTGAATCTGTGTATGTAGCCTCGTTCGAAAACTTACGGATGACTGATGTTGATTCTGTAGGTGGTAAAAATGCTTCCCTTGGCGAAATGATTAGCCAGCTTGCTTCTGCAGGCGTGCGAGTTCCGGGTGGTTTCGCCACCACGGCACAAGCATTTCGTGATTTCTTATCTCACAGTATCAACGGTGGTTTGCCATTGGCACAGCGTATTGCAGATCGTCTTGCTACTTTAGATATTGAAGACGTTAAGGAGTTGGCGAGAGCTGGTGCGGAAATTCGTCAATGGATCATCGATACACCTTTCCAGCCACGCCTGCAAAAAGAAATCGAAGAGTTTTATAACAAGCTCGTTGCAGACTCAACTGCAGAAATGTCGTTTGCAGTACGTTCTTCCGCAACCGCTGAAGACTTGCCGGATGCATCTTTTGCAGGCCAGCAAGAAACTTTCCTCAATGTCGTCGGTATCGACAATGTATTAGAAGCGATGAAGCATGTGTTCGCGTCTTTGTACAATGACCGTGCAATTTCTTATCGTGTACACAAAGGCTTCACGCATGCGGAAGTCGCTTTGTCTGCTGGCGTGCAACGCATGGTGCGCTCAGATTTGGGCGCGGCTGGTGTGATGTTCACGATAGATACTGAGTCTGGTTTTAAAGACGTTGTGTTTATTACGTCTAGCTACGGGCTTGGCGAAACAGTCGTGCAAGGTGCGGTGAATCCAGATGAATTCTATGTGCATAAGCCGATGTTGGAATTAGGTAAGCTGCCAGTGATCCGTCGCAATATCGGTTCCAAATTGATCAAGATGGAATTCACTGGTGAAGCCAAAGCGGGTCGTTCTGTGAAGACGGTCGATGTGCCAATCGAACTGCGTAACCGTTATTCTTTGAATGATACTGAAGTCGTTGAATTAGCGAAATATGCTGTGATCATTGAGAAACACTATGGTCGTCCTATGGACATCGAGTGGGGCAAAGATGGCCGTGATGGTCAGCTCTACATTTTGCAAGCACGTCCAGAAACAGTGAAATCCCAGCAAAAAGCAACCGACGCTCAACAACGCTTTAAGCTCAAAGGCACCGGCGCAGTATTGGTTTCCGGTCGTGCGATTGGTCAAAAAATTGGCGCGGGTCGTGTACGTGTGATTCACGATCCATCCGAAATGGAACGCGTACAACCAGGTGATGTATTGGTGGCGGATATGACTGATCCTAACTGGGAACCGGTTATGAAACGTGCTGCTGCTATCGTCACTAATCGTGGCGGTCGTACTTGCCACGCGGCGATTATCGCGCGTGAGCTCGGTGTGCCTGCGGTGGTTGGTTGTGGTGATGCGACTGACTTGTTAAAAGATGGCACTTTGGTGACGGTATCCTGTGCCGAAGGTGACGAAGGTAAGATTTACGACGGTTTGATTGAAACCGAAGTCACTGAAGAAGTTCGTGGCGAATTACCGAAATTGCCTTTGAAAATTATGCTGAACGTGGGTAATCCGCAATTGGCGTTCGATTTCCAATCAGTCCCGAATGAAGGCGTGGGCTTGGCGCGTTTGGAATTCATCATCAATAACAATATCGGCGTACATCCAAAAGCCATCTTGGAATACCCAAATATTGATCCAGACTTGAAAAAAGCGGTTGAATCAGTAGCACGTGGTCACGCATCACCAAAAGCGTTTTACGTCGACAAATTGGCAGAAGGTGTGGCAACGATTGCAGCCGCTTTCTGGCCTAAAAAAGTGATCGTACGCTTGTCTGATTTTAAATCGAACGAGTACAAAAAACTCATCGGTGGCACACGCTACGAACCGGACGAAGAAAATCCAATGTTGGGTTTCCGCGGCGCTGCACGTTATTTGGCCAGCGATTTCGCCGAGTCTTTTGAAATGGAATGCACGGCAATGAAACGCGTGCGTAACGACATGGGTTTGACCAACGTCGAGATCATGGTGCCTTTCGTAAGAACTTTAGGTCAAGCAGAAAAAGTCGTGAATTTGCTCGGTAAAAATGGTTTGAAACGCGGCGAAAATGGTTTGCGCTTGATCATGATGTGCGAAGTGCCTTCGAACGCGATTCTGGCTGAAGAATTCTTAGAGTTCTTCGACGGGTTCTCTATCGGTTCCAATGATTTGACACAGTTAACTTTGGGTCTGGATCGTGACTCCGGTATGGAGCTGTTAGCAGCGGACTTTGATGAGCGTGATCCTGCAGTCAAAGCAATGTTGTCACGTGCGATTTTCGCTTGTCTTAAAGCAGGTAAGTACGTCGGCATTTGTGGTCAGGGACCTTCTGATCATCCAGACTTTGCAGAATGGTTGATGCAACAAGGTATTGAATCGATTTCCCTCAATCCTGATTCTGTCATTGACACTTGGAAGCAATTAGCTGCCGTTGCTAAATAAAGCATCGAGGTAAATTCTCGGTAAGTGGAGCGCGAAGATTCCATTGAGTCTTCGCGCTTTTTTCTCGAATAAAGGTAATTTCATCATCTCGTCATATTTTGAGGCTAGCATCATTTCGTCAAAATAAGAAAAACAAAGAATTAGTAATCCATCAAATTACCTGCAAAGAACCCTCCACATCGTCGATGTCGAGGGTTTTTTTGTCTGTGAAATACCGATGACAATTTGTTAGTTATCGGGCAAAATGTTGCAATTCTTTATAAGGAGAATATCAAATGGAAGCGTGGACTTGGTGGTTAGTATTGGCTGGCGTGGTGATTATTCTTGAGTTGTTCACAGGGACTTTTTATTTGTTGATGTTTGCCGTTGGTTTGGTCAGTGCTTCAATAGCGTCGTTGCTGATCAGCTCGGTGCAATTTCAAATGTTGATTGCAGCAGTCATCGGCAGTGCGGCAACATTGACGCTGCATAATAGTAAGTATGGTTGGAAAGAGCGGCGTGATACCGCAAGTGATCCGAATGTGAATATCGATATTGGTCAGCAGTTAAAAGTTGATGATTGGCAGGATCAGGGAAATGGTGTTTTTGTTGCCAGAACAAAATACCGTGGTGCCATGTGGGACGTGGAATTACGGCATGCTTCTGGTGAAGTTGGGATGTATGAAATTGAAGCAGTTGAAGGAAGTCGCTTAATTGTTCATCCAGTCTGAAAAACGTATGTAAGTTTGCTGTACAAAGAATTAAACAAAACAATAAAGGAAATAAAATGGAAAATTCTAGCTTTGTCGTGATGGTGTTATTTGTCTTGGCCTTGGTCTTTATCATGAAGACGATCAAGGTCGTACCGCAGCAAGATGCATGGGTGGTCGAGCGTCTCGGGAAGTATCATGCAACCTTAGGCCCAGGTTTAAATATCGTTGTGCCATTTGTCGATCGCGTTGCTTATAAACATGTGTTGAAAGAGATTCCGCTCGATGTGCCGCCACAGGTTTGTATCACTAAAGATAATACGCAATTGCAGGTCGATGGTATCTTGTACTTTCAGATCACCGATGCAATGCGTGCTTCTTACGGTTCGTCTAATTACATTGCCGCGATCACGCAGTTGGCACAAACCACGCTGCGTTCTGTGATCGGTAAAATGGAATTGGATAAAACCTTTGAAGAACGTGATCACATCAACACAACGATCGTGAATGCGATTGATGAATCGGCTGCGAATTGGGGTGTAAAAGTCTTGCGTTATGAGATTAAAGATTTGACGCCACCAAAAGAAATTCTCCATGCGATGCAAGCACAGATCACTGCGGAACGTGAAAAACGCGCCTTGATCGCTGCTTCGGAAGGTCGTAAGCAAGAACAAATTAATATCGCAACTGGTGAGCGTGAAGCATCCATCGCCAAGTCTGAAGGTGAAAAGCAAGCGTCGATCAATCGTGCTGAAGGTCAGGCAGGCGCGATTTTGGCAATCGCAGAAGCGAGCGCAGAAGCGATCCGTCAAACAGCCGCAGCGATTCGTGAGCCAGGTGGTGCAGATGCGGTGAATTTGAAAGTGGCTGAGCAATATGTAGCGGCATTTGCGAATTTGGCGAAGACGAACAATTCCATTATCGTACCGGCGAACATGAGTGATATGAGTGGCTTGATTGCTAGTGCAATGCAGGTGGTGAAGGCGCAGAAGTAATTCCCGTAACAGGACAACTTAACTAATTCGTTTTTGTTCTGCTTGTGTACTTCAGGCAAAGTAAAAAATAACAAAACCACCGACTTCATTTGTGAGCGGTGGTTTTGTTTTTTTGCTACAGAATATGAACTTTTTGGTGTTATTTAATCTAAATATTTTTATACTTAAGTATCTTAAAATACCTAAAGGTACAGATATGAACGCGTATAAAAATAAGTTGGTTCCGGAAAGAAACAGCCAGCAAGTACGTCGTCGAATTTTATTTCTGTCACTTATACCTTGGAATTTATTAGGTACTTCTGCGTCTGCCAAAACGTGTTCTGCTATAGAACCAAATACTAATTCGCCAGTAAGTGATGCGCTCAAGAGAACTAACTTAGCCTTGGTTTTGCCGCAAACCTTATCGGACGTGCGCCACATTGGCGCAAAGATTTCTGATTATTTAATGAGTGAAAAACTGGATGGCGTACGCGCTTATTGGGATGGTGAACAACTTTATTTTCGGAGTGGACGAATCATTAACGCACCTACTTGGTTCATCGATAAATTTCCTACACATGCTTTAGATGGTGAATTGTGGATGGGGCGCGGGCAGTTTGAACGTTTATCCGGCGCGGTAAGGCGTAGTCAGGCAAATGAGGATGAGTGGAGCCAAATTCGATATTGCTTGTTTGAGTATCCCTTAGCGCAAGGTGATTTTAATCAACGTATGCAAAGTTTGAGCGGCATAGTGGAAAAACTACAAATTCCTTGGCTACGAGTCATTCCGCAAGAAGCGGTGAAGTCAGTGGAACAAGTCGAGGCCAAGCTCAAGCAGTTAGTGCTACAGAAAGCGGAAGGCTTAGTCTTACATCTGGCCAGCGCCGAGTTTCAAGCGGGGCGCAGTGAATTCGTCTATAAGTTAAAGCCACAATTTGACGCAGAGGCCAAGGTAATTGCCATCATCGGCGGGCAAGGAAGACTACAAGGCATGATGGGCGCGTTGTTATTAGAAACGCGAGATAGTAAACGATTTAAACTAGGGACCGGATTTGATGATGAGCAAAGAAGAAATCCACCAGCGGTCGGTTCTTGGGTGACATACCGATATCGGGATTTAACATCAAATGGCCTGCCTAAATTTGCTAGTTTTGTACGTGAATATCAATCTGAGTAGCCGCTACTAAAAATCCCCTCCCTTTTAAGGCATAGGTATCTACACAAGTTGACGTGCGATGAAATACTCCTTCCCCCTATCAATTGTATGGGGAAGGTTGGGATGGTGATGGGTTTTAGTTGTCCGGTAAAAAACTACTGATTGCGTCACTATAACCCATCCCCACCCTAGCCCTCCCCTTGAAAGGGAGGGGACTTTTAGTGGTGCCCCGACTTCTATAGATACCTACGCCTTGAAAGGGAAGGCGCTAAAAGCACAAATTTTTAGCATCAAAACTAAAGTTGGCGCTTTTGTAGTCAGGTTCGGCATGATGGTGAATGTGTTTTGGTTTTGTTCAAAAAGTCGTCATTTCACCGCGGCTGATTAATATAAGTCTTATACTGCAGCTTCCAAAAATTCTTGTTGCTCCAGCCAATCGACTTCTAATTGATTAAGTTCTTTCACCACATAGGCTTGATCCAATAAGAGATTTTTTAACTTCTCTTTATTGGCATCATCGTAGATAGCGCTGTCTTCCAGTTGCTTACTATAGTCGTCCTTCTTCAGATTCAATTTAGCCATTTGCTCTTCCAGACGTTTGATTCTGGTTTCAATTGGCTTCCGCAATGCCGTGATACGTTGGCGCTCTTCAGCGTCGCGACGCTTACGTTCTTTTTCATCTACTGGTGCACTTGGCACGGGTTGCGCTTGTGGCAGTGCAGCGGCTTTCTCTTTGGATTTGACTGGAAGGCCTGCAGTACTCGCATTCGCATTTGCGTTCGCAGCTGCGGCTGCTTGTTCTAGTTTGGTTTTGTAGAGCCAATCTTTGTAATCATCCAGATCACCGTCGAAAGGTAAGAGCTTGCCATCGGCAACGATGATGAATTGATCGGTCGTGGCACGTAATAAATGTCGGTCATGGGAGACTACCACCAGCGTGCCTTCGAATTGCGCTAAGGCTTCAGTTAAAGCCTCGCGTGTTTCCAAGTCAAGATGGTTGGTCGGTTCATCTAGCAGCAAGAGGTTAGGGCGCTGCCAAACGATCATTGCCAATGCTAGACGTGCTTTTTCACCACCTGAGAAAGGCGCGATTGGACTCGTCACCATACTGCCAGGGAAGTTAAATCCGCCTAGGAAATTGCGCAATTCTTGTTCACGGACATCCGGCGCGATATGCGCCAAATGCCAGAGTGGTGATTCATCGTGACGTAGCATTTCAACTTGATGCTGACCGAAATAGCCAACTGACAAACCTTTGCCCGTCGTGATCGTGCCCGTCAATGGCGGTAACTCGCCCATGATGGTTTTGATCAAAGTGGATTTGCCTGCGCCGTTAATCCCTAACAAACCGATGCGTTGACCGATTTGCAAAGAAAACTTCACATCGCCAACGATTTTCTTTTCGGTAAAGCTATGATCGGTTTGTGACTCGATGCGATAACCGCAATCGACATCATCCATCACCAGCATAGGATTTGGCGCACTCAATGGTTCGCGGAATTCAAATGAAAACTCTGCGGCTGCACGTAAAGGTGCCAGCTCTTCCATTTTTTCCAAAGCCTTGATACGGCTTTGTGCTTGTTTTGCTTTCGACGCTTTGGCGGCAAATCGATCAATGAAAGACTGCAAATGAGCACGCTTGCGGCTTTGTTTCTCGATTGAGCTTTGTGCCAAGATTAATTGCGCTGCGCGTTGACGTTCAAATGCGGAATAGTTGCCTGAATAACGCTTGAGCTTACGTTCATCAATATGCACGACTACATTCACGACGCCATCTAAGAAATCTCTATCATGCGAAATGATAATCAGTGTGCCGGCATAGCGCTTGAGCCAATCTTCCAACCAGATAATCGCATCAAGATCCAAATGGTTAGTCGGTTCATCGAGTAACAATAAATCTGATTTGCACATCAATGCCTGTGCCAGATTTAAACGCATACGCCAACCTCCAGAGAAGCTGGCAACCGATTGTTCCATCTGCTCAATCGTGAAGCCTAATCCCAGCAATAATTGTTCGCCACGTGAACGCACTGTGTAGGCGTCAGCATCCGACAAGGCACCGTAGACTTCACCAATCGCAATCCCATTATCATGCGACTCTGGCTGCGCTTCGAGTTCCGCCAATTGCGCTTCCAGTTTTCGTAGCGTGACGTCGCCATCAATCGCATAATCAATCGCGCTGCGTTCCAAAGGCGGCGTCTCTTGCGCAACGTGCGCTAATTGCCATTTAGCTGGGAACTCGATGCTACCTTGATCGGGATGTAGTTCACCGCGCAGCATGGCAAATAGGCTGGATTTGCCAGCACCGTTAGAGCCAATCAGACCGATTTTATCGCCTGGATTAAGTGTGACATCGACGCTGTCGAAGAGGGGTTTTGTACCGCGGGCGAGGATGACCTGTTGAAGACGTATCATTATTGACTAACAAAAAAAATGGATATTAAAAATCGGGTATAAAAATAAAAATGCTCAAAACGCTTTTTTGCCAGCGTTTTGAGCGATGAAGCTTTTTTCCTAACAAACCTAACGCAAATGGATTAGGGCGTTTCAGTTGCCTTCTTGTAGTTGTTCAGCGGTGAGCATGAAAACCATGTCATCACCCGCACTGGTAGACAACCAAGTCAGACCATATTCGGCAAACGCCTCATCAGCGAACACGCGTTCATTGCCAATTTCCACCATCAAGATGCCATTTGGTTT
>DLGN01000192.1:13047-13547 GCA_002482715.1 Oxalobacteraceae bacterium UBA7693
CACCCGCCACAATCTTGCGGACCAAATCCATGCCATCGTCGCCACCTGCCAGTGCAATTTGCGGTTCATGCAAATATTCTTTCGGCAGTTTGCTCATCGAGTTGGAATTCACATACGGCGGATTGGTGATGATCATGTCGTACAGCTTGTCAGGAACATTGCTGTATAAATCGGATTCGATTAAGGTGATGCGATCTTCGAGTTCGTAAGTCGCGACATTTTTGCGGGCAACTTCTAAAGCCTCTTTAGAAATATCAACGGCGTCTACTTGCGCGTTTTCAAAAGCATCCGCCAACATGATCGGTAAGCAGCCAGATCCAGTGCAGAGTTCCAAAATGTCAGTGACCTCTTCTGGATCTTGTACCCAAGGATTGAATCGCTCTGGAATGAGTTCTGCGATAAATGAGCGCGGTACGATGACGCGTTCATCGACATAAAAATTATAGGTGCCTAACCAAGCTTCGTTTGTAATGTAGGACGCTGGAACCCGATCAGTGGCG
>DLGN01000076.1:0-4635 GCA_002482715.1 Oxalobacteraceae bacterium UBA7693
TATCTGCATGTAACGCGCCAACACCACCAACTCGGCATGATTGGCATTGATCACTTCTAATACTCTTTGTTCCTGCGCATGTTTTTCTTCCGCACTTGCACCTGCTGCTAATGGCAAATGATGGAAAGGAATATTGTAACTAGCTGCTAATTGATAGAAATCTGTGTGATTTGAAATAATCGCTTTAATCTCCACCGGCAATAAACCGCTCTTAAAACGAAACAGTAAATCATTCAGGCAATGACCAATTTTTGACACCATTAACACCACGCGCGGCTTGTGATGCGCATCGTGAAGTTGCCATCCCATCTGCCAACTTTGTGCCACATCTGTAAATTTCTGACGCAAAACTTGGTCACTAATCGCAAAGTCTTCTACGGAAAAATGTACACGCATAAAAAACAACTTTGAATGGGCATCGCCAAACTGCGCCGAATCAATAATATTGCAACCATGATTGGCGAGAAAACCGGAAACGCTATGAACGATGCCGCGTTGATCAGGGCAAGACAAAGTCAGGATATATTCTGGACGCATAGATACTTGAACAGCTGGAAAAGTGAAGGAAAAATAATTGGTGGGAAGACACGCAAAAACTATCAGCAAAAAATCAAGCATGTATTGTCGCATGTTCAGCCCATTTTTTTTGCTTTGCAAAATAAAAGCACAGTCGTTCTATTTAAGGTATATTCTGCTTTGAATTTCGCTCTTGTTCTACATTTATATATTTGCCCCTTTCCCCCTTTCTTTTTCATTCGGAGACCGCATCATGACAACAATGAATCGCCAAATTCGACTTGCGGCACGTCCGCTTGGCTTCCCAACGTCAGACAATTGGCAGCATACATCCGAAGCTTTACCATTTCTAAATGAAGGCGAGATTCAGATCAAGACTTTGTACCTGTCGATCGATCCAGCCATGCGTGGATGGATGAATGGTGGAAAGTCATATATACGTCCGGTAGAAATTAATGAAGTCATGCGTGCTGGTGGTATTGGCATCGTGATTGCATCCAAATCAGATCGCTTCCAAATTGGCGATTATGTGTCTGGCAGTATCGGTGTTCAAGAATATTGGACAGGGAAAGCCGATGACAAATATGGTGCTTTCTATAAAGTCGATCCCAAACTCGCCCCCTTGCCGACGTATTTAAATGCATTGGGTATGCCAGGTATGACTGCGTATTTTGGATTGCTTGACGTCGGTCAGCCAAAAGCTGGCGAAACAGTGGTGGTATCAGGTTACGCGGGCGCAGTTGGTCAAACCGTGGGCCAAGTCGCTAAACACAAAGGCTGCCGCGTAGTCGGTATCGCTGGCGGCAAAGAGAAATGCGACTTTGTCGTCAACGAGCTCGGTTTTGACGCCTGCATTGATTACAAAAATAGTTCAGTAAAAGATGGACTGAAAGAACATTGTCCGAACGGTGTGGACATTTACTTTGATAATGTCGGTGGTGAAATTCTCGACACAGTACTCACGCGCATCAATATGAAAGCGCGGATTATTGTTTGCGGAGCGATTTCACAGTACAACAACACCACAGCAATTAAAGGCCCATCGAATTACCTCGCTTTACTCGTCAACCGCGCCAAAATGGAAGGCATCGTGGTTTTTGACTACGTTAAACGTTATCCAGAAGCGATCAAAGAAATGGGTGCATGGATGGCACAAGGTCAATTTCATACACGTGAAGATATTGTGCATGGTTTAGAGAATTTTCCAGACGCATTACAAATGCTGTTTGAGGGTAAAAATTTTGGCAAATTAATTTTGCAAGTTAGCACTAAAAATTAATCCCCGAATTGTCTGAGTTATTTAGCCAAATTACTTAACTAAGTAACCTAGCTAAATAAGCTATTCGAGTAGACCAGCTGTGATCAACCTTTCTAGCAAATAGTCAGACTAATCAGGCGATATTTTAAAAAATTGTCTGATTAGTCTGCTGAATCTGCTGCTCGAATAACAATAACTGTCGTTTTCGCACAAGCTCAAAAATAAGACATTGCAAGCCTAATTGCTACTGTGTAATATGAAATTGGGTATTGATTGGGCATCCTTAACGCGAAACAGATTTGTTCGAGACGAGGTTTTATGAAAGCTTGCTCCCTTAAGCACAGTAATAAGCACAGTAATTCCCGTCTATGGCAAATGCATGATTGCAGTGTCTATACTGCTACACGTGAAAACAAGCCAGACCCAATACACAGCAATAACTTATCAAAACTTGGTACGAAGTTAGTCACCATACTCATTTGCTTGCCGCTATTTACAACAAATCCAGCCATAGCAAGCGCAACAACTGCGGCAGAAACAACGGAAACAACACCGTCACAGAATCAAGACTCGAGTATTAAATTCAGTGGCTTTGGCACGATAGGCGTTGCCTATAACAGCTCAGCTAAATTTGACTATCTGAGAGACCTCTTGCAAAACCACGGTGTCGGTGCGAGCCGTCGCCTTGATGTAGGCATTGATTCATTACTTGGTCTGCAGATATCTGGCAGTCTTAGCGAAGATCTTGAAGCAACAGCACAAACTGTTGTGCGGCGGCGAGAAGGTAAATTCAAACCAGAACTGACTTGGGGCTTCATTAGATATTTGCCTTCAGATGGACTCGATCTGCGAGCTGGTAGATTAGGCTTTGATGTGTATCCTCTATCTGACTCTAGAAACGTTGCATATTCTTATATTTGGGTGAGACCACCTGTTGAATATTTTGGCGGTTTAATCGTCAGTTACATCGATGGTGTTGATGCTGCCTACAAATACGATGTCGGTAGTGGGCAAGCAAAAATCAAAATTTTTGCAGGCAAAGCACAAGAGCGAGTACTGACAGAAGCACCCAACATCTATTTTTCTTTGAAAGGCTCAAAAATTACTGGAGCGCAGTTTGAATTTCAATCGCAGAAATGGCTGGCGCGCCTTGGCTATTCAGAACTCAAGTGCAATAATAATTTCCCTAGCATTGATCATTTAATCGACACTCTCAGGTCTCCTTTATTTACACAGTTTGGCTCAAACGCAGAAATGCTGGCAAACAACTTGTCATTCAAAGGGAAAAAAATCCATTACTTATCTGCGGGTATCGTATACGACGATGGACCATTACAGGCGCAACTCATGTTAAGCCGTCTGAGATCTGAAACCTTGAGTTTCAATTCGAATATCGCCGGATTTTTTACTGTGGCATATAGAGTAAAGGCCTGGACTTCCTATCTCACTTTCGCCAAAACACGACCAGCAGAATCAAAAAATATTATTACAGGCTTACCGCTAGGCGTTCATGCTGGGATCGACCAAGTAGAAACAGGTGTGCAAGGCTTCTTGAAAGCGACACGCAATGAACAAAGTTCTCAATCAATAGGATTTCGATACAGCCTCAATCAAACCAGTGATCTCAAATTACAAATCGACAGAATACATAATCAAGAGCGGTTAATCGTGCGTGCAGTGCAGCCAGATTGGAATGGAAGAGCGACGATCATCAGTGCTTCTTACAATTTTATTTTTAATTAATCCTGACGGATAAATCACAACGATCATGTGTGCAGCCAAATTTACGATGATTTTGTTGGTGTTTCTGGCATTTGCCAGCTATAGCAATGCACTCAAAGCCTCGAATGATTTTGTGGTGATTGCCAATCCACATTCAGGTATCGATCGTATGAGCAAAGACGAGGTGATTAATGTCTATATGGGACGCAATCGCAAGCTAGCCTCTGGAATCAATGCGCAACCAATTGATCTCGAAAATCCATTGACAGAGAAAGCAAATTTTTACAATGTCATGGTGAGTAAAGAACTGTCAGAAATTAGTTCGTATTGGGCACGTTTAATGTTTTCCGGACAGGGTTCACCACCCAAACAAGTCGCATCGACGGAACAAGCAATCGAGCTGGTAAGCAGCATCAAAGGCGCAATCGCCTATGTAGACAGAAAAAAGATCGACAGGCGCGTAAAAATTGTGTTTGACCCACTGAAATCATAAGCCAATTTAAGAAATTGACACTCCGCTCTATGCTAAAGCTACTTCGCACCAGCATTGTTTATCGCAGCAGCGTATTGCTGTTGGTAATTGCGTTATGCGTAGGTGGAATATTCGCGGCCATCACGTATTTTTGGGAATCCAACACAGAACAAGAGTTAGCAAAGAATCGAATGGAAACTTTACTCAGCACAGTCGAAAATACCGTGAGTATTGCTTGCTATTTATCAGACACTAATTTGGCAAAAGAACTAGGACAAGGCCTGTTAAAAAATGAAGACGTTGCCAGCATCAAAATATATTCAGAAAAAATCGTTCTGACCGAATTGCATAAAGAAAAAAAGTTTAATAAAAATAAAACCTTCGTCCCGAATCTCACCACAAATTTATTAATACAACGACCAATTTACTCTCCTTTCAATAATAAGGAATCGGTATGTCAAATTGAACTAACACCAGACATTCAGTTCATTCGATCACAAGTCAACAATAAAGCGCGATTTATCGCCCTGCTACTGATGCTGCAAGCCTTGATCATGGCTGGGGCAGTGGTTGTTATTGTGATGTATTTAATCACACGTCCGATCAAAAAGATTTCGGACCGACTGCATCACTTGTCGGCAGACGCAAACACTTCGCTGCCACTACC
>DLGN01000076.1:4666-5519 GCA_002482715.1 Oxalobacteraceae bacterium UBA7693
ACCGCCGGGCAATGAACGCGATGAGATTGGACAATTGGTCCGCGATGTGAATACGCTGTTCTCTAAGTTATCTCAGCTTCTGGAAGATGAACGCGATCTGCGTATGCAACATCAGATCGGCGAAAGAAAATTTCGCGCGATTTTTGATAATTCAGAAACTGGCATTTTTTTACTCAATCCAAATGGAGAAGTGATTTCTTCGAATCCAGCGTTTCTCAGATTGTTCTCAATGAATCATGAGGCGTCAGCTGACACCATCAAATTTAGCTTAATTCATAACCTAAACGACTACGCGCTAAGACTACAGGGAATGTTAGAAAATGCGACGCATGACGAGCATGTTTCGTCGGAAGACTTCATGATAGAAGTCGGCACACCGGCACAGAAAAAATGGATTAATTTGGTACTGAGTTCGGTTGAAAACAACATCTTGCAGGGCTTGGTCAACGATATTACAGAAAGAAAAATCCTGGAAGAATCGGCGACGCAATTGGCGATGACGGATCATCTCACCAATGTGGCAAATCGCCTTGGATTAGAAAAAAACATCGCCAAAATTCAGTTCGAAATGCATGCAAACATGATTAGCAGCTTCTATGTCTTAATGATTGATCTGGATGGATTTAAAGCGGTGAACGATCAATTTGGACATGACATCGGTGACAAAGTCCTGATGCACTTCACACATTTGCTCAGCAAAATCGTTCGCAAATCAGATTTCATCGCGCGTACTGGCGGAGATGAGTTCGTCGTAATTTTGAAAGAGGTTGATGTGATAGAAAAGGTTCAAGATATCGCGAGCAAAATCATTCACGAAGCGGCACAAACGATACCATTTGGCGATTCAATCAAC
>DLGN01000200.1:0-214 GCA_002482715.1 Oxalobacteraceae bacterium UBA7693
TTCTCTGCTTTTGATCAGTCTCGCCGTGAGCTTGAGTTTCTCTGCCACGCCTGTTTTCGCAACAAATAAAACTCCGATTGCCACTGGAACTGGTGGCGCGGTGGCAAGTATCAACGAAACCGCATCACTATCCGCGCTGAAAATTTTGAACCAAGGTGGTAATGCAATTGATGCCGCCGTCGCCGCAGCAGCAACACTCGGCGTGACCGATCCG
>DLGN01000200.1:243-9434 GCA_002482715.1 Oxalobacteraceae bacterium UBA7693
ATCCGTTTAGCTGCGGCATTGGCGGTGGTGGTTTCATGCTAATTTATTTGGCGAAAGAAAAACGTTTCGTGGTCTTAGATCATCGTGAAACAGCCCCTGCCAGTGTACGTTCTGATATTTTTACAGAAAATGGCAAAGCCATTGAGTGGGAAGACGCGGTCAGTAGCGGCAGATCGGTTGGCGTACCGGGTACTGTGCGGGCTTGGGATGAGGCCTTGAAACGTTATGGCAGCATGCAGTTCAAACAGGTCTTGGCACCCGCGATTCAAACAGCGGAGCAAGGATTCAAGATCTCACCGATTTTTCATCACTTAAATAGCGGCGCGGCGAAGAAGTTTGCTTTGTATAGCTCTAGCAGTGCTTTGTATTTACATGACGGCAAGCCTTTGCCAGTCGGTTATGCGTTCAAAAACCCCGACTTAGCGAAGACTTACAAAATTTTGGCACAGAATGGCGCGAATGCTTTCTATCGCGGCAAAATCGCCGATGCGTTGTTGAATACAGTGAACAATCCACCCGTGCACGGCAATGCGAAGGTTCGCCCCGGCAATATGACGCAAGCCGATTTACTCAATTACGAAGTCCGAACACGCTTGCCGCTCCATAGCACTTATCGCGGCTATGACCTATATGCCCTCGGTGCACCTAGTAGTGGTGGATTAACGGTGGCATTGGCTTTGAACATTTTGGAAAACTTTGACACCAAGAAAATGTCACGTCAGCAAGTTGAGCATTTGTATCTGGAGGCTTCACGTTTGGCCTTCGCCGATCGCAATGCTTATATCGGCGATCCTGAATTTGTGGATGTGCCCGTGGCGGGTTTGTTGAGTAAAGATTACAGCAAACTTAGAGCGCAACAAATTCGTCTCGATCAAGCTGCGAGTCGCACAAATGCAGCTTTACCTGGCGATCCTTATCCATTCCAGCAAGATCCTAGTGTTCCGCTACGTCCACGTGTATTTGCTGGTTCAGCCTCGGCTGTGGTGAAAGAAGAAAGTAATCACACCACGCATCTAACAGTGAGTGATAAAGAAGGGAATATTGTTGCTTACACCTATACGATAGAAGACTGGGGTGGCAATGGTATGGTGGTGCCAGGATATGGCTTCTTGTTGAATAATGAACTAAGTGATTTTGATTTCACTGCGCCGCATCCGAATATCCCTGAAGCGGGCAAACGGCCGCGTAGCAGCATTGCACCCGTGATTGCGTTTAAAGATGGTAAGCCAGCATTCACGGTCGGTAGCCCGGGTGGTTCGACCATCATCACGACAGTCTTGCAAACTATCGTCAATCATATTGATTTAAATATGGATATGCTGCGCGCCTTGGCTGCGCCGCGTATGTCTGAGCGTAATGCCGAGCAAACTCAAGTTGAGCCTAACTTTATTGGCGGTCCCCAAGCGACGGGTTTGGCACGTTTTGGTCATCAATGGAATCTGGATAAAAGCGATGCCGAGATTGGCGCAGCAAGTGCGATTCGTTTTAATCCCGATGGTACGGTCACCGCAATTAGTGAGCCAGCGCGGCATGGTATTGGTAGTGCATTAGTGCAAAAGAAAGCGCACTAAGCTTGCGCTAATCAGGGTTCTCTTGCAGTACTAGGGTGTTAGTATCAAAGATCGTTTTGTTGCACACCTTAGGATCGCTATGACAAAAAACTCGCGCCGGTACCCGCATGCGATTGCGCATCACAAGCGCGGCATAGCGGCGCAATTTGCGCAGTATCGGGCGACTGGTTTGGGCTGGCTGGTCGCGTTTATGGCGGTACTCGGACCGGGTTTGCTGGCTGGCTTATCGGATGATGATCCAGCTGGTATCACCACCTATTCGATTTTAGGTACCGAGTACGGTTATCGTTTTTTGTGGATCATCCCCCTCTCGACTTTGCTACTGGTGCAGTTTCACATGCTGGCAGTACGCATCGGCGCGGCTACTGGTTTGGGCTTTGTCGGTGTGATTCGCCAGCATTGGGGCCGGCATTGGGCATACGCCGCCGTCATCGGTTTACTGTTCGCCAATTTTGGCACCATCTGTGCTGAATACGCAGGCATCGCCGCGGCGCTTGGCATGATAGGCGTTCCTTCTTGGATCAGTGCGCCAATTGCTGCAGTTCTAATTTGTCTGGTGGTTGTACTTGGTTCATTTCATCGCATAGAAAAAATTCTGTTATTCATTTCCGCAACGCTGGCTTTGTACATTGTCGATGGCACATTGGCGGCACCAGATTGGTCAGCAGTTGCGCAGGGCGCATTGATCCCGCATCTTCCCGATAATCAATTGGGTTGGATCGCGATTGCTGCTACCTTGGGAACAACTTTAGCTCCGTGGGGTTTGGCCTTTATTCAATCCTATGCGGTGGATAAAAAAATCTCGGTGAAGAATTTACGCTGGGAGCAGGTCGATGTGGTGATTGGTTCGATCTTGACAGGTGTGATCGGGATTGCCATCGCGATCGCTTGCGCTGCGACTTTGCACCGGTCGGGTATCCATATCAAAGATGCCAGTGATGTGGCGCTCGCATTGCAGCCTTTGGCGGGATCATTTGCCACGATTTTATTCGGCGTTGGTTTACTAGGAGCCTCTTTGTTGGCTGCTGCTATCGTACCGATTGCGACAGCGTATTCGATTGCAGAAGGCATAGGTGCGCCTGCTTCGCTAGACTTAGATTCTAAACATTTTCAATTTTTTTATGCGGCGTTTATCGCGCTAACAGTCGCTGCTGCTAGTGTTGTTTCGATACCGGGCTTGCCCTTAATTCCCTTGATTTATTCTAGTCAGGTGGTGAATGCGGTTTTGTTGCCATTGCATGTGGTGGCTTTGATTTTGATTGCACAAAATATCGAGATCATGGGCGGCAACGTGATTGGAATCAAAACCCGCTTACTGGGTTTGCTGAGTTTGTTGTTGATTTTGGCTTGTTTACTGGCTTTGGGCTTAGCCTGAAGATGGTTCAGGAGCCGAATGTAGGCTTTCTACAACAGGACTATTTTTTGTTTAATAGGCCGCGATTTTGTCACGAATTTGTCATCTTTCAAGCCTAAAATCAAAGCGCAAACAGAGTACATATAAAAAAACTAAAAACAATAATAAAGGAGATCAAATGGTATTCCAAAAAATCTACACGCGGATTGATGCGGTATTACAGCAAAATCGATTTCAACATCTGATTCGTCAATCAAAGTATCGACACCAACTCAGTGAGCTACCTTCGGGTTTGCTCCCACATTGGCAACGCACCGCAAAGAATGAATTTACCGGCATCCCTAGTGATGCCGTTTTTTTTATCCAAGCAGCAGAAGGCTTGATGATGTTCTTTGATTGTGTGCGACGTAGTGAACAAGCCTGTGGTTTGCCATCAAAGGCGGCCGATTCGATTTGGCATGCTTGGCTTAGCTTGCCGCAGTCGGATTTTAAAGCGCAAACTGTGGACAGTTTCTGTCGCCAACATTTTGGCCGAGAGATCCCACACGTTGAAGCCACCCAGATGGAATCGGACATGAGTGCAGCCTTAGCGGCAACGCTGCTACAACTACGACGGATTGCTGGTAAAGATCCGCTAAGTCACTTTGCTCCAAACCTATTCACCTTAGACCGACGCCTGAAGATGCCACGCGGCTACAGCTATCAAATGCAGGGCGATCGGATTGGCTGGCAAAATATGAGTTTGTTGGGTAAGGGTACTGGCGCCACATTTTATCCAGGTAGTTTTGAGCCAGCGCAACTTGTCGCTCTAGGATTGATCACTGCGCCTATGCTAGAGCTCCATCAACGTAAGCAAGCGGAACAAGCCGCGCAGCAGGGCGGCTCATGTGGAAGCTCAGGCAGTATGCAAACCTCAAGTTGTGATTCGGGTAGTGATGGCAGCTGTGACGGTGGTAGTTGCGGATCTGGTTGCGGTGGCGGTTGTAGCTAGTTGGGACTGATTGCGCTTATCATTAAGACTGTCTCCAACTCGTCGTGCAATCCTCATGTTAGCTGATCAATTTGTCCAAGAAATCCGGAGCAGTTTGCAACTGAACGCTAACCCTGAGCATGCATCTGCGATGCGCGCCTATATGCGTGATCAGTTTGATTTTCTGGGCATCAAAACGCCATTACGACGAAAGTTATTAGCGCAAGTCGTTAAGCCAATCGGAAAGTCAAAGTTCAGCGCGCCCGAAGTTTTACAATTAGCAGATTTATTGTGGCAATTGCCGCAACGTGAGTATCAATACATTGCGGTTGATTTATTGGCGCAACACAAAAAGATACTGCGTCTGCGAGACGTCTCCGCATTGATTCAACTGGCGCAGAAAAAATCTTGGTGGGATAGCGTCGATGGCTTGGCTGCGGTGATTGGCGATATCGTCTTCTTGACACGGGCACACTCTCCTGATGCTCAAGATACGATGGATCAGGCATTGCATCATTCGTCGTTGTGGGTTCGACGGATTGCCATGACGCATCAATTGGGCTGGCGTTTGCAGACCGATACCGCGCGTTTATTTTCATATGCCTTACAACTCGCCGCTGAAGAAGATTTCTTTATTCGTAAAGCGATAGGCTGGGCATTACGGGATTACGCAAGGTGGCAGCCAGATCAAGTCCGCGATTTTGTGACCGCCCATCAAATCCTCTTTTCTGCGCTTAGTGTACGTGAAGCGCTAAAGCATTTATGAGGCTGTGGTGATACTCGCTTTGTAAAGACGACAGCCGAACACCGGACCCGCGGTACGGCCATTTTTAGGATTAAAGCGAATGCGAATTTTTTCTTTGCCATGCGTGAGTGATTCAGGAATGGGATATTCTTGCTCGATAAATTCACCGGCTTGGTTTCCATTGAGAACAACGTGCGCGATTTCTACATTATCAATCGTAATACTGAAATCGCGATTCTTTTCTTCGCCAGAGTAGGTTGCTTGTAAGACCAAAGGACCAGGCTGAACTTTCATAGAGAAGCTGAAGAAACCACCCGTTCTGGCATCTCGGCCATTTTTGCCACGATACACAACAGGATAAGAAATTTCCGCCTCTAATTGGTGATCGCGCTCTGCTTGCATTTCACCCAAATGCATCACATCAACCGCACGCAGACTGAGCGCATGCAAGCGCGCTTGTTCACGTTTTACCTCTGTCTCTGCTTGCTGCCAAGCGGCATCGTCATAAATAGAAAAATAGACCGCAGAGCGGCGTGTATATTGCGCGTAGAAGGGCTTGAATTGCAGATCATGTGGGCGCCCTATGCCCTTGCTTTGGTAATGCGCAGCGCTCGATTGTATGCTTGAAAACGCAGACAAAATATCTTTCCCTACAAGGGCTGGCGCGATGCCATTAAAAGCTTGATCGCTTCCACCAAGATCGGCAGCGAGCACCATGGGGCCACGCAGAATCGCAGCGACATTCTGGCTTCCTTGCGCCTTTTCCATACGTAAAGTCATCGGTAAAGTCAGGCGTATCACATCGCCTTTGCGCCATTCTCTTTGCAAGACGAGGTAATTTTTTTCAAGCTGCGTTGTGAGCGGTTTGTCATTGACATGGATTTGATATTCTTTCGCCCAACTGGGAATACGAAACGCCATACTCAATTTTTTACGGCGACTGGCTTGTTGTACCCTGAATATAATTTCTTCTTGATAGGGATAAGCCGTCTGCATTTCTAGCTGTAAGCCTTGCTGCTTCCAATCGAGTGTGGATGGAATATACAGATTGATTAACAAACTATCTTTGTCGTGCCAATAAATCGAATCGCCATGCTTGGCGTGGCTTTCCATCCCTGATAGAACACAACACCAGAAATCATTTTCCTCACTGGAATAGGCACGCGCGACGCCTGACATTAACGGTGTCATATAGGTGAACATACCAGTCGCTGGATCTTGATGCGCCAGAATATGATTGAGATGGGTGCGTTCGTAGTAGTCAAAGTACGCAGCATCTGGCTGCCAGCTATACAGATGGCGAGTTAGCTTGAGCATGTTGTAGCTACAACAGGCCTCGCAGGTTTGTTCGGTCAAATGCTTGGCGACGGTGTCCGCCTCAAAAAAGTATTCACGATCACCATGCCCACCAATCACATAGCTATGATGCTGCGTGACGCGTCGCCAAAAGTAATTGGCGGCCTTGGCGTGTGCATCTTGCCCATGCACTTCATACAGGCGCGCTAAGCCGATTAATTTGGGTATCTGGGTATTGGCGTGGATATTCGCTAATTCATCACGTTCTTGTTCTAAAGGTTTCAGTACCTTGTGATGATACAAACGGAGTGCCAACGCCAGCCAACGTCGGTCGCCAGTGCGTGCATAGAGCTCTGCAAAACTTTCGTTGATGCCACCGTGTTCACAGTTAAGAATCAACTGCAATTGTTCTTCATTGATACCTGCAAAAAAGCGGTCGATATAATCAGCGAGTCCTATCAGTACAGCTAATGCTTGTGCGTTGTCCGTTAATTGATGCGCATCGAGCAGACCTGCCATTAGCTTGTGCCAATTGTAAAAAGGAACCCAACAACCATTCAGGTCAAAGCCAGCGGAGCGAATTTCACCTTGCAGCATTTCTGCGAAAATTTCTTTACCGTCAACGATGCTACCATCACGGCGCTTGCGCATGAAACCACCAATGTAGCCATCACCTTGTGCCTTTTGTACACGCGCCAATTCCGTGACGATGTAATGGATTCGGCTTTGAAATTCTGCTTCGCCTGTTTGCGCGAACATCAATGCTAAGGCAGACAAGTAATGCCCAAGTCCTTCGCCAGCGATGGTGTCGGATTCCCAGCCACCATAGATCTTGCCTTTGACTGCGAGCCCAGCGAAGCGATGGTAATTATGGAGAAAGCGATCTGCATCTAATCGCAATAAATACGCTTGATTAGCCTGTAGCGCTTTTAAATAGGGTGACGGCAACAGCCGCACTTGTTTGAGCGGTATTGCTTGCGCCCGGGTTGGGATTTGCTTGTTAGTTTTGGTGTTTTGTCCATGCGATAAAGGGCTTAAGCTTAGCGCACCAAGCGTGAGTGAACTTTGTAAGAAGTGACGACGATCCTTGCTTGCATTAGTGTTAGTCACGCTGCGTCTCCCTTAATCATCAGATGTACCGAGCTATTCAATATAAGGGAAGCCAGCCTGCAGGTCTTGACCTTGCAAGGCTGATGATATGACGAAACCCGCATAACAAAATTCACTATTCTTTCTACTACAATTGATTGAATATAGGACTTACGCAAAATTGCGTTGGCTAGAGCCTGCCCTCGAATGCTTGAATCGGGGGCGGGAAGCCGAAGACAGTACGGTTGCTTGGCCTGCCCCTGCGAAGGCAGGGGGCGAGGCGAACCAACAACGCCAGCGTCTGTTTTGCGTAAGTCCTAGAATAGTGAATTTTCAACGCGCTGATAAAGTCTAGGGTTCAGATCTCGTCAGTTGGTATCCCTGATCTACCCAACCTGTGATACCACCGAGCATAATTTTGACCGGACGCCCCAACTTGGCGAGTACGATCGCCGCTTTAGTTGCACCGTTACAATGCGGACCTGCGCAGTAAGTAACAAACAAAGTTTCTGGTGGATATTTGTTGAGTTTTGATGCAATCATTTTGCCACGCATCATGTGGATCGCGCCGGGAATATGCCCGCTTTGATACTCTTCAGGTGTACGAACATCGAACAAAACAAATCCCGGATCGCCTTCTGCAAATGCTTCATGCACATCCCAGCAATCGGTTTCATATTGCAAACTAGATGCGAAGCGATGCAAGGCATCAGCGCTATTTGCGGCAGTCACTTCGAGTACGGCATTGGTCGACATATTTTCTCCTAGTGTGGTTAAAGTGCGTTTCCAAACAAGGTGATTGTGCTTGACGGTGAGATCGCAGTATAGTGTCGTAAATGACAGTATTCAGTCAAAATACGTCAACCCTATAAAATCTCATTTTGTGAAGTTTTAAGCCTAAAGTCTATGCCTGCACCACTTGTGATTGCGCTTGCCTACGATCGATTATGCACGTTTGAATTTGCTTGTGCGGTCGAACTATTTTCGCTGCATCGCCCTGAACTCAATGTTGATTGGTATCGGTTTCAAGTCTGCGCAATTGAGTCGGGCAAGCTGCGTGCGGCTGGTGGTATTTTAGTTGAAGCACCCTATTCTTTGCGTCGCTTAGATCAGTTGAAACAAGGAGATATCATCGTTGTGCCGGGTTGGCGCGATACCGATGAGACTCCACCGGAAGAATTGCTCAAGAAGATACGCGCGGCCTATGCACGTGGAGTGCGCTTTTGTACGATCTGTTCAGGCATATTTGTACTCGCAGCAGCCGGTATTTTGGATGATAGAAAAGTCACGACGCATTGGCGATATGCTGAAAAGCTTCAATTAGCGTATCCAAGCTTGTTGGTAGAGTCGGATGACCTGTATGTCGACGATGGTCAGATCATCAGTTCCGCCGGATCAGCGGCTGGACTGGATATGTTGTTATATCTAGTCAGAAAAGATTATGGTGTGAAAGTCGCGAATCAAGTAGCGCAACGATTGGTGATCCCACCGCATCGGGAAGGTGGCCAAGCGCAATTTATTCCTCGTCCAATTGCGCAAGATGAGCGCGGACGTTTGTCGCAATTGCTTGATTGGATACGTGCACATCTCGCACGGGATCATAGTTTATCCGCGCTGGCGAAACGAGCCGCGATGAGTGAACGCACCTTACAAAGACAGTTCCTGCAATTGACAAACACCACGCCAAAAGAATGGATCGCACGCGAGCGGGTCGCCTTGGCCAAAGAATTACTCGAATCTTCATCAACCAGTTTGGTGCGCATTGTTGCATTGACAGGTTTTGGCTCGGAAGAAACTTTTCGACGACAATTTAAGCGGATCACGGCAACCAGTCCGCTCGCTTACAGAAAACAGTTTTTTGGGAACTAAGCTTACGCAAACTCAGTCATAATAGATCGAAATTATTTGAATTCATTACCGTTTTATCGCACACGAGAGGCCTTGCATGTACACCCTTTATATCGCCAACAAAGTTTACTCATCATGGTCTTTACGCCCGTGGATTATGATGCGCGAATTGGAATTACTGTTTGAAGAAAAACTGGTTACTTTTGGTACAGGCAGCAATTGGGAAAATTTCCGAAAATTCTCTCCTGCGGGGAAGGTGCCTTGCTTGCATGACGGTGTTTCGGTAGTGTGGGATTCTTTAGCGATAATCGAGTATCT
>DLGN01000305.1 GCA_002482715.1 Oxalobacteraceae bacterium UBA7693
GATAAATTGACGAATCGCGGATGGGCAACGCCAACTTCGTTTGGTCGTGCAGTGGTGATCGGTGATCGTTTGGGTTTCCTGCATTTTTTATCGAGAGAAGATGGTTCTTTCCTGGCGCGTATGCCGACGGATGGAAGCAAGATTATGTCTGCGCCGGCAATTGTCGGTAATAACCTGATTGTGCAAACGAAATCAGGTGCTGTTGTCGCATTTGCGACGGAATAAATTGATGAAACCAGTTATCGCTTTAATCGGCCGACCAAATGTCGGTAAATCCACACTGTTTAATCGCCTGACGCGTACTCGTGACGCCTTGGTGGCGGATTTGCCAGGGCTGACCCGTGATCGTCACTATGGTGAAGGACGGGTTGGTGAACGTCCTTTTTTAGTGATTGATACAGGTGGTTTTGAGCCAGTTGCCAAAGAAGGCATCATGCATGAAATGGCGAAGCAAACCAAGCAAGCCGTAGCGGAAGCCGATGTCATTGTTTTTCTGGTCGACGGTCGTCAAGGTTTGACCCCGCACGATAAGACTATTACGGATTTTTTACGTAAGTCTGGTCGTTCAGTCATGTTGGTGGTGAATAAAGCAGAAGGTATGCGTTATACCAGCGTCGCTGCGGATTTCTACGAACTTGGCTTGGGAGATCCTTATGTGATTTCTTCGGCGCATGGTGATGGCGTCAACGATTTGGTGGAAGAAGCCTTAAATATCGCCTATGCGTCTCGACCTGATGAGCCAGAAGAGAATGTCGACGCAGCAAAGGGTATCAAGATTGCGATTGTGGGGCGTCCAAATGTTGGTAAATCAACTTTGGTGAATACTTTGCTTGGCGAAGAGCGCGTGATTGCATTCGATATGCCCGGAACTACCCGTGATTCAATTGAAATTCCTTTTGAGCGCGATGGTCAGCAATATACTTTGATCGATACTGCCGGTATTCTTCGACGTGGTAAGGTGTTTGAAGCGATCGAGAAGTTCTCTGTAGTGAAAACCTTGCAGTCAGTATCTGAAGCAAATGTCGTCTTGTTATTACTCGATGCGCAGCAAGATATTTCTGAACAAGATGCGCATATTGCAGGTTTTATCTTGGAATCTGGTCGCGCTCTTGTAGTCGGTGTGAATAAATGGGATGGTTTGCAGAGTGACAGGCGTGATGAAATTAAGATGGACATCGAACGCAAGTTGAATTTTCTGACGTTTGCTAAATTTCATTTTATATCAGCCCTGAAATCTACCGGGATTGCTCCGTTAATGAAGTCGATTGATTCGGCATATGAAGCGGCGATGGCGAATTTGTCGACACCAAAATTGACTCGTGCCTTGATTGAAGCAGTTGAGCATCAACAGCCGAAACGTAAGGGTTCAATTCGTCCTAAGATGCGTTATGCGCATCAAGGCGGTCAAAATCCTCCTATCATTGTGATTCACGGTAATGCCTTGGATGCGATTGGTGATGTCTATAAACGCTACTTAGAAAAGCATTTTAGAGAAACGTTTAATCTAACTGGAACACCTTTGCGTATAGAAATGCGTTCGGGAAAAAATCCTTTTACCAAAGATTCGAAGTAAAAAAATAGCAGATACAAACTTTACTTCGTTAAATTTCTTGGAAGTATTTTAAAAATTAATTTCTCGTGGTATCTTAATTATCTTTTGGACACTTGAAATAATAAAAGGTGTCCCCAACTCCTAATCACAACAACACAATGGAGCTGTTATGAGCAATAAAGGGCAACTGTTACAAGACCCATTTTTGAATGCGTTAAGAAAAGAACACATTCCTGTTTCAATTTATCTGGTCAACGGCATTAAGTTGCAAGGTCATGTTGAATCATTTGATCAGTATGTCGTGTTGTTACGTAATACTGTAACTCAGATGGTTTATAAGCACGCTATCTCTACCGTGGTTCCAGCCCGTGCGGTGAGTATTAATTCTGATTCAGAAGCAGAGTAATTATTGTTGAACTTCACAAGTTTTTGTATTTATTTTAGGTTTATATGCGCGCTGCACTAGTTGGCGTGGACTTCGGCAAGGGAGACTTTGCCGCAAGTTTAGATGAACTTTCTCAGCTCGCGCTGTCTGCGGGGGCTGAGACTATCACAAGCATTGTATGTAAGCGATCCAGTCCTGATGCGGCCTTATTCATAGGCTCTGGTAAGGCTGATGAAGTCGCTCATGCTGTCACTGATCTCAGTCTCGATCTCGTCATTTTTAATCATGCTCTATCACCGGCGCAGCAGAGGAATCTCGAGCGTCATTTAAAGATACGGGTTGTTGATCGTACTAGCTTGATTTTGGATATTTTTGCGCAGCGAGCCAAGAGTCATGAAGGTAAGGTTCAAGTCGAACTTGCGCAGTTGCAGCATTTGGCAACGCGTTTGGTTCGTGGCTGGACTCACCTTGAGCGACAAAAAGGTGGTATCGGTTTGCGCGGGCCTGGTGAGACCCAGTTAGAAACGGATCGTCGTTTGCTGGGTGAGCGTGTGAAAATGCTCAAAGCAAAGATGGAAAAGTTACATAAACAGCGAGAAACGCAGCGCCGTTCCAGAGGACGAAGTAACACTTTCACGGTTTCATTAGTTGGATATACAAATGCCGGTAAATCGACCTTGTTCAATACTTTGACTAAGGCGGGCACCTATGCGGCAAATCAATTATTTGCCACTTTAGATACTACTTCACGTCGTTTGTATCTGGAAGGTGTTGGTAATATTGTGGTGTCAGATACAGTTGGTTTTATTCGAGATTTACCACATCAATTAGTGGCCTCGTTTAGAGCGACTTTGGAAGAAACGATACATGCTGATTTGCTATTGCATGTGGTTGATGGCGGAAGTGCGGTTCGAAATGATCAAATTGATCAGGTGAATCATGTGCTTAAAGAAATCGGTGCAGATCATATTCCTCAGTTATTGGTATGGAATAAGATCGACCAGGCTGATTTGGCTCCTGCGATAGAGCGGGACGAATATGGTAAAATTAACAGAGTTTTTCTTAGTGCAAAAAATGGTCAGGGTATTGATTTGTTGCGTGATGCAATAGTTGAGCTGATGCAAAAAGAAGCTGTCAGTTTCGAATCCAGTGCCGAAGTTGTGTTCGATGAATAACATGTTTCGGTTTATATTTCTTTTGATTTATTTTGGTTATTAAATTCAACAATTTATCGGGTAATCAACGAATGCGAATTCCTTTTTTAAATCGCTTAAGGCCATTGCTCTCTTTGAATGATCCTCAATGGGGTCGTGGTTCAAAGGGCGACAAGCAAGATGGTAAGAAGCCAGAAGATGGTCCTCCAGATTTGGATCAATTGTGGCGTGACTTCAATCAATCTATCGCGCGCATGTTTGGTAAAAATGGCGGCGGTGATGGTGGTA
>DLGN01000349.1:0-7593 GCA_002482715.1 Oxalobacteraceae bacterium UBA7693
ATGATTTATGCTCCACGCTTCCTTCCCACGCGCTGTCAGCTTACGGGAGGACTTGCCACTCCAAGAGTGCGCCCATTCTGTGCGCACCAAAACAAAAAGCCCGATGAGAAACTCATCGGGCTTTTTCACTATTTGCGGCAAGCAATTCTCATCGATACAAGATGAGAATTTAAGCTATTAGAACTCGTAACGTGCAGTAAAACGCACAGAACGTGGTGGCTGGAAGGATGATGGCAGGCCGTAATCTGGATTACGCTTACCTTCACCTACAGTGTCACGACTATAGTCACGACGCTCTACAACTTCTTGCACCTGTTGGCTGTTCAACAAATTGAAGATATCCATAGACAAAGTCAACTTGCCATCACCAATTTTAGGCATGTACGACAATTGCATATCGACCGTTGCAGACCATGGTGTACGGCCTGATGTACCACGAGGCACCAATACTGATTGCCCCTTTTCATTCAAGCAGTAGTATGAAGATGCTGTTGTGTAACCAGCCGCATCAGAGTAATCAGGACGAGACTCTGGTACGAAACCGATGCAGCTATATGGACGGCCAGAGCTGGCAACCGCGTTCATACCCAAACGAAGTTGGTCATTGATCATGTAGTTACCAAACACTTTGATTGTGTGGCGACGATCATTCGACAAATAGCCGCTAGAACCATCAGTTAAAGAACCGAAGTCGAAGTCTTGAGAAACGCCAGCATCTTCTTGGTTAATAACAGAGTTCACATAACCCTCAGCAGATCCACGTGTTTTAGCCAAGGTGTATGAACCTTGCACACCCCATTTACCATCAAATGGACGCTCTAAAGTGAATTCTAAAGCATTGTGTGTACGTGTGTACTTAGATAAACCAAGGTATTTCGCTGGGACTGTGGACTCAACCAATTTACCGTCATTGTTGACATCAATCATCAACGTGACATCTTTACCTGGGTTCACCAAGATACATTGCGCCATCGTGCTCGAATCGAAATTCGCGTAGCCTTTGTCTTTTGCCCAATTATCGAAGCCAATATGTGAGCAGTAGTCATCCATACCACTGTTGATACGGCGACTGATGCCTTTCATACCGAAAGTCCAGTCTTTGCTCAAGGATTGTTGAAAGCCCAAAATCAGTTCATCTTGATTCATCGGACTTAACTTCGTATCTGCAATCGTGGCTGGATTCGCTAAAGAACCATCACCAGTAATTTGAGGTGTTCCAATTTCTGCGCTCAAACCGGTTGGTGCCTGTGTGCGAGGATCCACGCCAGTGTATGTGAAGAAGCGTTGTTCAAACAATTCGCCACGAGTCATACGAATATTGGTATTAGATGCGACAGGAATGTAGTAACGACCTAAGTTACCGTAGATCTTCAATGTTCCATCGCCCTTAGCATTCAAAGAGAAACCTAAACGCGGCGCAACTAAGTTGTCTTTCTTAACGAAACTGACACCATCACCATTACGGTTATCGAATGACTCTGAACGCAAACCACCATAGGCCATCAAGTTTTTATTAACTTTCCATGTATCCTCGATATAGATCGCATTGTTCTCTACTTCAAACTCACCTGAAGTACTGTTCGCAACGCGGCGGCGAGCATATGTTCCACCTGGAGTTGTTGCGTTAGCAACACCGTTAATCGTTCCATTCGGAGTGACGCGATATAGCCAGTATGCCCCACCTGACTGGCCGGAGCCGGCAGCAGCTGAGGTGAATTTTTGATTATCGATACCGCCACGTATTACATGGTCGCCGATTGAATAATCAACGTCAAATCGGAATGCGCGACGACGATCTTCGTCGTCAGCTACGCCTGGGGTTCTAACTGTAGGACCTGGCCATGGCTTCGCCCAACAGCCGATTTCATTAAAATCATTATCCAACACAACTGGACAATCTTGATTTGCCTGACGCGCACCAGTTGTTTTCGTTACTTTATCATTAACGCTACCAACCAAAGCCGAAATAGTTAGATTGTCTGTCACATAACCAGTGTATTTACCGATCAATACGTCGCCGCCAGATACTCGTGTGCTTTTTGCACCTGCGCCAACATGACTAGTTTGATAAATAGGCGAACCTGTTGGACGAATATAGTCTGTGATTTCAGTTTCTTTTTTATTTGAAATAGCGGTGAACTCCAAACGGTTTGAATCATTTGGTGTAAAGTCGATTTTGATAATACCATTTGGCTTGCCAGCCTTGAAATTAGTACTATCGCCTCGCGCGAATGTATCTGTCTCATCACGATTACCTGTCAGGGCACCAAAGAAAAATAAAGTATCTTTGATAATTGGACCGCCGCTGTAGACGTTATATTCAATAGCTGAATCTTTACGTGCACTTCCAAAAACAACATAGCCGCCAGCAGATTCTGGATCAAGAGATTTCACATCTTTAGCAGTGCTGCGTAATGCATCTGGAGCCCAAATTAAGGAAGCGCCAGACTTCCATTTATTTGTACCACGCTTAGTCACCAAGCTGATAACACCGCCCAATGAACGGCCATATTCAGCGCCATAACCACCAGATTTAACTTGTTGTGAGCCAATCGCATCGAAAGGCAAATCAGCGTAAGACAAGAAATTACGAATGTTAGTAACATCGAAACCATTGATGTAGTAGCCGTTTTCTGCAACCGATGCACCACCAAAGGATGGCAAACCACCAGCACCTAAATCAGGGTCGCCTTTGATAACGCCTGGAGCCAATAAAGCGATAGAGTTAACGTCACGTGCAACTGGCAATGCCTGCATTTGCTCTGCAGTGAAAACAACATTAGTTTCTGTACTGTTCATATCAATCACAGCACGACGACCAGAGACGGTCACTGTCTGCACTGAATCAGTCATCACAACAGTAGTACCAGAACCGATAGAGACGGTAACATCTTTAGAGACACCACCAGCTGATAATGTGTATTTACCAGGTTGTAATTTAGCGAGACTGAAATTTCCGTTGCTGTCAACGACCACAACGCGGCTTGAACCAGTTTCTGCATTAACTACAGTGACTTTATCGCCTGACTTGCCTTTACCATTAATAAATCCTTCTGCACTTTGGCCGTACGCTGCGCCTGTGGCAAGCATACCGACAGCAATTGCAATCGCGCTTAAGCGAATACTGGAAGCTTTAAATTTCATTATTTCTCCTGGAAATCTATCTATTAGAAGCACTTAACGTGCATTGTTTACTACTTATTTGCGTTATCTTCCGTCAATAAACATTAAAAATATCTTAACGTTCACATCTGAATCGTTCGCAACAAAGAGCTCTCTGCCAATTAGTCCGCCTAGTGTTTGACTTAACGCTACTTTCCGAACACTTGCGTAGTTGCCGCACACATCCATTTTGGGCAACAACGTTTGAGCAAAGATCCCACGAAATGAGAACATTTCTGTATTTCCATGTCAATTTATATGGGATCAAAACCATAGAGCAACATTCCCAAAAACATCTAGCAACGCCACAAATAAGTTCAATTAATCTACAAATTCGATAAATTATTCATACAACTGGCCTATTTTCCATTTTTTGTTCTGCAATCTTCGAGAAGTAAGCTAATTTTCCAGACTGTCTTTTTGCTGTACTTATCTTGTAACAGAAACTGATTTCGTGCAAAAAAACAACATACAGAATTACATGAAAAGCAAGTACCTCATAACGATATCTATTTGTTATTTTCCAATTTGAGCCTTCGAAATTGAGCTAATTAGCTAGTTGATAATAAATGCTTCTAAATTCCATTCGCCGATTAAAGTACCGAATAATTAAGAATTAATTTTCAAAAATAGTTTTTTATTCAGTATTTAATTTAACAATTATGAATTATTTCAAAAGATAATTTTGTAAAAAATATGGAAATAATCGCGAAAATGTTTTGGAAGATGTCGTCTTGAGACCACAAATTGCCCCTTCAAACTAAGTTCATTGCGATAATTCTTGGCGGTTTATGAATTTATATAAATGATATTTAGCTTTATTTCGTATTACTCGGGCAAATTTTATTTTTGTAAATTAATTTACTTATTAATAAAACAGGATAGGTAAAATTCGCAAATGTTTCTTTTTTGAAAATTGATGGCAAAAAAAACATCGGCCTAAAAGAATCGCATACACGCCACAATCGTGTAGAAACTCAATAAAACACATCGAGGAGTAAATCTTGGCTAGTCAATTCACTTTAAAACGCAGCGTAGTCGCTGTGGCGCTCACATTAGCGTCTTCACATGTTGTCTTCGCGCAGCAAACATCAACAGAACCTGTAGTACAAAAAATTACTGTGACAGGTTCCAACATCAAACGTGTTGATAAAGAAGGCACATCTCCAATTCAAACCATTACAGCAAAAGAAATCGCCGAAAGCGGTGCTGGTAATATTGCGGAATTGATGAAGCAAGTTCCATCTATGGGCGCTGACATCAACCAAGATTTAACTGGTGGCACTTTTGCTGCAGGTGTTTCAACAGCATCTTTGCGTGGCTTGGGTTCTACTTCAACATTGATTTTGTTGAACGGTCGCCGTATGACACCATCTGCGTACGCAGATCCAAACAACGGTAACTCAACACTGTATGACTTAAACAGTATTCCTTTGAGCGCAATTGAACGCGTTGAAATTTTCAAAGACGGCGCTTCTGCTGTGTACGGTTCCGACGCGATCGGTGGCGTTATTAACTTCATCACCAAACGTAATTTCCGTGGTGCAGAAGGTGGCGTTAATATCGCCGCAAATGATGATGGAAAATTCGGTCGTAAGCGTGCTAATGCAACTTTCGGCATGGGTGACTTCGAAAGCAATGGCTACAATGCATTTTTCGCGGTTGACTACTCCAAGCGCGACCGCGTTGCGCGTGCAGACGTAACAGACATCGAATATGACAAATATTTGATCATGAATGGCCGCTATGCTTCGCCATATTCAAGCACAGTTTCTAAGTACCCATGGATCTATAAAGAGACAGCACCTGGTAGTCGTAACTTTGGCGTCACTCGCGCAAACATGGCGACCAATCTGGTAACAGATATGAGCTGCCCAGATTCACAAAAGCTGACACTGGGTGCTCGCGAAGCAATTTTGCCGACAAGTATTCTTTTTGGTCGTACAGTTTGTAACTACAACGCAGACTTATACAGCGAAGCGCAAGGCGAAGCGACTGATTTAAGTGTTATGGGTGTCGGCAGCTTAAAAATTACGGAGAACGTCAGTGCCTTTGCTGAGGTTGCGTATACAAAATCAGAGCGTCCATACACTGGTGCTGGTGCAACTTTAGGTACAACACAAACTACAAACTTTAATTCATCTGGTATAGCAGATCCGTTCCAGATCATTTTGCCGATTGGTCATCCAGACAATCCATTCCCAACTGCACGTGCGTCTGTTTCTGTTCGCTTGGAAGACAAACTACGTACACAAACTACAACCAATGAAAATGCTCGTGCGTTGGCAGGCTTGAAGGGTTCTAACTATGGTTTCGATTGGGAAACTGCAGTGTTGTGGAATCGTTCAGAACGTTTGCAAGAATATGATAATTTCTTCTACATCCCAACTTTGAAGAAAATCAATACCGGCACTTCCATGGCAACCTTGTTCAAAGATCAAACGTTGACCAAAGATGTTAAGAACAAAGGTAGTGCTGAAATCATGCAGTGGGATGCAAAAGCGACGACTGAATTCGGTAAATTGGGTGGCGGCGCGATTGGTTTAGCTACTGGTGTTGAGTTCCGCGAAGAACGTATCGTGTTAGCTCCGGATAGTGATCTCGCTTCAGGTAACATTTTGGGCTTAGCAAACTCAGTAATCGACGGTAGCCGAAAGGTTTCATCAGCGTTTATCGAGTTGCGTACACCATTCTTGAAAAACTTTGAAATGGACTTCGCAGGTCGTTTCGATAAATACCCTGGCATCAAAGCCAATTTCGTACCTAAAGTCGGTGCAAAATGGAATGTTAACGATAGCTTGTCTTTCCGTAGCACTTACGCCGAAGGTTTCCGTGCCCCAGCCTTGGTTCAAGTTTTACCAGGTGGCTCACAATTCTTCTTGAGTGGCTTGTGGGATCCTAAGCGTTGCGAAGATGACGAACAAACACCGAAGCCAAATGCAACTGCGGCGGACTGTTCAAAATCAGCTTCTGGTACAGGTGGTGCCAATCCCGAACTGAAGCCTGAGACAGCAAAGAGCTATTCTTTTGGTCTGATCTTTTCTCCTACACGTAATTTCGATGTGTTAGTAGACTGGTACAAAATTCGTAAAGAAGGCGAAGTCATGTTGGGCAGCGAATTCCAAGCTTTGAAGGATGAAGATCGCTTCCCACAAAACATTATTCGTGATCCTAACCCAGTTAACTGGGTAACAAAAGATGGCGTTCCAGTACCAGGTACAGGTCCATTGTTATCCGTTAAGTTACCTTGGATTAACCAAGGTGCAACTGAAGTCACTGGTCTTGATGTTGAAATGCGTATGCGTAACAACTTAGGTACTTGGGGTAATTTGTCCTCCACGTTCCGTGGTTCTTACCAAATTTCATACAAGATCGCCCAAGTTCTTGGCGATGTTGAAAATAACGTAGCTGGTAAGCGTCCTGGTTTGTATGACTGGAACTTGAGCAGTGGTCCTGATACACCACGCTTCAAAGGTGGTTTATCAACGAACTGGTCACAAGGTCCGCACAGTGTTTCTGGATCAATTGCCTATGTTGGCAGCGTTTCTTTAATGCGTAATCGCGATGCTGGAACAATTTATCCAGCTGAGTTCTGCTATTACGGTACAAGAAAATCGACGGATGCGGCGCCAAATCGTAATACTTCTAACCCACGTTTTGAAGAATTCGAAGAAAGCTGCAAAGTGCCAGATTGGACGACAGTTGGTTTGGGTTACACCTACACTGGTTTCAAAAATTTAGGCTTGTCTATCAACATCGCCAATATTTTCGATTCCAAAGCACCATATGACCCAGCTTACGCAACGGCTGGTTACAACACTGGTTTGCATAACAACCGTGGCCGTTACTTCACACTGAGTGCGAACTACAAGTTTAATTAAGTTTGCACATCTGAAAGTTAAAGTCTGAACTGACTTAGCTGGCTACATCGAACGCCCCGGCAACGGGGCGTTTGTGTTTACACAGTCTGACTATAAATGCTTACTTTTCTCAAAAGGAAATTCGTTAAGCATCGTTTTGATTATTATTTGGGAACTTCATATGAAAACAACCAACTGGAAAAGTCTGCTAGTTGCAGCTTTTCTCTGCTGTAGTTCGATTACACAGGCAGAAACAAAATCACTTCCGACAATTGAGAGCTTCTTCAAATTAAGTAATTTTGATGGAGCAAGCCTCGCTCCCGATGGTAAGCATGTCGCACTGCGTATGGCTGGTCCCGATCAGCGCTTGGCGCTGGCGGTGATGGACACAACGACCAATAAAGTGCAGGTGATCGCCAAGTACTCCAACCTCGATATTACTAGCGCAACCTGGGTCAACAATCGTCGAATCGCTTATACCATGGGTGATCGCCAATTAGCTGCGGGGCAACAAAGAATGGGCCCGGGCCTTATCGCAATCGATATCGACGGTAAGAATGATCGTGAAATT
>DLGN01000349.1:7606-8890 GCA_002482715.1 Oxalobacteraceae bacterium UBA7693
ACAGTGGTGAAGGCTCAAAATTTCGGGTACTAAGTCCTCGCTACCGGTTCGCAGGCGCTGTCGGAACGCCAGATTCGAATGATATCTTTGTGACCCAAAATAGTGGCACCCGTAAAAATCCTTCAACAAGTTTGATGCGTGTAAACACAGTCGATGGCGTAGTGACTGGAATCACAACACCAATCAACACGAGCGGCTTCATGTTTGATACAAAAGGTGACTTACGGATTGCGATACGTAGCATTGAAAAACGAACTGAGATCCTCTATAAAGATCCTAAAAATGAGACTTGGCGCACGTTAATTGAATTTGATAGCGTCAATGAAGATGGATTTAGCCCAGAGGCAATAGGACCAGACGGCGCCTTATATGTAACGGCACATAATGGCAACGATACGAAATCCGTCTATAAATATGACTTAGAAAATAATCGCATCATCCCAACTCCATTAGTAGAACTGGCAGGATTTGATTTTAATGGAAGTCTAATTTTTAGTAGACCGCTCAAAAAACTGATTGGTGTACGCTATGAAACCGATGCTCAAGGAACCACATGGTTAGATGAAGGGATTAAGAAAGTTCAGGACAAGGTTGATGCGCTGTTGCCTAATACCATTAATGTCATTAGCACACCGCGCAATAGTGGAGAAATAGTACAAATTTTTTCATTCTCAGATACGATTCCAGGCTTATCGTTTATCTACAATACCGTCAGCGGGAAGTTGTCCCCTCTAGGAATTAACCGCCCAGATATCGATGAGCGTCAAATGTCTTACAAAAATTTTGTAAGAATTAAGGCTCGCGATGGTTTAGAAATTCCAACTTACGTCACATTACCAAGAAATTCCAACGGCAAGAATTTACCTTTGATCGTCATGGTGCATGGTGGCCCGTATGTTCGTGGTGGATTTTGGAATTGGAATCCAGAAGTTCAGTTGTTAGCATCACGCGGTTATGCGGTTATTGAGCCAGATTTCCGTGGCAGTGAGGGCTATGGTAAAAAATTGTATCAATCAGGTTGGAAGCAATGGGGCCTTAAGATGCAAGACGATCTTGATGATGTACGTCAATGGGCAATCAATCAAGGCTATGCTGATCCCAATCGTGTTTGTATGGCAGGTGCGAGCTATGGTGGTTACGCCACTTTGATGGGCTTGATTCGCAATCCGGATTTATATCGTTGTGGTATCAGCTGGGTTGGCGTTTCTGACATTAACCTTTTATTTGACGTCTCGTGGAGTGACTTATCTGAACAATCTCAAAAATACGGAATGCGATTCCTTA
>DLGN01000349.1:8914-24959 GCA_002482715.1 Oxalobacteraceae bacterium UBA7693
CAACTCAAGGCAACTTCACCATTAGAGCAAGCAGCACGCTTAAAAAATCCTTTAATTTTGGCTTACGGCACAGCAGATTATCGTGTTCCACTAGTGCACGGAACCAAGTTCTACGATGCGATCAAAGAGCATAATAAAGACGTGGAGTGGATCGTCTACAAAGACGAAGGACATGGATGGAATCGCTTAGACAACAATGTCGATTTCTGGAGTCGTGTGGAGAAATTTTTAGATAAACATATAGGTAAGAAATAAGTTCTAAGGCCGCAAACAACTCTGTTTGCGGCCTTTTTTGTAGTGAGACTGCTGCTCAAAATAGCGCTATTGCTCATCGGCTTAAAAATAGTATGGCAATAGCGGCGCTCTTTATTCAAAATTCCACAAATTCAGCGTGTATTGCTTGATGAAAGCAAACTTATGTTTGATACTCATCATCCAAGCTCCCAAACAAATTCCAAGTATTAATGTTGCCCTCAAAGGTTCTATGATGAATACAAAAAAAATCCAACAATACATATTCATACTTGCTAGCCTGCTAAGCCTTGATTTTGCCACCGCAGAAGCCGATACCTTCCGCGTAACTCCAGCACCCGCCCGCCAAGAAGGACAAGGTCCATACACGCAGTTAATTTTAAGAGAAGTCACTGTCATCAACGGCACAGGCGCTCCTGCATTTGGTCCGGCAGACATTGTCATTGAAGGCAATAAAATTACCCAAGTCGCGATTGTTGGTACGCCGACTTCCAACGTCCGTAGCGGGCGACCTAAGTTGAAAGATGGTGGTAAAGAATTAAATCTGGCAGGGCATTATGTCATGCCTGGCATCGTCGATATGCATGGGCACATCGGTGGTAGTGAACAAGGTACGCCTGCAGAATATGTTTACAAACTATGGCTAGGACACGGCATCACGACGATCAGAGATCCGTCCTGTGGTAATGGCTTAGCATTCTGTCTGGATGAAAAAAAACGCAGTGCCGCCAATCAAATTACCGCGCCACGGATTCTTGCTTACCCCTATTTTGGACAAGGACAAAAAACCGCATTTACAGAGCCTGAACAAGCGCGAGCTTGGGTTCGTGAAATGAAAAAACAGGGAGCTGATGGTTTGAAATGTTTTGGCTATCGCCCAGATATCTTGCAAGCCGCGTTGGACGAAATCAAAAAACAAGGGATGCGTTCAGCTTGCCATCATGCACAAATCGATGTGGCGCGCGTGAATGTTTTAAATACCGCGCGTTGGGGTTTAACCACCATGGAACATTGGTATGGCCTACCTGAAGCCTTGTTTGATGGGCAAACGGTGCAAGATTATCCTGCTGATTATAATTATCAAAACGAACAACAACGCTTCGGCCAAGCAGGACGCTTGTGGGCGCAAGCAGCGAAGCCCGGCAGTGCCAAATGGAATGCCGTGATGGATGAGTTGCTTAAACTCGATTTTACGATCGATCCAACCTTTACCATTTATCAGGCAACTCGCGATGTCATGCGCGCGCGCCGTGCTGACTGGCACGATGAATACACGCTACCGAGTTTAAGCAAATTCTTTACTGCCAATCCCGATTCACATGGCTCATTTTTCTTTGATTGGGGAACTGAGGAAGAAGTCGCGTGGAAAGAAAATTACCGCTTATGGATGCGCTTCGTCAACGAATATAAAAATCGTGGTGGCCGCGTCACAGTGGGCTCTGACTCTGGTTACATTTACAAAGTATATGGCTTTGGAACCATAGAAGAATTAGAGCTATTACGCGAAGCTGGCTTCCATCCTTTAGAAGTCATGAAGGCAGCAACACTCTCTGGAGCAGAAGCTTTAGGCATGCAACAAAGCATAGGCAGTATCGAACCTGGTAAGTTAGCAGACCTCGCCATTTTGGATGAAAATCCTTTAGCCAACTTTAAAGTGCTATATGGCACAGGCCATATGCGTCTCGATAAAACGGGTAAAGTGAATCAAGTCGGTGGCGTTAAATACACGGTCAAGGACGGTATCATTTACGATGCCAAGCAGCTCTTGAGTGATGTCAGAAAAATCGTCAACAAAGCGAAACAAGAGAGTGACAGAAAACTTGTTCAGTAAGATAATCAAAGACCACGCTAGCCAGACATAATCCGCTTCGAATCCCGGTACATCACGGTGTTCAGGATGCAAATCGTAGGCTAGCCAGTTCGAAGAGAAATTTGCGCTATTTAAATTTATAAGTTCATCAAAAAAATGCACAATGTCTGATGATTCACAACTGATCGCGATTGATCAACTCAAAATTGGTATGTTCATCAAGCTCGATTTGAGTTGGTTTGAACATTCCTTTCCGATGAGTTCGTTTAAGATCACAAATCAAAATCAGTTGAATGAATTACACGCCTTAAATCTCAAGCACGTACGCTATATTCCGTCCAAATCAGACCTGCTGTCGACGAGTGCACCTAACAAAGTCAACAAACAAACCCCCACAGAAAATATTCCCGTATCAGCACAGATTTTCGATAACATCATCGAAGCGAAGCGAGCGCGCTTTGAAAAGTTAAGCAAACAACGTGAAGAATTGGCACGTTGTGAAGAGAAATTCGTACAAGCGGCAAACGTTGTTCGAAGCATTAACAAAACGATTTTTTCTCAACCTGAACAAACAATCAAAGAAGCCAATAAATTGGTCGATAGCGTGGCCGAAGTTTTTCTCAATTCCAACGACACCGTGATGCACTTAATTCAACAGACCGGTGCCAATGAAGAGCTTTATTTTCACACCTTGAATGTTTCGGTATTAGCGATGATGCTAGCGAGTGAGATGAAATGTACAGAAGCACAAATTAAGTCTGTTGGTTTAGCGGCCTTGTTTCATGATCTGGGCAAGGTGAATGTGCCAGAAAAGATTCTGAATAAAACAGAAGCACTCACCAAGCCAGAACAAAATTTCTTCGAATTGCATACGCAATATGGCGTTGATGTCGGGCAAAAAGCCGGGCTTCCCAATATCGTCTTAGAGGTGATAGAAAATCATCACGAGCACATGGATGGAAGTGGTTACCCTAAAAAAATCAAAGGCGAAGCAATCCGCATGCCGACTCGCATCGTAACCATCGCCAATGTGTATGACAATCTCTGCAACCATATTGATCCCAGTCAATCGCTAACACCACACGAAGCGCTATCATTAATGTATGCGCATAAACGGGCGCAATTCGATCCTTCAGTCATGGCGACCATGATTAAAAGTTTGGGCGTCTACCCGCCAGGCACCATTGTTCGCCTATCGAATGAAGCGATAGGTTTGGTGATGAATGTGAATGTTGGCAAACCTCTGCGTCCACGAGTGCTGGTGTACGACGCCGACATTCCCAAGGAAGACGCGATCATTCTGGATCTGGCGGAAGAAGGTAGTGACTTATCAATTAGCGCCAGTATTCGCCCCGGTGTATTACCAAAAGCGATCTTTGACTATCTAAATCCACGCAAACGCGTTAATTACTATTTCGATTCAACCTCCAAAAAATCCGGAAATCATCCTCAAAATGGCGGCGCTTGAGGAATCATGATGACAACGAGCCTGTCTTCACTAAACAACCAAGTGTTACAGCATATTTTGCAACACATTGATCAAGCATTGATCGTTGTCTCGGCTAGTGAACTGGTGATTTTAGAAGTCAATCAACGCAGTTGCGAGATGCTAGGGCGCACGCGTCAAGAGCTGATTGGGCAAGCGCTGTCCAGTATTGAATGTGCCTTACAAGATCTGTTTTTTTGGGACGACATTAACGCCAATCCACCACTGAGCGGTCAACGTATTGCTGAGAGTGAATGGCTAACAGCTGATGGTTTAGCACTGCCAATAGAAAAACGCGTGTCTGGATTCCAAGATACAAACACAAATTATTGGCTCATTCAGGTAGAAGATTTGACAGCGCGTCGTCACATCATACAAGAGCAAATTCAACTCGCATCGCAATTACAAAGCTCCTTAGAAGCAACGGCAGAAGGTATTTTATCCGTTGACCTGCAAGGCAAAGTCGTCAATTTGAATCGTCGTTTTGCCGCGATGTGGGGGCTCAGTGATGAGCTCATTGTGACACGGGATGGAGTCGCGATGATGGGTCACGTTCACTCGTGCTTACACGATGCGGATGCGTTTACTGCCCAATTAGCTTACTTAAAAGCCCATCCGGAATCAGAGAGCGAAGACAATCTGAGCTTACTGGACGGCCGTCATTTTATTTCGGTATCCAAACCTGAATATCTGCGTGACAGATTGGTCGGACGGGTATTTAGCGTGCGCGATATCAGCGCGATGAAAAAAGTTGAACACGAATTAGTGGATGCTCTGGCGCTGGCAGAACAAGCAGTACAAGAAAAATCACAGATGTTAGATGCACTCAAATTAAGCGAATCACGCCTGCGTCGCCTGATTAACTCAAGTATGATCGGCATCTTCCAAGGCGATATGCGTGGCCATCTGACTTTAGCCAACGACGTACTCTTAGAGTTACTTGGTGTCGAACGTCACGAGTTAGTCAACAATCAGGTTCAATGGCTTCAACTAACCTCACCAGCCTATCACCAAGCACACCAAGCTGCGCTAAAAGAGTTGCAAGAATATGGACACACCGTTCCTTTCGAAGCAGAACTAAGCCGCTCGGATGGCAGCAAAATCCCCGTGATGGTTGGGCTTGCACAACTCGAAGGTTCACGCTTCGAATGGGTTGGTTTTGTGTTGGATCTAACAGCACAAAAAAATGCCGATAGAGTGAAAGCAGAATTTATCTCTGTGGTCAGCCACGAACTACGTACACCACTGACTTCGATACGAGGCGCACTGGGTCTGCTTGAACACGGTGCTGCTGGAAATCTATCTCCCAAGATTCAACATTTAATTCAAATAGCACACAGAAATAGTCAGCGCTTAGGTAACCTGGTCAATGATTTACTCGATATGGAAAAACTCGTTTCGGGGAAAATGGAATTCAAATCAGAAGGAATCGATTTATGTTTACTCACACAACAAGCCATTGAAGCTACAAGTAATTACGCTGCAGCACTTGGGGTACATTATCATTTTCAAGAACCTGAGATGGCGGCAAACGTCAAAGGCGATCCTCAAAGAGTTATGCAAGTATTTGCGAATCTCTTATCCAATGCAGCGAAGTTTTCACCAAAATCAGCAGCGGTTGAAGTGCGCCTGCTGTGCCAACAAAATCACTGGCGCGTCGAGGTTGAAGACAAAGGTGCTGGCATCCCACTTGAGTTCCGCGATCAAATATTTTCCAAATTTGCACAAGCCGATGGCTCTAACACCCGTCAACAAGGCGGTACTGGATTGGGTTTAAATATTGCGAAATCGTTTGTGGAGAAAATGGGCGGCGAAATCGGTTTCGATAGCGAAGTAGGTAAAGGTAGCTTGTTTTGGTTCACGCTGCCATCGAACTAGGACTATTTTTTCACTTCAGGCGACGAGGCGATTGTAGGTTCTGGTCTAGGGCGACCCAAATTCATCGTCCAATACTTTTGATAAAATGAATTTTTCTTCGCCACACAAGCCACCGCGAATTCGGTAAATTCCGCAGACAACATGTGTTTACAATGCCGTGGGCTACTCAACCAAGCATGCATTGCCGCCGTCAAATTTTCAGGCCCGGCAGTAATGTTCTCGCCAACCACTGCATATCTGTATCCAACGGCATTCACACGATCACGTAATTGACGGGCATCCACACTTGTGTGAGACACGATGTTAGTTGTCGCCATCTGTGCCGAATGTTCAAACGCAGCCGTTTGCAGTCTGACATTCCACTTCATTGCTTGTGTAACGGGCATTACTTCAGTGCCGCAAACTTGTTCTTTTTCCCGTAAGACATTGAGCATGCGAATAGCTTGCTCTTGAAATTCCTGAGCACTTTGCAGGTCACAGCGGGCATTACTTAAATCTGGCTGACTATAAGAAGATAGTGCCGCGTCTTCGGAAAAACTTGCCATTACCGACGATAATGGTATTGCGACAGGCGCCGCTTGTTGTGGTGATGTCGCAGGCGTAGCTTGGTGTACGCATGCGGTCATCGGTAGCATCAAGAATCCAGCGTAACTTATCAATGCCAATCGATGCCTCATTCGATCAGGAATCCACATCAATACATTCAAAGTCTTACGCTTACTTAGAAGAGAATTTATGCAAATTCTTCGCCGCTTGCGCGCGAATTTTGTTCTGCACCAATGGCAATCCGCCTAATAGCAGACCTTTGATACCCATCGCTTGTTGGCTCCATTTCCACAAATCGAAATGATCGCGATGACGACAAATTTTTCCATCCCGGAATTCAAACTTCGCCTGAATGTCATTCACAATAAAACGCCCAGTCTGGCTGAAATTGTAGCTTGCAACCCAATGCGCGCTTCCTTCTGTATCGTTCGCTTGTACCGAATCAAACACGAGAGAAAAATCTTGTGCGCGCGCGGTTAACATGCGCCACATATTGCCAGCTTGCACACCGCGCAAATCCGTGAACACGGGATCAGAAAACTGAATATCGTCGGTATAGCATGCGCACATTGCTTCTGCATCCAAGCGTTGAAAGGCTTGATAGAATTGTTCTATGAGTTGTGCATTTGGATGCATAGGATGTCCTTCCTGAGTTCAGTTTTCTAATGTGCGCTGGCACTTGCACTGGCGGATGCAGAAGCAGAAGCCTCTCCTTCAGACGCAGCGCTGGCAGCAGCATCACCAGTTGGCTTAATTTCTGCGATATTGTTTTCGCGCATGTAATCGTTCATCTCTTTCCAGCCCGCATACACGGCAGCGCGTGCAGCCTGCGGATTAAGTGCATAACAATCTTCGATTCCCCGCCCTGCATGACGACAGGCACTGCCGGTTGCACGTGCATCTGCTTCTAATATCGCCGCTTCTTTTGCCGGATCGGGAATTCCCAAACGTTCGCATGCGGTTAAGTTCAAGAGACTCAGGCTCAGCAAAACTTTTAAATAGGTAGGCATAGCATCACCGATTCTTTATATCAATTTGACATAGGATAATTGATGCTATCACAAAACTCCTGGCGATATTGCTTAAAAAATATTCTTCCGTGGCTTGAACGCCAATCATCGACAAGTATTGTCCCCTTTCTTTTTTCAAGACAAGCGCGCGGCAAAGCGCACTTAGTAAGCATCTAACAATTCGTCCCTGAACTTTCGTCATTTGAACCTGTCAACTTACATTCAAGCAGATGTCAACGTGAGCAGAACAGCAAGCGTTACGGAAAGCGCACTCATGCGCTTAAAAATCCTGATCTCGATCAGCGATATAATCTGCGGTAATGGTTTTATTTTAGGACTCACTTCATGTTTCAAATCAAGCTTCGTCAACGCTCCCTCCATCTTACGACAATATTTTTATGTGGCACATTGAGTCACTTCGCTGGTGCCCAAACGCTGCAAGATAATCAATGGCACGGCGGTATTGCGATCGGTGGCAGTTACGCCTCAAGTAACAATGTCGCACAAACTTTCAATCTAAGCGCCAACGGCACAAAGGCGACGCAAGAAGATAAATTAGGCCTGTATTCTGTCGTCAACTACGGCAGCAATACCGTCAACAAAGTCAAAACCAACACAGCGCAGTTACTGCGTATCGGTGGTCGCTACGATTACAATATGTCGGCAAATAGCTTCTTCTTTGGTGGTAGCGAATTAGAGACCAATAAAATCCAGAATATCGACTCACGTTACTCATTCAACACAGGTGCGGGTTTTAAGTTGATCAAAACTGAAGACACTTCATTCGATGTGTTCACAGGTCTTGGTTATTCCAACACGCGATTTGGCACCACGATTCCGCCATCACCCGATAGCAAAAAAGGTGTGGAATTTCTGTTCGGTGAAGAATCAACACACAAACTCAGCAACACTTCCAGTGTGAAGCAAAGATGGGCAATTTATCCCGGCAGCTCGGATATCGGTACACGTAGCACTTTCGACATCAGTTTAGCAACGGTGGTAGCGAATGGTTGGACATTAAATGCCAGCGCCGCAGTTAGTTACACCAGCAAGCCCAGTAACAACTTCAAACGCACCAATAGCTTGGTGACTTTTGGCTTCGGCTATAAGTACTAAAAGCAGAACAGATCGGTTAAAATACTGAATAAATAAACAGTGTTTTAACCGATGGGATGAAGCAGGTTCAGCGCAAAATTATTCATTGCGATTGTGATTGTTTTTACGCCTCTGTCGAGATGCGTGATGATCCGCGTTTGCGTGAGTTACCGCTAGCTATTGGCGGGCAAGCGGATCAGCGTGGCGTGGTAGCGACTTGCAATTACGCTGCCCGCAAATTCGGTGTGCGTTCTGCCATGCCAACTTCTCAAGCATTAAAACGCTGTCCTGACTTAGTGATCATGCGGCCGAATATGGAAAAGTATCGCGTAGCTTCACGCCAGATCTTGGCGATCTATCGCGACTACACCGACTTAGTCGAGCCACTTTCATTAGATGAAGCGTATCTTGATGTCAGCAATACAGATCGATTACAAGGAAGCGCAACGCGCATCGCGCAAGAAATACGCCAACGGATTGCTGCAGACGTTGGTATCACCGTGTCAGCTGGTGTCGCGCCAAATAAATTCCTCGCCAAAATTGCCAGTGACTGGAATAAGCCAGATGGCCTATATGTGATCTTGCCAGAGCAAGTCGAACAATTTGTCATCAAATTAGAAGTCGCGCGTTTGTTCGGGGTCGGCAAGGTGACGGCAAACAAATTACACCAGCTAGGTATTCGTACCTGCGAAGATTTATTGACGTGGTCATTACCAGATTTATTGCAACAATTTGGCAAACTCGGTGGCAGTTTATTTTCGCTTTGCCGCGGCATCGATGAACGTGCAGTAGTTCCTAGTCACGAGAGAAAATCAGTCAGTATCGAAGAGACTTATACCCATGACCTGATCGACTTTCAACACTGCATTGCTGAATTGCCTGTGCTGTACGCATCACTAGAAAAACAAGTTGAACGAACTGGCACTGCGAATCTGATACACAAGTTGAATATCAAAATCCGCTTCAATGATTTCAAACAAACGACAGTTGAATGTCGTGCCAATCAGCTTGATCAACAAGTGTTTGCCGACTTACTACAAATCGGCTATCAGCGGCGACAATTACCAGTACGCTTAATTGGCTTAGGAATAGGTTTAAGCGAGAAAAAAACTGACGAACAATTAGCTCTGTTTTAACCCAGAATTTCCATTAGGATTTGAGACGATGGTGGATGCACTTTTCGAGGCAGTTTTTACGTGAATGAGGAGCTAATAGCTAGCTATTAGCAACGAAGAGCGAAAAAAATGACCGAAAATGCGCCGCCAGCGCTCAAATAGCGTCGAAGACGCGCCTAATGGAAAATCTGGGTTTAATCCTTCATCCTGATACTTTTTACTTAGGCAGATGGTGTTGGCGCAGATCCATTCGTCTCTGCCGTCGCAATCAACAACTGACGAAATGCGGCAAACAATTTTTGCATTGGTTCTTGCTTATACGGGAACATCTCAATTGGGTCCATCGCGTGCACGATCATATCGCTATCAACTTCGAAAATCAGCAACTTACCATCGCTCGTTTCACCACAATCGATACCAACGTAATCTAAACCCGTTCGTTGGTGTATTTCGGCAAAGGCTTGCGCATGTCTTTGTGCAAAACCAGTCTCAAAATTTTGCATGAAGTGCGCTTCTTCCACGCGTTTCTCTGCACTCTCTGTCATTCCTGCGTTCAGATAATGAATCATCCAATGCGTCGATATACCCATGTGCGAGATGAACGGCTGGCCATCAATCAACATAATTCGATACTTACGAAATAAGCCATCGGCACTACGATAGTCGACAAACCGCGCAATATAAAATTCTTCCACCGGTACGGCTTGCAAATAATCTGCAACCGCATCTACCGACGTCACTTTACGCAAACCTTGCCCGGCATGTGAGCCAAGTGGACGCGCGATGATAGGAAAATCCGTATCAGTAATCAAATCACTGAGCACAATATGTCCATCAGCCAGTGCTTGCATCTGTTGACGACTAACTCGCGCCGCTGTCGGCATTTCCAACTGGGCGGCTGGCTGTAATAGATGGCAGGCACGATCTCTACCTAATTCAGCGATTCGGATTGGCAAATTTAAAACCGGACGATGCCAGTTCTTTAGTATCTCCTGCAAATCAATCAGCAAATCGCGCTTGTCATCAGCTTCACCGATCGCGACCAGCAATACATCGTGCTCGGGAAGTTCGTGAATTGCCGGAATTCCCGCACCGACGTACCAAAGCTCAAGATCGATGTCAGAATTTTCTACCAAAAACTCAACTGGCGTATTAGCCATTAAATCGCCATTCGTCATCAATACCAATAGCTTCAATTTTGCAGTTGTATTGGATGGAATTTGGTACAAAGCTTGAGTCTGCAAAGCCAGCATTTGCGTCGACAATGCGGTATCACGATGCCCCAACAGCAACAAGACCGTCGCCAAATCCATATACGCATGCGCGTCATCTGGATTATTCTTCGCACGCTCCAATAATCCGGCGGCAATTGGCTTCATATCTTCCTCGGCAAACGCCTTGCGCATTAGCGGAGCTAATCCAATTAAGGCTGGCATCGTAGGAGCGGAATTTGCTGCCTGATCTGAAATCGTCATGGAAGTATCTTTAATTTAAGCTGTCATTGGAACTACTCAGTTGATCGCCAAAACGTAAAGCGGCATCTAGCATTTGATCGATATCTTGCTTGCCAGTGCGGTGATTCACAATTGCCGCACGTATCGCTAATTGACCGTGCACCTTGGTCGTTGACGGCGCAGCGATACCTGACTCATGCAACTCAAATACAATATCGCGATTCAAGACATCAAGATCCTGATCTGAGGCGCGATAACGGAAACAAACAATATTTAAATTCACCGGTGCCAGTAATTCTAGTTTTGGCTCATTCACTATGCGCTGTTGAAGATATTGCGCAAGTTCACAAGTATGCGCAATCATTCGTCCTAATTGTTCAACCCCATATACTTGTATGGTGAACCATGCCTTGAGTGCGCGAAAACCTCGCGATAAATCGGGACCAAAATCGCAGGGCCAACGCTCACCAGCGGCGATACCACGACTCTCACGCTTTAGGTAACTGGTCGGCGTAGCAAAGGTATCAAAATGCGCCTGTCCATCGCGCACCAAAATGTAACCAGCATCATATTGAACTTGTGCCCATTTATGAAAATCGAAAGCGATAGAATCTGCGCGTTCGATCCCTTTTAAGCGTGGTGCAATTTCATCAGATAACATCGCTAAAGCACCGTATGCCCCATCAATGTGAAACCATAATGCATGCCGTTGCGCGATATCCGCAATCGTATTTAAATCATCAATCGCGCCAACATCCACCGTGCCCGCCGTACCTGCAATCAAGAACGGAGTAAAGCCCGCAGCACGATCGGCCTCAATTTGTTTTTCCAATTCTTGCATATCCATGGAAAAATCAGCCTTGACCGGGATCAAACGTAAGGCATCTATACCAATGCCTGCCATATCAATCGCTTGTGATACACAGGCATGGGCGCCAACGGACGCATAGGCAATCAGATTTTTCCCGCTGTTGGTGATGCCGACACGACGACTCGCAAGACCCAAGACTTTGGTGCGAGCAACCAAGACGGCAATAAAATTGGCAATCGATGTCCCAGTGACAAATAGACCACTCGCGCTGGATGGAAACTGGAACAATTCACGCATCCACTGTGTCACTTGCTTTTCGACTTCGATAGGCATTTGATCGCGTCCACCCAAATTCGCATTCAAACCAGCGGCTAACATTTCCGCCAACATGCCAACTGGCGTGCCGCCGCCTTGCACCCAGCCCATAAATCCAGGATGTGAATTGCCCACTGCGTAAGGCAAGACTTCTTGCATAAAGCGTTGATGTACCTGCGCCAAATCACTAGCTTGTGAGGGCAAGCTCTGTTGAAATTGTCCTCTGACTTGATCAGGAATATTTTGCCAGACGGGGCGCTCGCGAATACCTTCAATATAGTCGAGCATATCATCGAGCATACGATGACCTTCAGCGCGCAGGCTGGTCCAGTCTTGTGGGTCTAGGCTATGAGAATTTTCGGTCATGACTCTGTTATCGCTATGAAAATTTGCCCAAATAGATGGGCAAAATCGAATGAAGCCGAAGGATAGCAACTATTTTGTGTTTCTGCCGCAAACATCAAAGCAGACACTGTTTAGGAACAAAACAATTGCTCAAAGATCTTTGCTTTTTGCTGTGATCGTGGACTTGCCCAATAATCTGAAAAACTAAAAATTATCTGATCACGATGGCAAATCTGGATACACCAAGGTTTACCCATCAACACAACATGCACATACGTAGCGAAACTCTCGGCGAAATCCTCATACACCGTCGTTGCAGCATACAGAGTAGAGAAGCCAGTACCACTCAAGGCCTGATAGATCGCTAACATTTGCGATGCGTTCAATTGAGCTTGACTGTAATAAATGATATTAGAACGGTGTTCAAAATTATGCCGAATTAAAGGAATGATTTCACCATTCATCGCAATTTGCCAACAAATCGACAAGAAACTGTACTCTTCCGTATCCTTAAATTTCTGCGAACCTATCCACCAATTTGGTAGATAAGTTGTATTGATGCTGAGTACATGACCAAATTCATGCAATAGCAGATATTGCAAAGCTTGCTTACGTTGATCTTGCTCAGGTTCTGCTATGTTTGCCAGCAAAGTGTATTCTGCACTGGTGTTGAATGGGCTTGATTCTTTCCATGCCATCCAACTATTTGCAGTTCGCGATAAGAAAGCGTTTGAGTCTAGCAAGACTATGGCACCAAGCATGTTGCCATCGATATCGAAAATCACATCGGTAATAGCAGATGAACCGACACCAGTAGCTAAAAAAACACCTAACAACTTAGGCTCAAGCTTAGCCTTGACTTGCTCGGGAAGCTCGGCGATTGCGGATCGAATGTCAGTCAACAAAGCCGAGTTTAATGAAGAAACATGATCCGTCTGATTGATACTGGGAGTGAGTGCGGGTTCGATTGCAGAACCACTCTCGCGGGCATTCACTTGTTTGACATAATCAATAACTTCCGCTGGGGCAGCGGTGATTCTTTGCGCGAATGGAAGCTGTGCTTGCTTGCGCCAAAATTGCGGGTTGGAACTGCTAATCACAAGCAATCACAAATAATGACAAGTTTAATATTCAAGCTTGATCCCGTAACAACATCCCATTTTTCTTATCCAAATCTTTCGCCATCTCCAACACTTCTTTCGACGGGATTTGACGGATCACTGTATTGGTTTCTTTGTCCACAATCTGCACTAAAACCTTACCAGATTCCTGATCTAAATTGAGATTAATACTATTGTTAGCATTTAAGAATTGATTAATCACTTCGACTGATTTTTTTAACTCAGCATCACTGACCGTATCGGCGACTTCCTCTGTAGATTCCAACTTCACAGCAGGAGATTTGCTTACTTCTCTTGTTGCAACCCGCGTTTCGGACGAAGCAGAAGAACCGACAACACCGGGCACGCGCGATACTGCTGCGGTAATTTGATTGATGCTCATTCTCTTCCCCAATACTTATTCAAAACCAATTAGATTTTTTTACGGATTACCCCATATAGTGATTATCGGATCGATTCACGAAAAGTTTAATTGAATCATAGAAAATTCATGATTCACGACATGCCCAATTCGAGCATTTCAAATTGGCATTGCGCTATTACAAGGACATAATTAGACATACTAAACAGCGCAAAAAATCACGCCTATCGTCGCCAATTGCATAATGAATAATTGAAGGCAGCAAAAGTCAGCCTATGCATCAGCAATTTGTGAGGCTGCAAGAAACGCTGTATTAGGAGGGAGAAAACGATGATTGGTGCGCCAGACACGATTCGAACGTGCGACCCCAGCCTTCGGAGGGCTGTACTCTATCCATCTGAGCTACTGGCGCTATGAGAAATACAAAAAGAGGCGCGTATTCTACCGCAATTTACTCAGAAGCTCTTTAGCAATTCTTGGCTATTTTGTGGAATTATTCTTTAATTGAACCGACTCTGATGCTGCAAAAGCCGATTTTTCATTCCAAAATACAGGCTTTAGCTCTATAATCTGATGTTTTACGCTTAGCACGATTGAATGTGCTGCGAGCAAACTTCACATCATTTTTGTATCGAGGAAACCATGAGCGACGCCCACGACGAACACGAATCAGCGATTAAGACGCCTAAGCAACTGATCGTTGCCGTTCTTGCTGGATTTATAGTTCCTATTTTGATTATTGTTTTACTGGTGAAATATGTTTCCAGTGACAACACCGTAGGCGCTGGTTCCAATGCGCAGACACCAGAGGCAATCGCTGCACGCATTAGCCCAGTTGCAAATGCTGGCTTCACTTTATTAGATGCAAACGCACCAAAAGTGCTGCAAACTGGTGAGGCAGTATACAAAGCTGCATGTGCGGCATGTCATGGCACTGGCGCGGCTGGCGCACCTAAGTTAGGTGATGCTGCTGGATGGGGTCCACGCATTGCACAAGGTTATGACACCGTATTGAAACATGCGATCGAAGGTATCCGTGGTATGCCTGCAAAAGGTGGTAACGCAGACCTTGACGACGTAGAAGTTGCTCGCGCAGTTGTACATATGGTTAATGGCAGTGGTGGCAAATTTAAAGAACCTGAAGTCAAAGCTGCTGCTACTGAAGCTTCTGCAAAATAATTTGTCGAGTTTCAAGTATTAAAAAAGCCAGTCATTGACTGGCTTTTTTTATTTCAATGAATTCGAATCGTGCTGTGATTACAAAGAAGCAGCTAATTCGGCACCTTCTTTAATCGCACGCTTAGCATCTAATTCCGAGGCCAATGCCGCACCACCAATTTTGTGGAACCGTGGTCCAGTTTCGTTTGCTTGTGTCGGCATCAACTCAGTAAGCGATTCTTGACCTGCACACAAAATGATGTGATCAACATCTAAAACCTGTGTTTTTCCACCAACACTAATATGCAAACCCTGATCATCAATTTTTTGATAATCAACTCCCGCCAACATATGGACTTTATTCCGCTGCAAAGTAGCACGGTGTACCCAGCCTGAAGTCTTACCCAAGCCAGCGCCCACTTTGCTTGCTTTACGCTGCAGTAAATAGATATCACGAATTGGATGTGCGTCTTCTGGCTTGATCAAGCCACCATTCTGCTTCGCCTGCAAATCGATACCCCATTCGCCTAGCCAGGTAGACAAAGGAATTGGCAATGGTGTTGCGGGGTCGTGCAACAGATATTCGGCAACATCAAACCCAATACCACCAGCACCGATGATGGCCACTTTTTTCCCAACCGGTTTTTTGTGCAATAACACATCCAGATACGACATCACTTTCGGATGATCAATCCCTTCGATGCGCGGTGTACGTGGCGAGATGCCAGTCGCAACGATGATATGGTCAAAACCTTGTGCCAGCAATTCTTCACGCGTCACGCGCTTACCCAGATGCACTTTCACGCCAGTCACTTCTAAGCGCTTCGTAAAATAACGCAGCGTCTCTTTGAATTCTTCTTTGCCTGGAATTTGCATTGCAATCTTGAACTGCCCACCAACACTGTCTGAACTATCGAACAAACTGACATCGTGTCCGCAAGATGCTGCCACGGTCGCAGCAGAAAGTCCTGCTGGCCCTGCACCAACCACCGCAACACGTTTAGCCGCCGCTTTTTTCAAATACTGTAATTCGGTTTCATGCGCTGCGCGTGGGTTCACAAGACAACTAGCGCGCTGATTTGAAAAAGTATGATCGAGGCAAGCTTGGTTGCACGCGATACAAGTATTGATCTCATCAACTCGCCCTTCGGCGGCCTTATTCACAAATTCAGGATCTGCTAAAAACGGACGTGCCATTGACACCATATCGGCGGTTCCGCTGGCGATAATATCTTCTGCTTGCGCTGGCATATTGATGCGATTGGAAGCAATTACCGGAATCGACACC
>DLGN01000349.1:24991-25283 GCA_002482715.1 Oxalobacteraceae bacterium UBA7693
ACGCTTGTTTCAAACGCCCCGACACTGCAGCGAAAGCCGCTCGTGGAACAGAAGTCACAATCGTTGGAACGCGGGCTTCATGCCAGCCAATTCCAGTATTGAATAAAGTGACGCCCACTTTTTCTAAAGCTTGCGCTACTGCGACTACTTCATCCCAGCTGTTACCACCCTCTACTAAGTCCAGAATCGAATGGCGATACATGATAATAAAATTCGGTCCAACCGCAGCACGTACGCGACGAACAATTTCAACTGGCAAACGCATGCGGTTTTCGATGGAGCCGCCCCAACG
>DLGN01000320.1 GCA_002482715.1 Oxalobacteraceae bacterium UBA7693
TTCTGATGGTTCTGGCACGACATTTATCTGGACTGACTATTTGTCTAAAGTAAGCCCAGAATTTAAATCCACAGTTAGTTCTGGCACTGCGGTTAAGTGGCCAGTAGGCTTGGGCGGTAAAGGTAATGAAGGCGTTGCCGCAAACGTACAACGTATCAAAGGTTCTATCGGTTATGTTGAGTATGCTTATGTTAAGCGTAACAAAATGATCCATACACAAGTGAAAAATCTGGATGGCCAATTTGTACAGCCAGATGATGCGAACTTTAAAGCTGCAGCGTCTGGTGCAGACTGGGCGAAAACACCAGGTATGGGTGTGATCTTGACGAATCAAGCTGGTAAAGCAACTTGGCCTATCAGTGGTGCAACTTTCATCTTGTTGCATAAAGTGCCAGCTAATGCAGCGAACACACAAGAAGTTGTTAAGTTCTTTGACTGGGCGTTTGCAAATGGTTCTGTAATGGCAACTGAATTGGAATACGTTCCATTGCCAGCTGATGTTGTTAAATTGATTCAGGCTAGCTGGAAAGCAAGTTTGAAAGATGCATCTGGCAAAGCTTTGTATTAATCAAGCTCTGTAGTTAAAGTAAAAAATAGACATCCCGACAGCTTGTTGGGATGTCTGCATATAAAAGCCATCAAAAAATGTCTACCCCAACGATGAACTCTTCATTTCCCATGAGCGGGAATGAAAACAAGGAAGTCAGTCAAGCGATGACAAATACCCAAACAACTGAGCATGGTTCAGCCATGCGGAAACAGAAATTACAAGATTTCCTGTTTCATAAACTCACCTTCAGTTTCGCGCTGATGGTTTTGCTGGTCTTAGTCGGTATCGTCGTTTCTTTGTTTTACGGTGCGATGCCAGCAATGAAAGAATTTGGATTCGCTTTTATCACGACGATAGAGTGGGATCCGATTAATGATAAATACGGTGGCTTGATCGCTATCTTCGGCACTTTGGTGACTTCAGCGATTGCGCTGTTGATTGCATTTCCGATTAGTTTTGGTATCGCCTTATTTTTGACTGAAATTTGCCCAACCTGGTTGAAGCGCCCGTTGGGTACTGCGGTTGAGCTGTTAGCAGGTGTCCCCAGTATCATTTACGGTATGTGGGGGCTGTTTATTTTTGCCCCATTCTTTAGCGCATGGGGTCAACCATTGCTCGCGAATACTTTGGGTAAATTGCCTGTGATCGGTGTTTTATTTTCTGGTTCGATGATTGGTATTGGTGTGCTGACGGCAGGGATTGTCCTTGGCATTATGATTATCCCTTTTATCGCTTCCGTAATGCGCGACGTGTTTGAGATCGTACCACCAGTGTTGAAAGAATCTGCTTACGGATTGGGTTGTACTCGCTGGGAAGTGGTTCGTAAAATCGTATTACCTTACACAAGAGCTGGTGTGATCGGTGGTGTCATGTTGGGCTTGGGTCGCGCGCTTGGTGAGACGATGGCGATTACGTTTGTGATCGGGAATGCGCACAAATTACATTGGTCACTGTTCGGTGGAGGTAATAGTATCGCTTCCAGTCTGGCAAATGAATTTGCGGAAGCAGAATCTGAATTGCATGTCGCCTCATTATTTTTATTAGGCTTGATTTTGTTTGTGATTACTTTTGTAGTGCTGGCATCAGCAAAGTTACTATTGCTAAGCATGACAAGAAGAGAAGGTGTGAAATGACTTTAGCCACAAATAGTGCAGCGCTCAATCCCGTCTACAAGTCGCGCTTGCTGAAACACAAGATAGGAATTTTCTTCTCGACAGCCGCGATGGCCTTTGGTGTTTTTTTCTTGATGTGGATTCTGGCAACCTTAGTCTATAAAGGTGTCGGTTCATTGGACCTCGCCGTGTTCACGCAAGCCACGCCGCCGCCTGGTGAAGAAGGTGGTGGTTTGGCCAATGCGCTACTCGGTAGTTTGATGATGGTCGGCGTCGCAACTTTAATCAGTACGCCCATTGGGATTTTGGCGGGGATCTATCTCGCTGAATACGGTGAAAAAAATTGGTTCAGTGATGTGACCCGTTTCGTGACCGACATTATGTTATCCGCACCTTCTGTCGTAATTGGTTTGTTCGTGTATGCGATCTACGTTGCACAAATTAATCATTTCTCTGGTTGGGCTGGTTCATTTGCTATTTCGCTCATTGCGATTCCGGTTGTGGTCAGAACCACGGACAATATGTTGGGACTAGTTCCGACAAGTCTGCGTGAGGCGGCATTTGCACTTGGTGCTCCGCGTTGGAAAGTCGCTTTGTTCATTCGCGTTAAGGCGGTGAAAGCTGGTATTTTGACTGGGGTATTGTTGGCGGTGGCGCGGATTTCTGGCGAAACAGCACCTTTACTTTTCACCGCATTGAACAACCAATTTATCAATACCGACATGAATAAGCCGATGGCCAATTTGCCAGTCGTTATTTACAATTTTGCGATGAGCCCTTACGAAAATTGGCGCGGTTTAGCTTGGACAGGTGCATTGTTGGTGACCTTTAGTGTATTGGCATTGAACATTCTGTCACGTACTGTATTCGCACAAAAAGTGCATAAATAATTTAGAGCCTAAGATC
>DLGN01000318.1 GCA_002482715.1 Oxalobacteraceae bacterium UBA7693
AAGTTGATCTTCTTCTGCATTGATCAGGCGCTGAGGTTTGCCGGGCTTGGCTTTGAGCGGTAAGCGTTTTGCCAGCGCTGTTTGAATTCGGCGTTTGAACATCGCGTGATCGACTGCTTCTGATTCGTCAAAAGTCCAGACCCGCGCGCGGATCTGTGATTTTGGACTCCAGCCAGCGCGTGCTAAGAATTCACCTTTGGATGAACGCACTAAGCAGGTTGCGCCGAATTTCATTTTTTCATGAAACTTACCATCGACGCGTTCGATGGCAGAGAGATAAATCCAAGGATCGCCTTCGAGCAGACTTTTTTCTTTACCTTGTTTGATTGTGATGATGAGCATAGTTGACTTATTGATCGTCTAAAGAATTGAAGTTCTTAAACAAGTTTTTAAATTGAATAAGCTTGGAAAAGCTCGACTTGGTTTTTGCGTATTACTTAGAATTGCGTTGACGAGTTTTGGTCCAATCTGGTTTTTTGGTTCTTACTTCTGATGGCAATGATGGCGCCGTAAGATCGTTGATATGAATCTCTTCGGTTGTCATGAAAATATAGCGATTTCCAATCCGGCCGCGATACACACTATGCGCACCTGCTAATTTTCTTGTTACCGCCGCAAATTCCCAAGCTTGATCCATACTGCATTGGACACTGCTTGCGATAAAAGAGGCATGCCGTTGCGCTTGTCCCCAGTGCTTTGCCCTCGTCGCGTGAGCACGAAGTCGAGATGGAAGCGAGCGCTGTGACCAAGCCCATACAAAGCGTCCATCGGTTTCGTCATAGATGCCTATGGTCTGGAAATGACTGGTGCCAGTGCGCTCACCAGTGAATTGAAACACAATCACGCCCGCTTCTAAATCCGCAGACCAGCCTTTTTCTTTGCCATATTGCCAGTTCGACGCATGCTGTAGATGTTGATGCAGCATCTCTTCGTGCGCCGAGGAAATAAATGAAGCTGCGTTGGCTGAGGCTTCTTTTTGCTTGGGTCGGCGCAGGAAATTGCGAAAAAATGCGATGATATTGCTCATGATTGCTAACAAAAAACCTAGTAAAATCAAAAACTTATGCGTTGATAAGCGATTGAGTGGAAATTCTGCACATTATAACAGCACGGTTTTTTGTATTCATGTGATGAAATTGAGCGATTTCATTACTTGAATTTGCAAGCATTTGCGCGATTACATGAGGTTAATACATAGGCTGATTGATTCTGTTATACGGTACTAGCCATTTAATTTTCCCGTTGCTGATATGATTTCTGTGGTTACAATTCGGCGATTAGAATTTATGTATTTTCTTTTGTTAGGAATCTCGTATGAAAGATCGTATTGAAAAGCTAAGTCAATTGGCAGTGCAATCGGCGAATAGTGCTGGTCGTGGTTTGCTCCATGTGCAGCATAGAGCGCAAGACCTTAGCAATGTGGTGACGCAGAATGTCAATAAGGACGCACTAAACAGAACCGCTGCTGCAACTACTTCAATGGCATTGGCCGCTGGTAAGTCTGTGCAGCAATCGTTGACCAATGTGATCGAACATGAAACGACCCAAGCGCTGGTAGAGCAGGTGAAAGAGAAGGGCATGCAAATCGCCGATAGCGCCGCTCATGGAGCTAAAGTGGTTAGCGCACACGTCATCGATGGAGTGAAAAAACTGGATGATAAGTTAGAAGAAAATCATACCGAGATTAAAGAGAAAACTGAAACCGTTTCTATGGGATTAGGGATTGCTGCTGGCGTTGCCGCAGGTGCCGCAATTATTGGTCCGCCAATTGTCGTCGCTGCCGCACCAGTCATTGGTGCAGCGGCAACGGTGACTGGTGCGGTGGCAGGTGGTGCGTATTTCTATTCGAAATGGAAAACCAAAAAGGCCGAGGACTTGATAAAAAATTCTGCTTCATCTGAAGCCGTACAAGTTAAAGACGCATCAGAGAATAAATAATGTATTAATTAAATATTGCAATAATCGATTATTTTTGCACTTCGGTTTGTTCAGAATTTTAATTTGAAGTTTATTTTATTCAAGCCGTGCACTAGCAATATGATCAGGCCTGCATAGAATAATGCGGCTAGCATACCAAGGTTGCCTTCGAAGGATCGTAGGGGGGAGCGTATTCCTAGCATGCTCAAGATTGATTCAATAATGAAAGGGAGCAGGTAACAGATGAGTGGATTGATGGCAGCAGGTTTAATGAGTAACATCCACTTTTGAATCCGTTGAAGATCCATTAACCAATATAAAAAACCGAATACGCCTATACAGATCGCTGCAGAGTAGAAACACCAAGATGGTGTGGCATAAATTTTTGAAATTTTATATTCTGGTCGTAGCAGGCTCGCTGCAACGATGAGTGAAATCATCAGGCTAAAAGCGCGAGAAAATCGTCTTGCCTGTGAGAGCCTTGCGTTTTCTTCGAAAAAGATCAAACTAGAAACCAGTCCTGCGAGCACGATACTACTATGTGCGGCATGTGCATCCAGACTCGCCATTAACTTCAATAAACTACTAGATTCTGCCATTGCGCTAAAACTATTGGTATGTAGAACGATGTATAAAAACGTACACAATGCCGTCGCCAAGATCAGCAATTCTTGTTTTCCCTGGCACAGCTGATAGATGACGCAAGAGATTAAATAAGCCCACCCAATCAAGCCTAAAATGCCCCACCATTGTGGTGACATCGTTTGTGATCCATCTTCACCGCCTCGATA
>DLGN01000057.1 GCA_002482715.1 Oxalobacteraceae bacterium UBA7693
CCGATTTGTAGGCGCAATCGGCACGCCGACTACCTTGTTTTATGATCGCCACGGTAAGTTAATTGATAGTCGGATTGGCGAACTATCATCGGCTTCATTGGAAGATTTCTTGATGAGAATTAGGGATGAAAAGTGAAGTCGATTTGTGCTAAAAACGCAATCATTGAATAGCCATGGCATCTTTGCGATCGTCGCCTTAATTTCTTCCATACGAAGCTCTCGTAACAATGTAAGTGAAATTATCGGTAGCAATAGAATGCGAGAAATGTATATTGCAACACCGTTAAAGCTTTGTCAGCAAGGTGATGTAAAAGCTTCGTATGCGAAAGCTAGTCGAGAAGCCAGCTTACAATTAAACGGACTCAAGGCGCCGTATGGGTCGCCACTTTATCCAGACTTAAGGATCGATACCGCGCAATGTTTAGTTGAGCAAGGTGTACAAAAAATGATGATGGAATTGATTCGTTAGACAATCGCACATCGTTTAATGCAATAGCTCTTGGCGTTTTATTTCTATGATTTTTTCAATGGCACCATTTTTTTTCATACGTTTAATTTCTGCACTCATTTTGTTTGTTAAATGTGCCGAGCCTGAATTTAAATAGACGAATAAATCTTTCCTTCCTAGTACAGTAGAATTGACATTGTTCACTAAGTTTAATCGTTCTATCATTGATTCACCGTCAATATCAGTCGTAATTACTGCATCAAAACGATCTGCAATCAGCATGGTAAAAAGATTTTTTGAATCGGATACTGTTTGCACGTTTGCTAATCCTTGAACGATATCGAAACTGTATTGAACGCCATGTATGTGGCCAATGCGCAGATTTTCTAGATCTCGTATGGATAGTATTTTGAAGGTACTACTTTTCTTAAAATAGACAATACTGGTAAGGTGGTAGTAAGAAGGTTTAACTTGTATCAGATCCGGATGACTTTCTCCATAGCTAGCGGTACGTGCGATTTCTCCTGATAAATGCAAATTTTTATTGTACTTAGTAGCGCGTGCTGGTGGTAATGCTTGTATTTGTGCTGCCAATTGGATGTTTTTCATTACAGCCAAAAAAATTGCCTCAGCTACGTCTTGTTCAAGCAATTTTTCATTGCGCCCAAACTGTAAAAAGGGCCCTTGAGTTTCTGCGATAGTGTGCTGTGAAAGCAGTAGTAGGGTAAATAAAATAATTCTTGTAAACATGAAAGATGCCATCCTCTACTTTGGTTATTTTATGCAGGTACTCGCTGAGTATATTTAATTTTATCCACTTGAAATTCATACAGATCTAAAACAACTCGTCGGCTCATTTCTATCCGCCTATGTAAGACATTTCAATTTTTTTGCGATCTGGGTGTTGTATCAGTGTTTGATTCTCGTGACGAATTGCCGAATATCGATCTATCCTGCTCTCCCAAATTTGCCGTATGGTTTGGCTTAGCTTTTGGTCGTCATTTTCATATTGAGGATCTCGTATTAAACTGCGCAAATCGTGACCCCCACTAGCGAATAGGCAGGTGTAGGCTTTGCCTTGTGTCGATAATCGAATACGGCTACAACTGTGACAAAAGGCCTGGCTAACGCTAGAGATAAAACCAATTTCACCCTGAGCGTTTAAGTGTCTCCAGCGCGTTGCGGTGTCATTTGGATTTTGTGCCTTCAACGCCATTAGCGGCATCCCAGCATCGGCTAAAATTTGCATAATTTCTGCGCTGGGAAGCACTTGATTTTGCGCCCACTCATTCGAGTTTCCGACATCCATGAATTCGATGAAGCGCAATATATGCGGCTGATCTTTGAAGTAGCGCGTTATAGGAATAATTTCCTGATGATTGCTTCCACGCTTGACCACCATATTGATTTTGAGCGGAGAAAATCCTGCTTCTTGCGCACTTTGGATGCCTTCCAAAACCGTACTGACAGGGAAGTCGACATCATTCATTTGCTTAAAAATAGTGTCATCAAGTGCATCTAGCGACACGGTGATACGATCGAGTCCCGCTTCTTTTAGGGTTCTAGCTTTACGTGCCAAGAGTGCGCCGTTTGTTGTCATTGCTAAGTCAATTTTGTGGCCACCTACTGTGCGTAATTGACTCAGCATGGAGACTAAATCCTCAATATTTTTGCGTAACAGCGGTTCACCGCCTGTAAGTCGAATTTTCGTTACGCCATGGCGAATAAAGATTTTTGCAATGCGGACGATCTCTTCAAAAGTTAGTAGCTCAGTTTGTGCTAGATAAGGATAGTCTTTTGTGAAGACCTCCTTAGGCATGCAATATGTGCAGCGAAAATTACATCGGTCAGTGACAGAAATTCGTAAATCACTTAGCTGCCTTGAAAATTGATCTATGAGTAGCCCGGTCGCTGGTTGCGGTGAAGTCGATTGAGTCCATTCCGTTTGGCGAAATGTACTGTTCGAGATAGGGATAAATTTTTTTTGAAACATGATTTCTGCTGAATGAATTGGTTTCTTTAAGCGCTTTTGAGTTATCTGATGTCGATTGATTGTTCTAAATTCGCCGCCTTTTCAGATCTTTCTTGAATTGATTTCTTTGAATTAAAGAGGCAATACAAGAGGGCGGATTTTTAATTCTAAATGGATCATTGCCTTACTTTAATTAAAGTCTATAATCAACTATATACCTAATTAATCATTAAGTAATGTGCGAATATGGATGAAAAGTCACTTCGAATTAAAGAAGAATTGTTTGAAGAGGTTGCAAGCCACTTTTCACTTTTGTGCGAGCCAACTCGCTTGAAGATTTTGAATTCACTTTGCAACGGTGAGAAATCAGTTGGACAAATCGTGACGAGTATTGCATCCACACAAGCGAATGTATCGAAACAAATTGGCTTGCTATATCGCGGTAAGATTCTCGCTAAGAGGAAAGAGGGGACGCAAGTTTTTTACAGGATTGATGATCAGCGTACACTATTATTTTGTCAGTCAGTTTGTCGTGAAATTTCAGATCGCATGGGTATTGAATCAGTTGTTCATGTGATGGATACTGAAAAACATCAGTAAGCGTATTACTTTTGAAATAGACAGGGCAGCGTCAATTGCTTTGCCCTGCCTACACTCAAATTAGAAGTCTCCTTGTGAGCCTTTTTCCATCATCTTCCAAATTGTATCTCGTACTTTCATCGCATCAGCGGCCAAATCTGGTGGTAGTTTTCTGCCCATTTTGACCATCATATCCATGTTCAACGTGTACATCCATAGGCCATCTTCTTTTTCTAC
>DLGN01000127.1:0-617 GCA_002482715.1 Oxalobacteraceae bacterium UBA7693
GTACTCAGGGCATCAATTTGGTATTTGGGCAGGACAATTAGGTGATGGTCGCGCGATCTTATTGGGTGAGTTTAACGCTGTTGACGAAGCCAGTCAGGTATCCAATCCAAACACAAACTTGCATGAAATTCAGCTAAAAGGCGCGGGTATGACGCCTTATTCGCGCATGGGTGATGGGCGTGCTGTTTTACGCTCTTCGGTCAGAGAGTTTCTTTGTTCTGAAGCGATAACCGGATTGGGCATCCCTACTTCTCGTGCTTTGTGTATTGTGGGATCAGATCAATACACGATGCGCGAGATGCCAGAGAAAACTGCCATTGTTACTCGCACCGCGCCAAGCTTTATTCGCTTTGGATCATTTGAGCATTGGTATTACAACGACAAACCAGAACAATTACAGCAACTCGCTGATTTCGTGATTCAGCAGTATTACCCGCATTTACTAGACTTAGAAAATCCCTACCAAGCATTGCTGAAGGAAGTCGTGATGAAAACGGCCGAACTGGTCGCGCAATGGCAGACCGTTGGCTTTATGCATGGCGTTTTAAATACTGACAACATGTCGATAATGGGCTTAACTCTCGATTACGGCCCGTTTGGTTTTATGGATGGGTTGC
>DLGN01000127.1:662-6642 GCA_002482715.1 Oxalobacteraceae bacterium UBA7693
AACCACAGTGATACGCAAGGACGCTATTCCTATCAAATGCAACCGCGCATCGGTCAATGGAATTGTCACGCATTAGCGCAGGCTCTGTTGCCGTTGATTGGCAGCATAGAAGAGACGCAAGAGGCACTATCTTGCTACACCGAGCACTATGAACGCCAATATGCACAAAGACTTAGCCAAAAATTTGGACTCGTTGACAATTTGCCGGGAGATCAAGAATTATTTGCTGAATATTTGGACTTAATGGCCGCGACCCACACTGACTTTACACTGGCTTTCCGAAATTTAAGTCAAATCACGCTTGAACCAAGTGCACAAGAAAACGCTTTGCGTGATTTATTTGTTGATAGAGAAAAGCTAGATCAATGGTTGCTCACATATCGTCATCGTCTACAGCAAGAACATTCTATTGACGCCGAACGTGCAGTCAGAATGAATCAATTCAATCCGAAATATGTACTGCGCAACTATCTTGCGCAGCAAGCAATCGAAAAAGCAGAAAAAAAAGATTTTAGTGAAATCGATCTACTCTTAAAAATATTGGCAAATCCGTTTGCCGAACAGTCTGAGTTTGAAACGTATGCGCAACTCCCACCGGACTGGGCAACGCAACTGTCCGTTAGTTGTTCGTCTTAGCGACGAATTGCTGCTATTTGTTATCATCGGACAATTCTCATTCATTTACTTTCACTTCTTACGATCATGAACAAAATAAAAAAAACGGAAGCCGAATGGCGCCAACAACTATCGGAAATGGAATATCAAGTAACTCGTCACGCAGCAACTGAGCGTGCTTTCACTGGAAAATTTTGGGATCATCACGAAGTCGGTCTCTATACTTGCGTCTGTTGCGATACGCCACTATTTGAATCTGATGCAAAATTTGATTCAGGCTGTGGCTGGCCTAGCTACTTCAAAGCACTTAATCCTGAACATGTCAGAGAAATTGCGGATCATACACATGGCATGACGCGCGTTGAAATTGTGTGTAATATCTGCGACGCGCATTTAGGCCACGTATTTCCAGACGGCCCACCACCGACACGCTTACGTTATTGTATTAACTCCGCATCACTCAAATTTAAAGCAAAAAATTAACGCCATGATGAAATTCCTGTTTGACGTCTTTCCGGTAATTCTCTTTTTCATTACCTATAAATGGGGCGAAAAGAATGCAGAGTCCTCCCAACAACTCGCAAATCAAATTTTGTCGCACTTTACTGCAGGAAATGGTGTGGGTTTGGAACAAGCACCAATCTTGCTGGCTACCGCGCTAGCTATCGTGGCCTCCGTGATACAAATCGGCTATCTATTGATTTCCAAGAAAAAAGTCGATGCCATGCTATGGATTTCATTCTTTATCATCACAGTGTTTGGCGGCGCGACCATCTATTTTCAAAATGATGCATTCATTAAATGGAAACCAACTATCATTTATTGGTGCTATGGAGCTGCATTCCTGATCAGCGATTTGATGTTTAACAAGAATTTATTGAAAATGGCCATGGGCGGACAAATTGTGATGGCCGATGAAATCTGGCGGAAACTGAACCTGATTTGGGCGGTTTATTTCTTGGCAATGGGTTTATTAAACATTTATGTCGCATTCAACTATTCTCAAAGTACCTGGGTTAGCTTTAAATTGTATTCAATCGGTGCCTTACCAGTCTTTTTGATTTTTCAAAGCTTCTTTCTTGCTAAACATATACAGGAACCAAAATGAACTCGCGCCTTGAACGTATTCAACAAAGTCTAGAAAATGCATTGCAACCTAGCCTCTGTGAGTTGAAAGATGATTCCGCAGCGCACAAAGGGCACGCAGGTGCGGCCAGTGGCGCTGGGCATTACTCTGTGACCATTATTAGTGAAAAATTTGAAGGTTTAAATCGCATTTCTCGCCACCGACTAGTGTATGATGCCGTTGGCGATTTAATGCATACGGAAATACATGCTCTTGTTATCCAAGCTTTAAGTCCTTCAGAAACACCAAAATAACCAATTTTATTAACCGTTTTTTGTTTTACTTACTTTGTATTTTAGGAACAGATAATGACTTTTAAACCCGCTCATTTGCTGGTTGTACTTCTAGTAACCGCATTCCCTGCGATGGCGCAGAATTTGGCAACGGTCAATGGAAAAGCAATCCCTGCCTCGAAAGCAGAACCATTTGTAAAGCAAGCTTTGGCACAAGGTCAAAAAGACACGCCACAACTGCGCGCAATGATTAAAGACCGTTTGGTTGGTACAGAAGTATTGTTGCAAGAAGCAGAAAAAGCTGGCTATTCAAAAAATGAAGATGTCAAAATTCAAATCGAAATGGCTCGCCAACAGATTTTGATTCAATCATTGATGCGTGCTCACGTAGAGAAAAATCCAGTATCTGAAGCGGATATCAAGGCTGCTTACGATAAATGGAAAGCGCAAAACGGTGACAATGAATACCATCCTTTCCATATCTTGGTTGAAAAAGAAGATGACGCTAAAGCCATCATCTCCAAGTTAAAAGGTGGCGCTAAGTTTGAAGAATTAGCAAAGCAATCAAAAGACACTGGTTCTGCTGCAAAAGGTGGTGATTTGGATTGGGTTTCCCAAGCTAATGTACCACCAGCATTTGCAACAGCATTGGCGACATTGAAAAAAGGTCAATTCACAGAAACACCGGTAAAAACTGAAGTTGGTTTCCACGTGATTAAATTAGACGACGTGCGTCCTTTGAAATTGCCAACTTTGGAAGAAGTGAAGCAACAGATCGGTGAAAGCTTGGTACAAGAAAAAGTTCAGGCATATCAACAGTCATTGATCAAAAAAGCAGTGATCAAGTAATCTGCAATCACTCGTTTGATCCATAAAAAAAGACGCTCTCGGGCGTCTTTTTTTGTTTCTTCAAAGGCTAGATCAATTACACGCCCATTTTTTCCAACATACTGCCAAGTTCACGCAAAGCTGGTTCAAGCTTCGGATGTTTACTGGCAAATTCTGCATAGATAGCGCGGGAACGATCACCTAAGGCCGCATACAAAGGATCATCTGGATTTTCATCTTTGGCTAAGACTGTTTCAATGTCTTGATGCAAATTCTGCAGCAATGCTTTCATTTCGGCATCGACCTGCTCGGTTGTATGCAAGCCATCCTGCAACTGCTTTAATAAACCTTTTAACATATCGCGTTTCATCGTTCTCTCCTTAGTACTTCAAATGACAAATTAGATTAGCTCGACGGGTCACAAATCGTCGGACTTCGCTTAATCATGCTTTATAAAGCAAAGCCACCGCCTCGGCGGCAATTCCTTCTTCACGCCCCAAATAACCAAGCTTCTCATTAGTCTTCGCTTTAATATTCACTTGGGATAGTGCTACTTGCAAATCTGCTGCTATATGTTCGATCATTTTAGGAATATGCGGTGCCATTTTCGGCTGCTGAGCGATAATCGTTGCATCTAGATTCCCCAGCACATAACCACTCGCATGCACACGGGCAATTGCCTCTCTGAGCAATACGCGAGAATCAGCACCAGCAAACTTGGCATCGGTATCTGGAAACAATTTTCCAATATCACCTAAAGCTGCTGCCCCCAATAATGCATCCGTGATCGCATGCAGCAAGACATCAGCATCAGAATGCCCCAACAAACCCGTTTTGTGCGGGATATCCACACCGCCAATGATTAATTTACGCCCTTCAACCAAGGCATGGCAATCGTAACCTTGACCAATTCGGAGTGGCATAGGCAGGGAGATTCGACTATGGATGTTTGCACTCATAAATCTTTAAAAAATAAATTTAAAAACTCTAAATCTTCAGGCACAGTCAATTTGCGATTACGCATTGCGCCTTCTACTAATTTAGGACTATATCCTATCGTTTCAATAGCACTGGCCTCATCGGTCACTGCGATTGCCATTTCCAGCGCGCGCGACAGCAAATCCAGACGAAACATCTGTGGAGTCTGCGCCAACCATAAATCTTGTCGATCTACTGTTTCTACACGCCCTGCCACACTGCGTTTAACGGTATCGACAACCGGCAAGGCTAACAAGCCACCATTTACATTATCGCCGACTGCTTCGATCAACTTAGCGACCAAAGCTGGCGTTAATCCTGGACGCGCTGCGTCATGCACCAGAACCTGATCGTAATCTTGATAATGACTAAATTTTCGTATCACTTCTAAACCATTTTGTACGGTATCTCGACGCGTGGTGCCACCGCAATTTAACACCGTTAGTTTTTCATGCGTAGCTAAAGCTTCATCAATAAACGCATCCTCAGCACTGACTACCACAAAGATCTGATCAATTTGTGAGCAAGCTAAGAAACAATCAACCGTTCTTTGCAAAACGCTCTTCCCCGCCAAATCCAAGTATTGTTTAGGTATATTGCTAGCCATACGAGCACCAATGCCGGCCGCCGGAATTAAGGCGATATATTTTGGTTTTACGCCGTTTGAACTTTCCCCTAGCAAATTACGGGGCAAATCGGATAAGTCGGAAGATTGTTGGGTCATTTCAAGGATACAAGTAGCTGTGCTTGTGCATCGTTTATAATTGACCCTCATTTTAACCGCCAATTCCTGCTTCTGGGCTTTTTCCCGCTAGTAGCGCACGAATTTGCAGAACTCCTTGCTTTACATCTAATGTCTTTCGATTTCATCAAAGCACTACCCAAAGCTGGTCACCGATTCGTGTTGCCGTCTACCCACGGCTCAGCCGATGCTTATGCCATAGCGCAAGCCGCTATTGCCTTAAAAGCCGAACAAAGATTTTTGACCATCTTCGTTGCCAGCCCAGCAGACGCGCAACGCTTACTCAGTGAATTACCGTGGTTCGCACCAGACCTGCGCTGCCATTTATTGCCAGATTGGGAAACACTGCCATATGATGCGTTTTCACCGCATCAGGATCTGGTATCCGAGCGCTTGGCAACTTTGTATGAAATCAATAGCGGCAACTGCGATGTTTTAATTGTTCCAGCTACCACGGCCTTGGTACGCATGGCACCGCCGTCATTTTTAGCGGCGTACACCTTTTTCTTTAAAGTCGGTGAAACGCTCAACGAAGCTAAGCTCAAAACGCAATTGACGTTAGCTGGTTATACCCATGTCTCCCAAGTCATGTCGCCGGGCGAGTATTCTGTACGGGGTGGCTTGATTGATTTGTTCCCTATGGGCTCGGTGCTGCCTTATCGACTTGACCTGTTTGGCGATAGCATAGAAACCATACGCACTTTCGATGCCGACACTCAGCGCTCGCTGTATCCGGTGAAAGAAGTTCGCCTGCTGCCAGGTCGTGAATTCCCTATGGATGAAACGGGCCGCAGTGCATTTCGTAATCGTTGGCGCGAACAGTTTGAAGGCGATCCTTCACGTTCTACTGTGTATAAAGACATAGGGAATGGGATTGCATCGGCTGGTATTGAATATTATCTGCCCCTATTTTTTGAATCGACGGCGACACTTTTCGATTACCTGCCTCAAAACACGCATTACGTTTTGATAGGTGATATTGAAGAAGCGATTCAACGCTTTTGGGTTGACACTCGCTCGCGTTATCAGTTTTTAAAATCTGACAGAGAACGCCCTGTCCTGCCGCCAGAAACCATCTTCTTGCGCGACGAGGATTTCTTTGCGACGCTGAAATCGGAGTCTCGCTGGATCATACAAAATGGTGGCGCGGCCTCTGAAGTCTCTAGCTTTTTACCGGATATCGCTGTCAATCGTCGTGCCGATGATCCACTAACAAATTTGCGCTCGTATTTATTGCAAACCGATAAGCGCGTCTTCATCTGTGCAGAGACTGCAGGTCGGCGTGAAACCTTGCAACAATATTTCCGTGACTTCGATCTGGAAATCAGCATCAGTGAAGATTACACCGACTTCATCACTAGCAGCCCCAAACTGGTCTTAGGCGTCGCACCTTTACATTCCGGCTTTCAGGTACAGGACATCGCCTTCATCACGGAAACCGAGTTATACGCAGGTTCT
>DLGN01000127.1:6746-18330 GCA_002482715.1 Oxalobacteraceae bacterium UBA7693
CGTTCATAGCAATCATGGTATTGGTCGCTACATGGGCCTCATCAGTATGGATCTGGGCGAAGGTGAAACCGAATTTTTGCATTTAGAATACGCAAAAGACACCAAGTTATATGTACCCGTATCGCAGTTGCACGTGATTTCGCGCTATTCCGGCGCATCACCGGACGACGCGCCGTTACATGCATTAGGATCGGGTCAATGGGAAAAAGCCAAACGCAAAGCCGCGCAGCAGATCCGCGATACCGCCGCTGAATTACTCAATCTCTATGCTCGGCGTGCTTTACGTGAAGGCCACGCTTTTGAATATTCAGCCCACGATTACGCAGCCTTTGCTGATAGTTTTGGCTTTGATGAAACGCCTGATCAAGCCGCTGCGATTACCGCAGTAATCGGCGACATGACTTCGGGCAAACCGATGGACAGATTGATTTGCGGTGACGTCGGTTTTGGTAAAACCGAAGTCGCTTTACGTGCTGCTTTCGTTGCGGTGATGGGCGGAAAACAAGTCGCGATTCTCGCCCCCACCACGCTGCTGGCAGAACAACACGCGCAAACCTTCACCGATCGTTTCGCCAATTGGCCTGTAAAAATCGCCGAATTATCCCGTTTCAGAAGCGGTAAAGAAATTGCACAAGCCATCAAAGGCATGGGCGATGGCACAGTCGATATCGTGATTGGTACGCACAAACTTTTATCCGATGATGTGAAATTCTCGCGCCTCGGTTTAGTGATTATTGACGAAGAACATCGTTTCGGTGTGCGCCAAAAAGAAACGCTAAAAGCCTTACGTGCGGAAGTCGACGTACTGACCTTAACCGCGACACCGATTCCACGTACATTGGGAATGGCACTAGAAGGATTGCGCGACTTCTCGATCATCGCCACCGCACCGCAAAAACGTCTGGCAATCAAAACATTCGTGCGCAGTGAGGGCGATTCCGTAATCCGAGAAGCCTGCTTACGTGAACTCAAACGCGGCGGTCAAGTCTACTTCTTGCACAATGAAGTTGAAACGATAGAAAACCGTAAAGCCATGCTGGAAGCATTGCTGCCAGAAGCACGCATCGCGGTCGGTCATGGCCAGATGAATGAACGCGACTTAGAAAAAGTTATGCGTGATTTCGTCGCGCAACGCTACAACATATTGCTGTGCACGACGATTATCGAAACTGGTATTGACGTCCCAAGCGCCAATACCATCATCATGCATAGAGCCGATAAGTTCGGTTTGGCGCAATTGCATCAATTGCGTGGTCGCGTCGGCCGTTCGCATCATCAAGCCTATGCTTATTTGTTGGTACATGACGTGCAAGGCTTGACCAAGCAAGCGAATCGCCGTTTAGAAGCGATTCAACAAATGGAGGAACTCGGTAGCGGCTTCTACCTCGCCATGCATGATTTAGAAATCCGTGGCGCAGGTGAAGTCTTGGGAGACAATCAATCTGGTGAAATGCACGAGATCGGCTTCCAAATGTATTCAGACATGTTGAGCGAAGCCGTACGTAGCCTAAAGAATGGCAAAGAACCAGATCTCGCAGCACCGCTTTCCACTACCACTGAAATTAATCTACACATCCCCGCTCTCTTACCCAGCGATTTTTGTGGCGATGTACATGAGCGTTTATCGATCTATAAACGCCTGGCAAATTGCAACAAGCTTGATGCCATTGATGATTTGCAAGAAGAGATGATCGATCGTTTTGGTAAATTACCAGAGCCGGTCAAATCACTTTTAGAAACACACCGATTGCGTGTTGCAGCTAAGCCGCTGGGCATCATCAAAATTGATGCGCATAGCGAAGCCGCGACCCTGCAATTTGAACCGCAACCACCGATTGATGCGATGCGCATCATCGAATTGGTTCAGAAAAACAAACACATCAAACTAAACGGTCAAGATAAGTTACGTATCAGCGCCAACATGCCCGATCTGGCAGCACGTGTTGCCCAGATCAAGAGCACGATGAAAGCGCTGCACTAATCTACCGTCACACCATCTTTATACAAAAATGAATCTGATCATCCAAGGCTTACACACCGTTTTACCCCAACAAGCGGCAACAGTTCAAAGCATCGCGCAGATGTCGGGCGCGCAGAAAATCGTCCCGATAAACGCCAAAGCCGTGCGCTTGGAAAACGTTCAATGCGACGCCAAAATCCTACAAGCAATTCAGGAGCTTTGCTTGCAAGAGCAGCTCGATGTGTATCACGGGCAAACTCGTCAACTCAGTGACTTTAAGCTGGTTGCGATGGACATGGATTCGACTTTAATCACCATAGAATGCATAGACGAAATCGCCGACATGCAAGGCTTAAAACCGCAAGTCGCTGAAATAACTGAAGCTGCTATGCGTGGTGAAATTGAATTTCAAGAAAGCTTAATTCGTCGTGTCGGTTTGCTAAAAGGCTTAGAAGCATCAGCGCTACAGAAAGTTTACGATCAACGCCTGCATTTATCGCTGGGCGCAGAGAACATGCTCAAACAAGTGCAATCGGCGGGCTTGAAAACCTTATTAGTATCGGGCGGATTTACCTTCTTTACTGACAGAATGAAGTCGCGCTTGAATCTTGACTATACCCATGCGAATGTACTCGAAATCATCGACGACAAACTCACTGGGAAAGTCATCGGTACCATCGTTGATGCCGATGAAAAAAAACGTACGGTTGAAAAAGTGTGCACTGAACTTGGTATCACCCCAGAACAAACTATCGTCATGGGCGACGGTGCGAATGATTTAAAAATGATGGGGATTGCTGGATTATCTGTCGCTTTCCGCGCTAAGCCAGTGGTGCGAGCTCAAGCTAGCGTGGCTTTGAATTTTGTTGGTTTGGACGGGGTTTTGAATTTACTTTAAAAATTGTGCATCCATAAAAAAAACCAGCTGACGCGATATCATCTGGCCTAAATCCCTACATTTAGGCCGAGAGAGAATGATTTGTAAGATGCATTCAGTGCTTAATTCGAAATACTACGTCTACATTCTGTTTGTACTTCAACCAAGCTGGCACCGCAAAATCTCTGGTAATCGGCTTGTTCTGAATCAATGCTTCCTCACGTTTAACCATGCCATCTAAGCCCAACAAAGTAGAGATACTTTTCAGAGGTGATTGCGAGACCGCGCTGACATTGCCCAAACTTACAGACAAACCTTGTGCCAAACGTTTCGCATTTTCTTTAGCGTTAGCAGTCGCCATCATGACTAAATCAGTTTGAATTTTCTCCATATCGCTACATCCAAAATGGATAGAAAAATTTCCCAAATAAGGCTTTGCCAACAAGCTAGTGACGATGCTGTTCCATTTTTGGATATCCCTAACAACAATATGGAAGTTACGCATCAAACGATATTTTTTCGCTGTCTCTGGCGGCTCTAGATATTCGACGGCGCTCACATATTTCTTAATTTCCGCTGCTTCAACATCTTCAAAATCCAGTGCATACGATGCCAGCAATGTCATCACATCGGCAGAACTTTTTTCTATCATGCTCAAAGTTAATTCAGGATCAGCAGACAACTCGGTCAACTCAAAATCAATTTCACCAATATTTGGCCGCAGGCTCAACGTAGCTTCACCTGTAACATGAATAAATGGATAGCTTGGTAGCGATGATGCAAGCGCAGAACTAACCAGCAAAAAAAATAATACGCTGCAGATACTCTTTAGGACGGTCTTCACGAACAATTCCAATCACAGATGTTTTGGTCGATACCAGAAACCTTGAATTCAAGGTTTCTGATCGGTTTAAACTGGATTAATCTAATTTCCAAACATACTCAACAGTTGACGCTGTAGCCTGAGGAACACCTTTGAATTTCACAATTTCACCCTTACATTCCCCAGCTAACAATTTCCCCTTCACCGCGTTGTCGAGATTTGTAGAACCACTTGACTTCAACACGTCAACATTTTTGACACTACCATCAGCAGCCATAAAAACTTTCAGCCTGGTTACTCCAGTCTCCTTTTTTACCATTGATTCTTTTGGATAATCAGGAGTACAGCCATGACTTACGAAGTTAACTTTCCCTTTGAGGGGCACCGGATTTGAAGCTTTACCTGCGTCCGATTTCCATACATAGCCGATCTTGAATTCGGATGTCTGAGCTTTACCGTCAAGCGTTTCAGGTCTAGCGATACAAGTACCAGTCAACAGTGCATCTCTAACTGAGTTATCTAAAGCTCTAAATCCACTCGATTCAAAAACCTCTGCCTTGCTAATTTTCCCATCACTTTCCACTGTGACACTTAAGGTTGTTATTCCTGCACTTCCTTTCTTCAATTCCGATCGAGGATATTCGGGCCGACATCCAGTTTTTTCAAAAGGCACTTTTGGCGGGATCAGTATTCCCTTGACCTTGTCTTTTGTTTCTAGATTATTGTCACTAATTGAGTGCGGAGCTTCACTCACTTCCCCATTAGTTATTTCAGAAAGAATGGGCTCCATCGCAGGTTTGATCACCTCAGTCGGCTTCTCAACATATACCGCAGCATTTGCTACCAGTCCCATACAAGCCGCAGTAACACCAACTACTGTCACCGCGGTTTTCCAATTGATACTTTGTGCTTCTGGACGCACTAAACGTTTAATTCTCAACATAAGATTTCCTCCATGTGCCGCTTGGGCGAGTTGAGGGGTTGTGAATTGGATATATTCCAATTCTTGTAAAGCAAGTGCCAGACGCCGCGGTTCGCCGAGCATACTTGCTGCTAAATCATCCGCAATGTTCTCGCGTTCAGTACGGATTTTTTTGGAAATCCACCATACAGCTGGGTGGAAAAACAAAACCATTTCGATCAAATTTTGAATGAAGTTGACGACATAATCGAAGCGCGAAATGTGCGCTAATTCGTGAGCGATCAATGCCTCTAAATAGCTTGGCGTCCTGCCAGTGACAAGAGACGCAGGAATCAAAATCATTGGTCGAATCCAGCCTATGGTGATCGGACTTTCTAGATCATTGACAATACGCACGAGGACAGGCTTGGCGATCTGAAAATGCACCGATAATTGATCGGTTCTCTGCTGCCAATAGCTGTTGCTGACACCACGTTTTCCATTGCTATAAGATCGTAGCCAAAAAATGCCGAGCAATAAACGCAAGCCGAGTATGGAAACCACAATCGCCCAGCTAATGACGATGAAATCGATATGCATCTGGAACCAAATCTGCGTTTGTTCTACCCAACCTAATTCAGCTTTAGGCTCAAAGAAACTACTAGAGACTACCTGAGCACCAATGAATTCTTTTGTCGTTTGTAAGCTTTGTAGTAATTCCCAAATCGGCGCCAAAAAGCAAAGGACAAGGCCAAGACATGCGATCAAATAACGTGTTTGCGCTTGAGCGTTGCGGCAGATCTGTAACAAGAAGCCTGTGACTAAGGCAATCGCAAGACCCTGCCAGAGGAAATGAACCAGCGCCCACCCGATGGCATTCGTGATGGTTTGGAAATCGAGATTCATTTTTCATCTCCATGCAAGAATTTTTGGATTTCTTCGCGCTCTTCTTTGCTTACTTGCGTTCGTAAGGCTGCCAATACCAAGGCTTTAGCTGAGCCAGAAAAGGCTTTTTGAATAAGATCCTTAATCAAATTGGTTTGTAAGGTATCTTGTTCCTCTACAGCGGCATATACATGCGCTTTTTGACTCTCATCACGTTGCAATTGACCCTTGCTATGCATCACTTGAAGCATACGCAAAACGGATGCATAGGCGATTTCTGGACGCTCTTTTAATGCTGCCTCATGCACTTGCTTGGCGGTCGCGGGACCTAACACCCAAAGCAAACGCATGAGCTCCATTTCTGCGGCCGTTGGTTTTGGCGAACTCGATTTCTCCGAATTTGTGGAAGTGTCTTTTTTCATTTGTGCGTGGCGTAAAGTAGATCGATTGGTCTAGATTAAATAATCTAGATTGTTTTGTCTAGATATTTTTTAACTCTTTTCAATTCCTTTTAGGTTTGTTGTTTTAATACATAAACTTGGACTTAATCCACATAGATATTGACGAGTGATATGACAAAGTCGGCGCAAGCTCAAAGTTGAACTCGGAATACGCACGCTCAGGATATAATCAGGATCAGTTTTTCTAATATTTCATGCTGTTCAAATTGACTAAACCACTAAGGAGATTCTTGAAATGATTGACGTCTATTCCTGGCCGACGCCAAATGGTCACAAAGTGCACATCATGTTAGAAGAATGTGGCTTAAGCTATCGGGCGATTCCGATTGATATTGGTGCAGGAGACCAATTTACGCCCGAATTTCTTGCAATTTCGCCCAATAATAAAATTCCGGCGATAGTCGATGCCGATGGCCCTGATGGCAAACCAATTGCCTTGTTCGAATCAGGTGCAATTTTGGTTTATCTTGCGAGTAAAGCTGGACAATTTCTTGGCCAAACCGATAGAGAAAAATATCAATGCTNNCAATGGCTGATGTTTCAGGTTGGTGGATTTGGACCTATGCTCGGACAAGCACATCATTTTCGGATTTATGCACCAGAAAAAATTGACTATGCCTATGATCGCTATACCAATGAAGCAAAGCGCCTCTACAATGTATTAGAAAAACAGTTGAGTCATCACGCCTATCTTGCCGGTGAATCTTATACAATCGCTGATATCGCCAGCTTTCCATGGGCTCGTTCCGCGGCCAACCAAGGCATAGATTGGAACGATTATCCACATACGAAACGCTGGTTCGATCAAATTAATCAACGTGCAGCAGTACAAAAAGCGCTCAAGGTACTGGCAGATCATCGAAAACCACTAACCGACGCAAAAGCAAAAGACATTTTGTTTGGCCAATCACAATACGCAAAGAAATAGTTTTATCTTGTTGGCGAGTTTGTTCATTGACACTCGCCATCAAAACCTGCGCCAGCACAACATAGCCGATAAGGAATGACACATATTATGCGACGCGCACCTAAAAAGAAAATTCAAAAACTAGCTGGCGACGCATTGCGTATCGCCAACCTATCCTTAGCGGTATCGCAAGCAGGGAGTCGTTTAGAAGATAACGACTGGCAATCATTGCTCGATGCCTTGATCGCCAAAAATCTGGAAGTAAAGCATCAGAGTATTTTAGATGCCGCGGCAGAACACGTTTTCACAAATCAACCAGACGCTTATGAAGTCTTGATAGAGGCAATCGAGTCAATTGCCACTTCAGGTCAGATTAAAGATGGCGATAGTTCCTACGATATTTTGTTGGTGGCTGCACCGATACTCGCTTGGAGTCGCTTTGATATCGCATCGGGTAATATCCCAGCAGCGATACTGAAATCACTCACTACCAGTTGGCGCGAATCTTTACTGTGCAAGGGTGTACAAGTCTGCATACTACCGACCTTATATTCGATTGATCAATTACCGCAAGATCACTGCACGATCAATGATTTATTGCATGACACGGGACAACATTTCTTACAGAATAAAGCGATCCTCGCTCCCAAGGAGCTACCAAAAACCGTGCCATTCCTGGCTGACAGTCGTTACTTACTTGGTGTCGTTCTTGCGCCAAGCAACGCACCCTTATTTCAATGGCAAATGACGCCATCGCCTTTTGATATTGCCAAAGCAAAGGAAGCAGCGCTGCTGTTGTGGAAGCAGCGTGCACACGCAGATATTGCGCATTTATTGCCGGGCTGCGGCTTTGAATTCCTCTTACCTGAATCGTATTACTCAGCCTGCCGAGAAGCAGATATCTTGGTGCGTCCGATTTCTATTCGCGCAACAGTGTTTTATCTCTGCCAGACACTGAATGTTGAAGCGAGCGAATTGAGTGCAATCTTAGGGCGATTCAGACCAGAAACACACCCGGGTCAAGTCGATGAAATTCGTGTCGGCTTCACACTCAAGAAAGCGCCAGAAATTATTTATGGTGTGATCTGGCCTTTGTATCAGCAAGAGGATGAAGTCAACGCTTTAGTTGGCCCATCGATCTCGACCATGGATGAACGTGAAGGTGAAATTCCTACCTTATTAAAAGAAAGTGGCATCAGCCAAATTCAAATTTTGGAGGATATTTTTGGCATGGAATTTTGTGAGGACTGTCAAGCGCCCTTATATGCCGATGCAGAAGGAGATCTGGTGCATCCAGAAATGCCTGATGATGCGCCACCAGAAGGATCTGTCCATCTGCACTAGACCCGTTACCGTTACCATGATCTGGTAGCTAAGAAACCTCAGTAGCAATGTAATCTAATTTTCTGTCTAAAAGATGCAGCGAAATTGGCACCTAGGAGTGAATGGCAAAAAAATAAGGGCGAGCGATTGTGTTCCATAATCACTCGCCCTTATTCACTATTCACTTCAGTTCACTTTGCTCGGTCACGATACTAACAGTTTCAGTAACTACAGCATCCGTGCTAACAATGCCTTATCGTATTTCGCGTCGAGCGGAATACGTACTTTATGCCCGGCACCACCAATCACATCGATTGCTTCATTCCGCTTATTGCGTATCTGTGCCAGATCAATAATTTCGTTACCACTTGGGTGAATAATTTCTATCTTATCGCCAACTGAAAAACGATTTTTGACTTCCACTTCAGCCCAGCCATCCTCGATAGAAAGTACATTGCCAACGTATTGGCTGCGATGCGCCTTAGACACACCTTCCATGTAATTTTGATGATCTTGAGTATGATGGCGTTGATAGAAACCGTCCGTGTAGCCACGGTTTGCCAATCCATTTAATTCGCCCAACAATTGCTCATTAAACGGACGACCAGCAACTGCATCATCAATCGCACGACGATAAGTTTGTGCGGTACGTGCGACATAGTATAAAGACTTAGTTCTACCCTCCACCTTCAGGGAATCCACACCTATTTTCGCTAAACGTTCGACGTGTTCAATGGCACGCAGATCTTTAGAATTCATGATGTAAGTTCCATGATCATCTTCCAAGATAGGCATGAAACTACCTGGCCGCCCTGCCTCTTCAATCAGGTATGGACGATCGGCTAATGGATGTCGTGGCATATCGCCCATCGCTGAGAACGATTGATTTGCTTCCTCTAAAGCCTTATTGAAATCAAACTTGATGGTTTCAACCGGAATGCGTTGTAAGTCACCGGTTTCATTTTCTGTTGCATTCTCAACCTTGTAATCCCAACGACAAGAATTGGTACACGTGCCTTGATTCGGATCACGGTGATTGAAGTAACCAGACAATAAGCAACGACCAGAATAGGCGATACACAAAGCACCATGCACGAAGACTTCGAGCTCCATTTCTGGGCAACGCTGTTTGATTTCTTCTATCTCGTCCAAGGATAATTCACGCGACAAAATCACGCGGGTTAAGCCCATCTTTTGCCAGAATTTAACGTCAGCCCAGTTCACGGCATTCGCTTGTACTGAGAGATGCACATTCACTTCTGGCCACTTTTCACGCACCATCATGATCAAACCAGGGTCAGCCATAATCAGCGCGTCTGGCTTCATGGCGATCACTGGTTCCATATCATTCAGATAGGTTTTGAGTTTGGAGTTATGCGGGAAAATATTGCTAGCGACGAAGAAAGATTTGCCCCGCGCATGTGCGCCTTCTATGCCTTGCTGCAAAATATCCAGCGTGGAAAATTCATTGTTACGTGCGCGCAAACTGTAACGAGGCTGTCCTGCATACACTGCATCAGCACCAAAATCAAAGGCTGCATGCATTTTCTCTAAGGAGCCGGCAGGCAACAGCAATTCTGGCGCTTTTAACTTAGCGAAATCTGAGGCTGAAGAATTTGACATAGAAATACCATCTAAAAAATACGGCGCTCTCGTCGATAAAAAGAGCACTTAAAGTTAATCAATTTTACGAAATTCTTACACAAATCAATCTGTGCGTTCTGTGCTAAGACAAGCTCAGCTCGTTTTCTATTCGGCGTTTGATAGACGTTCTTGACGGAAGGCCATGACTTCATTGAATATCAAAGCACTTAAAACAACCGTGCCGCCAAGTAAAGTCGCTTTAGCAGGCTCTTCTCCAATGGCCAACCAGACCCAAAATGGTCCGAGTACAACTTCAAGTAAAGAAAGTAAGGATATTTCCGGTGCACTCAAACCTTTGGCAGCATGCACCATGATCATGCACGGCAAGCCTAACTGAAACACACCTAAGGTCGCCAAAATCAAGATGTCATGCAGCGAAGCAGACAGCGGCAAAGCAAATGGCAACATCAACACCGCAGATAAAACACCACCGACTAATACAGCCGGAATTAAATCCACGTGCTGCCCACCTTTTTTCAAAATAATGACATTCGCTGCCACGGCAAAGGGAACGCAAAGTGCCAACATCACACCGATCAAACCACGTGAATCAAGTTGCGAAAATCCATCGATGAACATCCACAACATGCCACAAAAAGCCACCACAATCGCGAGCCAAGTGCGCCCTGGAATTTTTTCCGAGAGAAAAATCCATGCAAAAATTGCAGTCAATAAAGGCGCAAAACTCTCAACAATCAAGGCATTGGCGACTGTCGTCATGGTCAGTGCCAACATGAAGCAAGTGAACATCGCTGCCCACATCACACCAGAGGCTAATCCATAGCGCCCCAAACTTTTTAGTTTCTGCCCAAGCCCTGCTTTATGTTGCCAAGCCAAAACCGTACCGACAAAGAGCGCCGCAAAAAAACTACGCCAGAAACTGACTTCAAATCCACGTGCAGATTCCAATTGACGCGACAACACCCCCGCCGTGCTCCACATCGTAGGCGCGATAATCATCAATAGTAATGCTGTTTTGTGACTAGGTTGCTGCATGCACAAACTCCGAATTTAAAAAGCAGAAACCCGCTTGATATGACATCAAGCGGGCTTATGTTGGAACTAATTTAAACCTGATTTAAATCTTATTAAGCTTCGCGAGATGCTTTTTTACGCTCGTGTTCTTTCAAGAAACGCTTACGCAAACGAATGCTCTTAGGCGTAACTTCTACCAATTCATCATCTTCAATGAATTCAACCGCGTATTCCAAACTCATTTGAATTGGTGGTACCAAACGTACCGCTTCATCTGTACCAGAAGAACGAACGTTGGTTAATTGTTTACCTTTGATCGGGTTCACAACCAAATCGTTATCACGTGAGTGAATACCGATGATCATGCCTTCATAGACTGGATCGTTGTGAACTACGAACATACGACCGCGGTCTTGCAATTTCCAGATTGCGTAAGCAACAGCAGCGCCATCATCTTGAGAAATCAACACACCGTTACGACGGCCAGCCATTTCACCTTTAGTATTATCCACTGGTGCGTATTCATCAAACACGTGGCTCATCAAACCAGTACCGCGTGTCAATGTCATGAATTCGCCTTGGAAGCCGATCAAGCCACGCGCTGGAATACGGTATTCCAAACGCACACGACCTTTACCGTCCGGTTCCATATTTTGCAAATCACCACGACGACGACCGAGTTCTTCCATCACGCCGCCTTGGTTGTTTTCTTCAACGTCAACCGTTAAGTTTTCATACGGCTCGTGGCGCACGCCATCGACCATTTTGAATACAACGCGTGGACGTGAAACAGCCAATTCGAAACCTTCGCGACGCATGTTTTCGATC
>DLGN01000302.1 GCA_002482715.1 Oxalobacteraceae bacterium UBA7693
GGTCGTCGCGCATATGCAAGCGCGCCTGACCGGTGATGCCAAGCTGCGTGCCCTGACGATTTCGTTTGTTGCGCCTGTCGAAGTGGGGGAAGTTGAATTTAAAAGTGAAGTGCTACGCGCTGGAAAATCGGTCACGCAAATGCAATGTCATATGCTTCAACATGGAAGGGTCGTTGTGAGTGCACTTGCCAGTTTTGGTGTCGCACGTAGTTCGCAAGTGGTCGTCGCGAGTGAGACCGCTCCCGATTTTGGTGACATCAAGGATGGCTTATCCTTCCCTTTTATTGAAGGAGTCATCCCCGAATTTACCCGCAAGATCGACTTTCTTTATAAGGATTGTGATTTGCCGTTCAGCGCTTCGTCTAAGTCACACATCAATGGCTGGATGCGTTGGAAGGAATCTGCTGGAGTGAGTGCCGAGCTGAACACTGCCCGTGCGCCAATGGTAAGCTTGATTGCACTCATCGACGCTTGGCCACCGGCGATTCTACAAATGCTTGACCGCCCCACCCCCGCCAGCAGCTTGACTTGGACTTTAGAATTTCCAAGCATAGATGAAGCAAGCTTGTCGCAGCAAGCAAATCCGTGGTGGCAATACCGTGCACATACAGATGCCGCACACAACGGCTACGGTCACATCGCAGCTGAAATCTGGAATGAGCATGGTCAACTCGTGGCGATTAGTCGCCAGACAGTTACGGTGTTTGCTTGAGGCTATTGTGATAAATACGGTACAACGTATTTCACCCATAATTCATCTTAACTCCGTAATGCGCAATCATTTCGTAGGGTGTCAAAAGTAGCAGGCGTATTGTGCAATATGGTGGTTGATCATGGAGAACAATCATTTTCTTTGCTTCGTTTGATCGCTAAATAAATTACTTTGCCATTGATAAATAGACCGAGGTTTTTGAATTTCTGTGACCCACACTTTTGTCTATTTGCTTACCGTCAGTTTTTATAGGTATAAGCCATAACAACCAAGTTCCATGCAGGTTTCAAGAGACTTGAAACAAATTGCATTTATGTCGACACTCGGTTATCTTTTCATTTTTGAAATTAAATCACGCTAACTATTCAAGGAAATATGATGCGACTTACCGTTCTAATTCTTGGACTCCTCCTCACTTGCCAGTCATCTTTCGTCGCGGCAGCTAAATCCACATCCAAGACGGTTTTCGAGCAGCTAAAGGGCTTAGTTGGGGACTGGCGAAGCACCAAAAACAATAGCTCCACCGTTGTGAATTACAAGGTGATCGCCAACGGCACAACTTTAATAGAGAGCTGGACTATGAGTCCAACCCGGCAATCGATGACCGTTTACACTATGGATGGAGAGCGGTTAATCGCCACACATTACTGCCCTCAAGGAAATGCGCCGCGACTGAATTTCACGCATACAGACACAGGTGGCGCTCACCATTTTGTGTTCTTCGACGGGGCAAACCTACAAGAGCCGTCGGGCTCTCATGAGCACGCCTTCTGGTTCAAGATAAGCCCTGACGGATTGCTTACTCGTAACGAGACCTATATCAAAAACGCCGCCACCTACAATCCCGAATTAAATAAGGGAGACAAGGAGTCATTTGCGCGGCTGAAATAACAATGAAGCGTGGGCAGGATGAAACCGTGCCCACCCTAACCGACTGCCAAAAAAATCATCACTAAATCGCCTTACCATCATACAAATCACTAGGCACGGCCAGCGGATCAATCCCTTCCAAGCAGCGGATGTTGATGGCGAAAACGGCGTTACCTGCCGGATCTTTGCCTTCGCCGAAGGTTTGCACACCGCACACGGGACAGAACTGATGCTGAATCACATGCTTGTTAAACGTGTAGGTCGTGATTTTTTCGCGCGGTGTGAGTAGCTTTACTTGGTTTGCGCCAACGAACCAAAGTAACGTTCCTTTGCGTTGGCAGATAGAGCAGTTACAGGCGGTGGCGTGTTGCAGGTCGCCTTCGACTTCAAATTGAATATTGCCGCAATGGCAGCTGCCTTGGTAATTCATTCTATGCTCTCCTTTTAAGTTGATCTCTAACGACGAGTTATAAAATTAATTCGTCAGCAGTTGTGTCATTTGACGTGTAACGTTTTCCCACCCTGCTCGATGTGCGATTTGCTCATCTTCCGAAAAAAGTCCATCATGCAGCAGCTCTAATTTGGCATTGCCGTTGTCAGCTGTTTTGAAATTGAGCGTGACCTTGCTGTTTTCTAGCGGCCCAGATGCGCCAAGTAGCCAAGATAAAGAAATCGTTTGATTCGGAATAATTTCTAAGTACGTGCCCGTCACTTCACCACATTCGGTTGGCACTTGGAATTGTCCCCCTACGCGAAAATCAGCGTGCCCTTTTTCTATATCGCCGATCAAGCCGAAAAAATGTTTCGGATTTTGGCAGGTTTCGAAAAGCTTTTCGATCGAGGTATCAAATACCCGCAAGAAGCGCAGCTGCCCTTCTTGAATTTCGGCAGTCATATCGGTCATGCCAGCAGTCCAGCCCATTTCGTGTTGATCACATACCGACTTATCTTTGAAGCCACTATGTGTCAACACGAGTCTGGTCTTCGCATTTTCTTCAAAGAGTTCAATACTTACTTGCGTATCTGGCTTTTGATCTGGACCGAATTCTTGACACCAACTAAAAACAATTTTCTGATTTGGAATGATTTCCAAGAACTCACCAAAATTCTCTAAGGTCTTATTTCTGAATTGAATCAAATACTTTCCGCCGACGCGAAAGTCAATTTGCAAAGAGTCGGAAGCTGCGCCGCAGTTCATGAAGAGCTTGCCCAAAGAGAGCGCACGAAAAACTTCGCTTGCTGGGCGGCCTATGACTTTTTCAAGTTTGAGTTGATGCGACATCTTATTTTCTCCTCGGTTTCGATTTTGGTTTAGGTTCTGGTTTGGATTTGGATTCAACTTCGACTTCCAAATCGTCAACGAAAGCATCCAATTGATTCGTCCAAAATTGCGTGTAGAACTGTACGTATTCTTCGACCGTTTTCATGGCCTCGGGATTGATCGCGCATTCATGAATACGGCCAGATTTTTTTCGAATCAGTAGCTTGGCGTCTTCGAGTATCTTCACGTGCTTGGATATTGCCGCCAAAGACATATGAAAAGGCTCGGCCAATTCGCCGATCGTACAAGTCCCTTTGTTTAACATGTTCACAATCCCACGCCGTGTCGGATTGGAAAGTGCGTAAAACAGCAGGTCTAGTTCAGAAGATAGATAGTTAACCATATGATTGAATATTAAAGTCGTAAAATGCGATTGTCAACCATTTGGTTAAGTATTTTTTTAGCTTGGGTATTTCTGGTGGGTTTCGTTCTTGGCTCAACTTATTTAATACTTATTATTCAATACAACTTAATTTCACAATTCGATCTCGCTTACGCAGATAATGTAAGTTTCATTGATCAAGTTCACCTGTCGCATGCATACGACCGACCAAGACATTACTTCAACAATCGACCAACTCTACCGACTATCGTCGCGGCAACTCTTTGCGACCTTGGTGCGCTTACTCGGTGACTTTGATTTGGCGGAGGAAGCACTGCACGAGGCATTTAGAGCCGCTATCGAAAAATGGCCGACGCAGGGCATTCCGTCTAACCCCCATGCTTGGCTGGTCTCTGCAGGACGCTTTAAGGCGATTGATGGCATACGGCGCAATCAGCGTTTTACTGCATGGGATGAGGCTGAGGAACAGGCAGAGAACATTGCAGACGAGACGCCGACTTGGGATGTGCTGCAAGAACAAATCATTTTGGAAGACGATACGCTGCGCTTGGTGTTCACCTGTTGCCACCCTAGTTTGGCGTTTGATGCGCAAGTCGCGCTGACGCTGCGCGAAGTTTGTGGCTTAACCACCGAAGAAATTGCCAGTGCGTTCTTGCTGCCCGCCCCTACCTTGGCACAACGCATCGTGCGTGCCAAGAGCAAGATTCGCGATGCGCGGATTCCCTATCAAGTACCGGATGCAGCGGAGCTTCCTGCGCGACTGAGCAGCGTCTTGCGCGTGATTTATTTGGTATTCAATGAAGGCTACTCCGCATCGAGTGGCGATATGCTCACGCGGGGTGAACTATCGAATGAAGCGATACGCTTGGCGCGTTTGTTGCGTGAATTGCTACCCGACCAAGCGGAAATTATGGGTCTATTGGCGCTGATGTTGCTCCATGAATCGCGCCGAGCCGGGCGCGTCAATCTGCAGAATGATCTGGTTCCATTGGATGAACAAGATCGCTGTTTGTGGAATGCCGAATTGATCGCCGAGGGATGTGCCTTAGCTGAACAAGCGCTACGCACAAGGCAATTCGGCGCATACAGCCTGCAAGCGGCGATCTCAGCCGTGCATGCAGAAGCATCGACAAGTGCGGACACCGATTGGCTCCAAATCGTCGGCTTATACGATGCCCTATTTCGCTTGGAACCCAGTTCCATTGTTGCACTCAATCGTGCAGTGGCAATCGCGATGCGCGATGGGCCAGCGGCAGGTCTAGCTTTGGTGAGCGATCTTTTACAAGAAGAATC
>DLGN01000179.1:0-2934 GCA_002482715.1 Oxalobacteraceae bacterium UBA7693
TTTCGCTGCACATCAACCATGCGAACGATGCGTAATTTTTTAAACAGTATGGATAAACTTTGATTAAAGACCTCTTCTTGCTGCTTTAATGGTTTATCAAAACTAATGGGGCCAACTTGATGACAAGAAATCGAGGCTTCCGCTTTATCTTCTGCCAAACCTAAACCACCTTTGATTCCCCCTGTCTTTGCACGCGACACATAGCAAGTAACACCTTTAACCTTAGGATCGTCATAAGCTTCCACCACAATTTTATGATCGGGACCGATGAACTTGAATACCGTATCGACACTGCCAATTTTTTGCGCATGTGCCATGCCAGAACCAAACAACAAAGCGGCGATGATGAGTAATTTTGAGGCGTGCATTTTTTCACTTTCAAGATGATGAGAAATAACACAGCAACTGTACACCTGTTTTTGTTTTGCTTAAACTCGCAAATCCATGCGCGAATCTAGCCCTTGGACTTCGCGAGTCTTTTCCTGCTACAATCCTGCCCCATGTTCTCTTCTTTCCTCTTCCATCGCATACGCCGCGCTAACAAGCTCGTGATCGCTGTGTTATTCCTGTACGGATTAACGCTAAGCATTGCGATGGCTGCGCCCATGGTCGAAGGAAAAGGTATGAGCATGGTGTGTACGACTACTGGCATCAAATTCGTTAACGAGTCTGGCAAGATCGTTGACGGCAAATCCACCAAGCACACGATAGAATGTTCGCTCTGTGTGCCAACTGGGATTACACCTAGCTTACCCTTGCTCGACGCAGTAGCTCCAGTCCACGCCCTTTCTTACGCAACACTCTCGATCCCATCAGCACGCCTTGCTGCGATTGTTTCTGCTCCCCTGCCCGCTCGTGGGCCACCTCAGTTCAACTAAATCACCTAGCCGACCGCACGCACGCTTAGTCTCGCTTTATTCGTGTGACTGCTCGTGCGACAAATTATTACGACCTTACCCGCGTGCGATTCAGTTAGCACGGGCATAGATCGTTCGATTATTGATTTATTTGTGCGCTATCAACGCAGGCCAACCAAGGTCTGCGCCAAATTGCCACAGCTGTTGAACTTTAGCTTATGAAAACCTCATTCCAACAAAACGCGATCGCGTTTGCGATTGCTGCCGCATTCCCAATTATTTCTGTAACTGCGTTTGCCGATGACAAATCCCTCGAAGATCTACAAACTCGCAAAGATCAAGTCGAGCGTGTCACGATTAAGGGCGATCGCCCAACGACTTTACCAACCGAAATCCCAACGACAATTGAAGGCATCAGCGCCAAACAATTAGAGAACACCATCAATGCAATCGATGCAGAAGACGCCTTAAAGTATCTGCCAAGTCTGTTGGTTCGTAAGCGTTATGTCGGCGATTACAATCACGCCGTGTTAGCAACACGCGCCTCTGGTACAGGCAATAGTGCGCGTTCGATGGTGTATGCAGATGGCATACTTTTGTCAAATTTACTCGGTAATGGCGCAACATATACACCACGTTGGGGCTTGGTCACGCCTGAAGAAATCCAGCGCGTTGATGTTTTATATGGCCCGTTTTCTGCGGCCTATTCAGGCAACTCGGTTGGTGCGGTCGTTGACTATGTCACGCGCATGCCAGAAAAATTTGAAGCCCATGCCAAGTTAGTTGGCTTCTCAGAAAATTTTCAGGAATACGGCACCGATAAAAAATTCAGCGGCAAACAATTGAGTGGCAGCCTCGGTGATAAGCAAGGCGCATTTTCTTGGTGGGTGAATATTAATCGTTTGGATAGCGACGGACACCCGATTGCTTTCACCAATAAATTAGTTTCTGCTGGCGTCACCGGCACCACCGGAAAACCCGTTACTGGCGCTATCGCTGGTCAAAACCCACAAGGCCAAGATTGGTGGTTGATGGCAGCAACAGGCCAATATCACACTATCCAAGATCACGCCAAAGTCAAAATCGCTTACGACATCACACCAACACTCAGAGCTAGCTACACTTACGGAGTATGGCGCAACGATATGGATAGCACAGTAGAAAGCTATTTGCGCGATGCTTCAGGCAATGCAGTTTACAGCGGCGACGTGAATATCGCGGGTAAAAAATATACGATCAATCCTACCGATATGGCGAACAGTAAAAATCAGCTTGAGCATATCACCCACGGCCTGCATGTGAAGAGCAACACCAAAGGCGCTTGGGATTGGGAAGTAGCGGCGAGTTTGTACGACTACAACAAAGACATTGCTCGTGCACCGACAGTGGCAATCCCAACGGCAAATTCCGGTGGTGCTGGTCGCATCACCGACGGCAGTGGTACAGGATGGAATACTTTAGCTTTGAAAGGCATCTGGCGTCCGAACACAGAACACACGACAGAATTTGGCTACCAACGTGAAGCCTTCCAACTGCGTACTCTCGTTTCTGACACCGCAGATTGGATCAATGGCGCACCAAGCAAGCGCTTCTCGGCTTTCCAAGGCGATGCTGAATTAAACAGTTTTTATTTGCAGGATGCATGGCGAATTAATTCGACTTGGAAAACCATTTTGGGTGGCCGATTTGAACAATGGTCAGCGCATGATGGTGCAATTTCGAATGCGACCACCACCTTGGGATTTGTTGATCGTGACGAAAACTATTTCTCACCAAAGGCTGCAGTCGCGTTTCGTGCGAGTGATGATTTGACACTCAAAGCCTCACTCGGTCGTGCGGTGCGTATGCCAACCGTGTCTGAGCTCTATCAAGGCACAGTATCAACCCAAACCATCATCAACAACGATCCGAATCTCAAGCCTGAAAAATCGTGGACGAGTGAATGGAGTGCAGAACAATCATTGAACGATGGCAAAGGTTTATTGCGCGCCACCTTCTTCCATGAAGACACGGTCGATGCCTTGTACTCACAAACCAATACCTTGGTCACACCGAATATCACCAATATTCAAAACGT
>DLGN01000179.1:2964-3210 GCA_002482715.1 Oxalobacteraceae bacterium UBA7693
ATATTCAAAACGTCGACAAAATTCGCACGAATGGTTTAGAGCTGGCCTATCAAAACAGTGATGTCTTCGTTTCTGGACTAGACCTCGCAGCCAGTGTCACTTATGCCGATTCCAAAATCGTCAAAAATGATAAATTCCAAAAGAGTGTAGGCAAATGGCAACCACGTGTTCCGCAATGGCGCGCCAACTTTGTCGCCAGCTATCGTGCCAATGACAAGCTGACGGCGACGTTTGGCGTTCGTTACA
>DLGN01000231.1 GCA_002482715.1 Oxalobacteraceae bacterium UBA7693
GAATCTGGACAAGCGGGGGAAAAAGATGGTTCGGGCGCGGAAGGTATTTTATCGCACGAGCAAATGCTGACCGATCCGGAGCAGGCCGCTGATTTTGTGAAGCAGACTGGGGTTGATGCTTTGGCGATTGCGATAGGAACCAGCCACGGTGCGTATAAATTCAGCCGCAAACCGACCGGCGATATTCTCGCCATCAAACGTATTAAAGAAATTCATGCGCGTTTGCCAAATACGCATCTGGTGATGCATGGTTCGTCTTCCGTACCGCAAGAGTGGCTGAATATCATTCGTCAGTATGGCGGCGATATGAAAGAAACCTATGGTGTGCCAGTCGAAGAAATTGTAGAGGGCATCAAATATGGTGTGCGTAAGATTAATATTGATACGGATATCCGCCTGGCGATGACAGGTGCAATGCGCAGAACGATGGCGCAACATCCGGCAGAATTTGACCCACGTAAGTTTTTTAAAGATGCGACAGTTGCAGCAAAAGGCTTATGTCAACTGCGTTTTGAAGCCTTCGGTTCAGCAGGGCAGGCATCGAAAATTCAAGTTATCTCATTGGAGAATATGGCGCAACGCTATAAAAATGGTGGACTCGATCCTGTGGTGCGCGATAAAAACAACGAATGATGATGAATTGATAAGTGTTGGGGTCATCTGGCACACGGTAAATGTTAATGTGAGTTAAATTGAGGTGAATCAACTTTTTTCTTGTTGAAGAGTGTTCTTATATGGCTTATATTTAAATGCTTCTATCGCTATAAACGCATTGATTCATGTAACATTGGATTGAATTTTTGCAGGAAGCGATTTAGCAAAGCTTAGCTTTTGTCCTCTCACTCAAACACGACTCATCAATTATGCTCAATAATTTTCGAATTACGCAGCGCTTTAGTTTCGTCCTGATTGCTTTTTGGATTGCATTTACGACCATCGTTGTAGTGGGCTTTTGGGGTATGAGTATGTCTCAAAATAGCCTCAAAATTTTGCATCAAGAGTCGATGACAATGTCCTTGAAGATTGATTCGATGAACGACACCTTGAACAAGAATCGAATGCAAATTTTGCTGGCATTTCAACACGCGCCTGATGGCCCCTTAGCGAACATCCACGATCATCCAACCAAAGTGCATACCGATGCCTTAGAAAGTAATCGCGCTGCGGTTGATCAGATTTTAAAAGAGCTATCAGATCTTTCGGGGAAGAATGGCAGTAAAGCTTTGTTTGATGCGATGCAAGTAAAGCGTGAGGCTTATCGCTTGAAAGTCAATGTTGTAGTAAAAGCAATCAAGGCCAATGATTTTAGCCCGGAGATAATGGCGTCCTTTTTGGCCGCAGCCAGAGTAGAAGCGGAAGCAGCTTTAGAATCTGCAGTGGAGTTACGGAATTTTTATCAGGAGCAGGGAGCCATCGCGTATAAAGAGGCAGAGGGGCGTTTTAAGTTAGCAATAATGATCGCGGTTGGAATTGTGGTCTTGTTGGGAATTCCAGCATCGTGGATGACATTTACGCTCTTTCAGCGACTTAAATCAGGATTTAGCTCAGCTGACAGTGCTGCATCTGCAATTGCAGAGGGCGATTTGTCAAAACCGATCAACTTTGACGGACAGGACGAGATCGCTGCGTTGTTGGAAGACATGGAGAACATGCGCTCTAAATTGCATAGTCTCTTGGTGAGTTTTCGTGAAGGTGCTGATTCGATTGCGTCGTCCGCAAGCGAGGTTGCTACAGGTACTTTGGATTTATCTGGTCGTACTGAGCAACAAGCGCATGAACTGGAAAAAACTGCATCAGCATCAGATCAATTAAATAGCACTGTTAAACTGAATGCGGAAAGCGCTGCGGAGGCGAGCAAGCTCGCCTTTAAGGCTGCTGATACGGCAACGGCTGGTGGTGCAGTTGTTGCCAATGTTGTGGTGACGATGGATGAGATTAATGCCTCTTCCAAAAAAATCGTCGATATTATTTCGGTGATTGATGGCATCGCATTTCAGACGAATATTTTGGCCTTAAATGCAGCAGTTGAAGCAGCCAGAGCGGGTGAGCAAGGGCGCGGCTTTGCGGTGGTCGCTAGTGAAGTACGATCATTAGCAGGACGTAGTGCTGAGGCCGCCAAAGAAATTAAGAATCTGATCACGAATTCTGTTGAAAAGGTTGCATTGGGAACTTCACAAGTAGCAAGTGCCGGTTCAACGATGGAGGAGATTGTTAGCAGTATTGCGCGTGTCGCATCTATCGTCGGTGAAATTGCACAAGCTAGCCGAGAGCAATCTGCCGGTATCGGACAAATCAATCAATCTGTGCTGGAACTCGATGACGTCACACAGCAAAATGCTGCCTTAGTGGAGGAAACCTCGGCGATTTCGGCAACCCTACAAGATCAGGCGCAAAAATTAGCTGATTTGTCTGCGTCTTTTAAATTAATTCAACGCGTTAAAGCGCTTAAATAAATTAACTTAAAAGAACACAAAACGCCGATGCTGAAGTAATTCTGCATCGGCGTTTCTATATATAGTTTCTTGATCCTATTTGCTAGAGCTTGTGACGAATGCGTTGTAGATATTGGGCTGCGATCATTGCAAACCTGAAGCAGGCTTGGATGCGACTAATCCCACCAAAGCTGACATACCGTGATGTTGACTGCCTTCGGTCAAAAATTTCTCATAACTGAGGAGTTGTTCAAAGCGTAGCTCTTTGAACGCATCTTGCAGTATGGCTTCTGTGTAAAGATGGTCGATCAGCGGTGGGCCACCAGTTTTGTAATCAAGTTGCTTGGGTGTATAGCCTTGTAAGATCAAGACGCCACCTGGTTTCATCGTCTTGACGATATTTGCGAACAATGCTGCTCTGGCAATCGGATCAGCAAACTGAATAAAGATCGCAATCACAGCATCGTATTTTGCAGCTTGCCAATCCCAAGATTCGCAATCAGCAAGGTGAAAAGATACGTTCACTTCATTCGTCTTCGCTAGCTTTTTTGCTTTCTCAATTGCGACCTCCGAAACATCAAAAGCGTCGACGATTAGCCCTTGCTTAGCCAACCATACACCATTACGGCCTTCGCCATCAGCAATTACTAATGCTCGCATTCCGGATTTTAAATGGCTTGCTGCACCTTGCAGAAAATGATTGGCTTCAGTGCCAAAAATATACTCGTCGCTAGAATAGCGTTGATTCCAACTTGCAGCAGGGGCATTGAATTCCGACATAACTTTCTCCGACTATTCACCCGATGGGGCTTTTATAGTGAGTTTGTTTTTCAATAAAAAGGGCAACGCAGATTCTTTTTAGCAAATTTTTTTTTGTAAGCTAGCAGCAAGACTCCCGATACCTCCACCGTTGCTCACATGTTGGTAGCCCATACTTTGTAGTTGATTTTTTGCAGCGGCAGAACGTGCACCAGACTGGCAGTACACTATTATTTCGGTGTCTTTATTGGGGACGGCGTTACCAATACTTGGTATTAAATCGCCTAAAGGAATTGAGATTGCACCTTCGAGGTAACCAGAGGCATATTCAGCTGGAGACCTGACGTCAATCAGGCAAGCGTTTGCTGGAAGCTCTTTGTCCACGCCAACGATACCGCCCATAATTCGATTGAAGATATTCATCATTTTTCCTTTCAACAAATTGTTTGTAGTTGCAATTAATTACGCGAATTCGCTTTTGATCTGAGGTGCATTGATATTTGAAATTTAGATCTCGTGTCACTATCGAATTGCGACTGGATCTTGCTAGCAATTAATTATATTCATATTTGTGCATTTGCGCAAATAGTTGTTGACGTATTATAATTACGCACTTCGTAAGCAAGTCGTAAAACTGATATTTATCAGCAAATTCGATTTGATCGCACTGTAAAATTTTGCTTAGCCATCATTACTCCAAGGTTCGCACTCAACAATGCAAGCTTTACTAAAGCGTCGATTGGTTTTTTTCCGTTTAGCACAGCTATTGCTACTGCTTTATGGGGTGACTTTGGGCGTCGCAATAGTATCTCCGGTTATCAACCCAAAGATTCTGAATTTGGTTTGTACAAGTACCGGATATAAGTTTATTGCACAAGAGCTTAATGCAGATAGATCAGATGCAGGATCTACATCTGATACAGCGATGCAAGGGCACTTACTTGATTGCTCTTTATGTTTGCCTTCAGGTATTTTACTAAGCAGTTTTGATGGCATCACCTATCGCTCGACGCACTTATTTACTTATCGCTTGCCGTCAATAGTCGAACCAGAGTTTCGTTCAGTTATTGCTGCAGCTCTTCCCGCACGTGGACCACCCGCAATCATCTTGGGTTGATCACCGGATCTGGCATTTTGATTTAGATGATTTTCCATTTTTCTGGAAAACTTGATTCTATTATTCATCGGCACTTGTATCACTATCGTGACCATTCTCACGATAGTGCATAGGTATGTTGAGCTCTGAGTAAAGGCCACAGAATCACCCATGTCAGACATCGATCATTGCTTGAAATAAGCACATTCCAGTCCTGCNNGCATGTTTTTGCACAGACTGTCTCGGCGTTTGTATATCGATTTTTATGTCGATATTTCTATGCACGTCTACAACAAACAAAAATTATCGAAGAATTTATTATGTCTAAGCTTTATCAAAAACAATTAATGGCCATCGCGATTATCGCCACTTTCCCGATTCAAAATGCCTGCGCACAATCATCAAAGACAGTAACGATGAAAGATCAGATCGTGATCCAAGGTGAGAGAATTGCCGCACCGAATGTTAACGGCGAGAATAAAAGCGGTACCGCAAGTGCCTTAAGTGATACCGCATCATTACTACAAGATATTCCGGGCATTAGTTTATACAAAGCAGGCGGTATCTCTAGTTTTCCTGCATTACATGGTTTGGCAGATGATCGCTTGCGAATACAAGTTGATGGTATGAATTTAATTTCGGCTTGTGCCAATCATATGAATCCACCTCTGTCCTATATTGATCCAAGTAATGTTGGGAGTGTACAAGTGCTTAATGGCATCGCCCCTGTCAGCAGTGGTGGAGATAGTATCGGTGGCACCATCAAAGTCAATTCCTCTGCCCC
>DLGN01000355.1:0-11630 GCA_002482715.1 Oxalobacteraceae bacterium UBA7693
GATGATGCTGTGCATGCAGTTGTTTTAATCGTTCTCGCGCCACGTGTGTGTATATCTGCGTAGTCGAAATATCTGCGTGCCCAAGTAGCAATTGCACGACACGCAAATCCGCACCATGATTCAGTAAATGTGTTGCAAACGCATGACGTAATGTGTGCGGTGACAATGGTGAAGTGATCCCAGCAATCGCTGCGCATTTTTTAATCACCACCCAAAACATCTGACGTGTCATTGCACCACCACGCGCGGTTACAAATAGAGCATCATCAATCTGCCCATTCAAAATTGCAGGTCTGCCCTCACTCAAGTAACGCTGCAACCACATCCGCGCCACTTCACCAAACGGTACTAAGCGAGTCTTACTGCCCTTACCTGTAACACGCAAAACGCCATCATTCAAACTCACTTCAAACGATTTCAAAGACACCAATTCCGTCACACGCAAGCCGCAAGCATATAAGAGTTCTAACATGGTACGGTCACGCAAACCCAGCGGAGTCTGATCGTCTGGTGCTTGCAATAACGATTCAACTTGCGCTTCACTCAATGTTTTTGGCAAGCGATCGGGCTGTTTCGCCGATTTCAATTTGGTACAAGGATTAACGGCAATCTGATTTAGCCGAAACGCTTGCTGATAATAGCGCTTCAATACCGACATACGACGATTGACCGAAGTCGCTTTTGAACTGCTATGTTTCGCAGCGACATAAGAAAAGATCTCTACCTCCGTCACTTGCAATAAATGCTTTTGGTGGGTTTGGTGGAGCCATTCCGCAAACAAACGTAAGTCGCGTCGATACGCCTCTAAAGAATTTTTCGCCAAGCCATCTTCTAACCATAAGCTATCGCAAAATTGGTCAATTTGCGCTTGCACCTGTGCCGGTAATTCTGTCGCGACTTTTTGCTCTGCAAGCTTTACCACATAGACTCCTGATGCTGAGTTGGCTCGGTCTTACTATACTCAGGCACACACTCTAAGCGTAAAAGATAACGTTTAACACCTAAATGAAATCCAGTTTCGTCATCATGATGCGCAAAGCCACCAAGACCGCCAGACGCAGTCACACGATGACATGGAATCACCAGTGGGAACCAATTCGCACCGCAGGCCTGACCAACTGCACGTGGCGCTGACGCGATATGCTTTGCAATTTGCCCGTAAGTGCGCACTTGACCACGCGGGATACTGGAAATTACCTGCCAAACTTTGTGCTGAAAAGTTGTTCCGACTGGCTTCAAGGGCAGCGTAAATTGAAAATCAGGATCGGCAAAATAGCGATCGATCTGTTCAGCAGCAACTTGCGCGACCGCATCCGCTGGCGACTTTTCTTGAAAGCGCGGTGGCAGATAAACCAGTTCACTCACATGTGCATACTCCGTACGCACGCCGATGTAACCAAAGGGAGTGGGCACAATTGCGGAAAAAATTGCCGCTTCAATGATTGATTCTGGAGTTGCCATCACATATCCATTTAAAAGATTTATGTGATTGTCCTACAGAAGTACAAATAAAAAAAGGATGTGAGCTACTCAAAATTTCTTATATTTTCAACGATTATCTGTAGGCCAACTTCCTTACTCGACTAGATGTGAGCATGAATTATTCCTTCTCTAACAAAGTGCCCTCAACCATCGTCGTATTTGATGCGGTCTTCGAGCAAATAGATACGAGGAAAAAGCGGAAATGCAGAATTACTTCCTAATGCGCTCACAACACAAATGAAAAGCGCGTGCTTAAGCTTAAAGAAACTTAGGGCTTTTCAGAAACCCAAGTCAATTCAAATACTACGTTGCAGTTGATTTAAACGATCTTCATGACGGAAGCGCCAAGCTTCTAAATCATCTAAGCTGCGATTGAGATCGCGAATCGAGCGTCGAATATCATGTCGCTCTTGATCTCGACGCTTTTCGCGATTCGTTGCGTCTTTCACCGCATTTTGATCTTTGCTATTTTTAATAATGTCTTGGTCTTTACGAGAATCTTTGTCTAATTGACGGATACGATAATCTGCATCATTACGACGATCAAGCGCATAACGAATGTCGCGCTCGACTCTTTCTTTCTCGCGCCAAGTTATTTCATATTTTTGCCCATTGTCATACGCATGTTTCACTCTCGCTTGCACCGATGCGTGGCAAACCTTGACTTCGAAATACTGTGACTGACGACCAAAACCAAACGCGCTTTCAGGACTGCAATAGCGCATGTTTTCAGCATTCCAGGCTTGCAAGTAAACTTCTCTAGTTTGATCAATCACAAACACTTTATCTTTACGAGCATTGGCAATACGTTCTTCAATTCTTTGCGGTTGTCCAAAACCATCATCTTTGCCCGCATCGCGCCAGTATGCTAGCAAACGATTTTCCCACATTGCCTGATACGCCTCTTCGACAAATTTCAATTCACGTTTTTTTGCATCAACCCGACGCATGTATCGATCCNNCCCAACCATTGGTCGCATCCTCCCAAGCGATACGTTTCCAATATTCGACAATCTCGGCATCCCACGCAATTTGATACGCGTCGCTACGAACCAGAACTAAACGTTCTTTCGCTGCTTGAATATGCTGTTGCAACATCTTATCGCTGATGCCTTGACGCGCATCTTCAAAACCTAAGCGTGTCCAATACGCTTGATTGCCGCGCTGCCAGCCTGCTTGAAAAGCCGCTGAATTGAATGCGATATCACCTGCATTGGCCGCTCTTTGCGTTTCTATGGTGGCAGCTAATCCACCGACCCCATCTTGATCACCGATGGCATTCCAATAGTCGGCATTTCCTTGTTTCCAGCCGATATCATAGGCAACAGGATTCAACGGTGTTTTATTGTCCAAAATGCTTTCAGAACGAATTTGCGTTTGATAATAATTTGCAGGTCGTGGCAAACGGCCATCGGCTTCGCCTAATTTTTGCCAGAATTGCGCATTGCCATTTTCCCACCCAGTTTGATAAAAGGCAGCGGATTCCGTTTTGATTTTATCGCCATCAACACCCGCGCAGAATGATCGGCGCTCTTCAAAATTTGCAGGTAAACCTTTAATACCATCTTTGTTACCAATAACATTCCAGTCACCTTGCTTACAATCTTTTATTTGGCGCATGGTTGATTGACAACCAGTCAAACCCAAACTCAGCAAAGCAAACAAGAAAACATAAGTGAAATTAAAACGAGTGAGGATGGTCAACATGGCGAGTGAGTATTGTAGAAGAAGTAAATCCAGTAACGATTAGGCAGAATCTTTGTTGACAACAATGTTAAAAAATGAAAAATCACAAAGCAGACAGGTATTCAAAAAAGCTGCCACAATATACGCCATCTTTTCCAGAACCGCGACTATGTCCAATACCCATTCAACTTCTACCACACCAGCAAGCGGCAGTATGGCAACCCTCAGCGGCCTGCTGCCTTTTCTACGACCATACCGTCGTCAGTTCGCAATCGCAGGCATTGCTTTAGTCATTGCAGCTTGCGCAACACTCACCATTCCTTATGCGTTTCGCCAGATGATTGATATGGGATTTAGTAAAATCGGTGACGGCGGCACGCACGGTATCGAGCATGTGAATCTGACTTTTCTGGCTTTATTCGGTGTTGCTGTGATCTTGGGTATCGCTACCGCAGCGCGTTTCTACATGGTGTCTTGGATAGGCGAGCGGGTTACGGCCGACATCCGCAATGCCGTCTATGCCCATGTGGTGACGCAGAGCCCAGAATTTTTCGAAACCACTCAAACCGGTGAGGTACTCTCACGACTGACCACGGACACGACTTTAATTCAAGCCGTGGTTGGCACTAGCATTAGTCTCGCCTTGCGCAATCTTTTGCTATTTATTGGTGGCTTGGTGATGCTCTTTATTACCAGCCCTATGCTATCGTCGATCATTATCGTGATGTTGGTATTAGTCATCGTGCCGATTATTTTATTTGGCCGCCGTGTTCGTCAATTATCACGTGATTCACAAGACCGAATTGCCGATGCATCTGCAGTTGCTGGCGAAATCTTAAACGCGATGCCAACTGTCCAGGCTTACACCCATGAACAGATTGAAGCGCAACGTTTTTCCAGTTCAGTAGAACATGCGTTTAGTACCGCGATGCGTCGCATTCGTGCTCGTTCTTTATTGACGATGATCGCGATTCTTTTGATCTTTGGTGCGATTGTTTTCGTCTTATGGTTAGGCGCGCATGCGGTGATGCAAGGCGAAATGAGTGGCGGCAAGTTAGGACAATTTATTCTCTATGCATCGATTGTCGCTGGTGCCATTGGTGCGCTATCTGAAGTGATGGGCGAAGCGCAACGGGCAGCTGGTGCGACAGAGCGTTTATTAGAGTTGATGTCGGTACAATCCCCTATCACCAATCCGGTAAAAGCAAGCGCACTGCCACAAAAAGATGCGCATGGCGCTACAGTCGATTTAGATCATGTATTTTTTCATTATCCATCACGACCAGAATCTGCAGCACTTTCTGAAATTCAGTTATCCATTAAAGCGGGTGAAACTATCGCCTTAGTTGGTTCGTCGGGGGCAGGAAAAACCACCCTGTTCCAATTATTACTGCGTTTTTACGATCCACAACAAGGCAGTATTCGTATTGATGGCGTGGATATTAAAGAACTCGATTTGCACGCCCTGCGCGAAACCATCGGCATCGTGCCGCAAGATACGGTGATTTTTTCTGCAAATGCTTTAGAAAACATACGCTATGGACGTGTCGATGCCAGTGATGAAGAAGTCATACTAGCTGCCAAGTTAGCAGCCGCGCATGAATTCATTGAGCGACTACCAGAAGGCTATCAAGCCTTTTTAGGTGAGCGTGGTGTGCGTTTATCTGGTGGACAAAAACAAAGGATCGCTATCGCCCGTGCAATTCTAAAGAATCCACGTCTGATGCTATTGGATGAAGCCACAAGTGCCTTAGATGCAGAATCTGAACGATTGGTTCAACAAGCTTTAGAGACTGCGATGCAAGGAAGAACCACCTTAATCATCGCGCACCGATTAGCAACCGTGCAGCGCGCCGATAAAATTATTGTGCTGGAACAAGGTCGGATTGTCGAGACAGGAAATCACGCTGAGCTCATTGCACATGGTGGAGTCTATGCACATCTGGCCTCTTTACAGTTTCACCTTGCATAATGTTTCATTTCGATGGAATCGATTAAGCCCCATACACCTAGCACTGCTCCAGTAAAAAACGCACTTCAGAAAATTATCTGAAGTGCGTTTTTATGAAGCCCAAAGTTGACTTACTTCACATAAACCTGCTTACCCGCCTGCCAAGTTTGCAGCACCACGGTTTTATAAATATCTTTACTTGGAATCTTAAAAATGTCCTGATCAATCACAATAAAATCAGCCCATTTTCCTTTTTCCAAACTACCGATAATTTTCTCTTGATGACCTGCGTACGCCGCATCCAAGGTGAAGCACCGGAAAGCCTCTTGCACTGTCATAGCTTGTTCTGGATGCCAGCCTTTGACTGGCATTTGTTGATGATCTTGGCGCGTCACTGCAGCGTAAATTCCCCAAAATGGATTCGGGCTCTCAATAGGAAAATCTGAACCACATGGAATCTTCGAACCTTGTTTCAAGAAAGTACGCCAAGCATAGGCTCCCTTAATACGTTCTTTACCAACGCGGTCTTCTGCCATATTCATATCCGAGGTCGCATGGGTAGGCTGCATCGAAGGGATAATGTTTGCCTTCGCCACGCGCGGAATATCGCTCAGTTCCAAAACCTGCGCATGCTCAATTCGATGACGCAAAGTCTGCGCATCGTTCTTCTTTGGTAAGGAAGCTAATGCATCAATCACTTGTCGATTGCCCGCATCACCAATCGCGTGCACATTCACCTGGTAACCCTTAGCTGCAGCTTTTTTTACCATGCGCTGCATCTCATTGTCTTGCACAAACAAAAGTCCTTTGGTGTGAGGCGCATCGCTATATGGCGCCAACAAGGCCGCGCCACGACTGCCCAAGGCACCGTCAGAATACAGTTTGACGGAACGTAGCGCATAACGATCATCGGCATGGCTTTTCAACGGCCCGGCAACTGATACGGCATCAAAGAATTGATCTACACCACCGATCATGCCATAGACGCGGGTAGTCAACTTCCCTTTCGAGGCATATTCACGAAACAGTTTATCTGACTGTGCGTCAACACCAGCATCATGTACTGTAGTTAAACCCACACTGCGCAATTGTTTCAGCGCTGCGTCTAATGCAACTCTTAACTCTGCATCATTTTGTGCAGGAATGACTTTTTCCATCATATCCATCGCAGCGTCCACCAAAATGCCAGATGCATCACCGTTCGAATCACGCTCAATTTTTCCGCCAACAGGATCGATAGTTGTTTTTGTAATGCCCGCTAAAGCTAAGGCTTTAGAATTCGCCCAACCAGCATGTCCATCAACCCGACGTAACCAAACCGGACGATCCGCGACCACGGTATCTAGTTCTTTCGCTGTCGGAAAACGGCCGAGTTTCCAGATCGCCTGATTCCACTCTCCACCCAAAATCCATTGCTGCTGAGTCGCCAGTGCTGCGTACTGCGTAATCGCACTCAAGGCCTCGGTTAAATTGCTTGTGGCGCGCAAACTCAATTGACTTGCTGAAGTTCCCAAACCGAACACATGTCCATGTGCATCAATCAAACCTGGCAACACAGTTTTACCACCTAGGTCAACCAATTTTGCTTGCGGCATTTTCTTCTGCAATAGCTTCTGCGTTCCAGTAGCAATCACTTTACCTGCGTCGTCAACCAACATCGCATCAAAAACCTGTAGCTGCTGCTTTTGATTCAAAGTATATCCATTGGCCTTCACGAACAATGTGTCCGCGTAAACGTTCATGCTACAGGCACTTAACACTGCCAGATTCACCAATGTAAAACCAAACATATTTTTTCTTTTCATCTTTGTCTCTCAAATATTATGAATCGTTCTTTTCACCAATAAAATTAACCAAAAACATAGCGCACAGGCTCTTTTCTCAACGCAATCCCAACTTAATACAATTCAAAAAATTTCCTCACGGGAATAGAATTTCATAATCGGAATCGAAACACCCTCGAGATAAAAACTTTAACGGATTTTCAGGCATTTTGCTGCTATTTCTCTTGACCTCGAAATGCAGCGTTGCGTACACTTCGCTCTTACTTATCTCACAGTCGATTGTATCGATTCTCGTCTCCATGAAACGATTTATTTACTGTCTACAATGCCTTGCCTTTGTATTATTCTGCTCAGTATCGACTGATTCTGCCGCCAACACCGACGGCGTACTGAAACTCACAAAAAAACTCAGCGAGCAAAAATCTGAGTTTCCAATCGACACCGATACGATTCCAGATATTGAAAAAGTCAGCGGAGATGAAATTCTCATCTTTACTGAATCTGATTTATGGAACCGGATTCGACATGGCTATGCAATACCCAACTTAGATAATCAATTGGTCACTTATCAAACCAATTGGTATAGCGCACGTATCGACTATTTGTTAAGAATCATTCAACGAGGTTCACGGTATTTGTATCACGTAGTTGATGCCTTAGATAAACGTGGTATGCCTACCGATTTAGCTTTACTTCCCTTCATCGAGTCAGCATTTAATCCAAATGCGATCTCGACCGCCAAGGCCTCTGGCATGTGGCAATTTATGCCTGCGACCGGGCGTGACTTCAATTTGCGTCAAAATATTTTTAAAGATGACCGGCGTGGTGTCTTAGATTCAACCGAAGCAGCACTCGATTACCTGCAACGTTTATACAATATGTTCGGCGACTGGCAGCTGGCGCTAGCAGCCTATAATTGGGGAGAGGGTTCGGTTCAACGTGCAATCAAACGCCAGCAAGCGATGGGATTGCCAATTGACTTTGATAGCTTGTCAGCTTTAATGCCGAATGAAACAAAAAACTATGTACCAAAATTGCAAGCTGTTAAAAATATCATTGGTCACCCGGAGCAATTTAACGTCATCTTGCCGCGCCTCGACAATGAGCCCTATTTCACTAGTGTGAAAAACGAGAAAGACATAGACGTTCACCTCGCAGCAAAATTAGCTGAGCTGCCGCTAAGTGAATTCAAAGCATTGAATCCTCAATTTAATCGCCCCATCATTACAGGGGGCAATAACACCAGCATTCTTTTACCAATTGAGAATGCAAGTGTATTTGAAAATAACTTCCTCAGCTGGAAAGGTGCTTACTCATCTTGGACCACGCTAAGCATCAACAAGTCTGAACGCGTTGAGTCACTAGCTAATCGTTTCGGTTACAAAGCCGATGTCGTTAGAGAGGTCAACGCCATCCCAGCTAAAATGATTGTCAAGGCTGGGTCAACCATCTTAGTACCAAAAACGGCAAAATCTTCGGAGGAAAACATTCCTCAACAAATCGCCGAGGATGCCCAATTACGCATCGAGCGGGCTGAGCCAGGCACACGTAAAATCATCGTCAAAATCAGCAAAAAAGATAGTTTAGCGAGCGTAGCGAAACGTTACAAACTGAATGTTTCCGATATCAAATCGTGGAACGACTTGAATAGAGATCAAATTAAACCAGGTCAAAAACTTGTTTTACACATTGCAAAGCAAAGTTCGAAATCGCTACGGAACAATACACTANNATTAGCCAAAAATAAATCTAGTGTTCGAAATAAGGCTCTCGCAAGCACAAAGAAAGCAGTTAAAACTAAAAACAGCAAGACAATCATTGTGGCAAATAGAAAAACAAAAAAACAAACCTAATGTAATAATCTTTTTTTAGTCTGTATTTATCCGATTAAAAAATTAAAAAAGGCAGCTCAAAGCTGCCTTTTTTATTGAACCGACGGAGTCAGTTACTTAGCCTGATTAGCGTAGATCACCCAGAAGCGCGCCAACTCTGCAGTACCGTCTTTACCTTTAACGTTCTTAAGAATTTTCACACCAGCTGGTTTTTTGCCTGCCATCAAATATGCCATACCCAAATGTAAATCTGCATCATCTGCGTATTTCAGACTACCTTTTTTAATACCCTGCTCCATCAAGCTAATACCTTTGTCGTATTCGCCACCAGCAGCTAAAGAAAATCCAAGATTCACCAAAGCAGTACCATCTGTACTTTTTTCTGCAGCCGCTTCAGCTGCAGCCAGACCAGCTTTTGCCTCTGCAACACGTTTCGCAGCCAAATCCTTCAAACGACCATGACGCGCAGCTTCAGCTCCTGTACCTAATGCACCTGCTTTGTAGCCTTGATCAATAATCTTCACAGCTTCCGTGGCATTGCCATCTTGAATCGCCATCTGCGCCATTTCCATATAGTCACTGGTCTTAGAAATCTGACCAACGGCCAATTTCAAACGGTACAAATCCATAGACAAACGAGATGAAAATTCCGGCTTACGCTCTACGCTGTTAAGCAAGTTAACCCAGTATTCTTTTTTACCATAGTGCATGACCAGCTTTTCCAAAGTCGCTAAGTAAGCAACCTTGTCACTTTTCTGAACCGCAAATGCGTAAGCCTCTAAAGTAGTTTGACTTGGTACACGACCAGCTTTCTCTGCGGCCTGAATTTCAGCACGTGTTTCCTTTAACGCCCCAGCATTGTCGCCGCTCATGGACTTCGCCTGAATCATGTACTGACGCGCTGAGCCATCGGTGCCGCCTTCGCTAAAATAACGCTCATACATCTTCGCCGCTTTAGCAAAGCTATTCGCTTTGAAATAAGAATTTGCCAATACCTGAATTAACTGTAATTGTTCTTTAGCAGGCAGCTTATTTGCCGCCACAATAACTTCTGCGGAACGAATCACAGCATCGTTATCTCCAGCAGCTGAAGCAACAGATAAACGCATACGCTCAATAGTGAAAGTCTCATTAACAGTCTTATTGCCAACACGATCAGCCTCTTGCAACTTACCTAAGGCATCACGGTATTTTTTTGCTCTAAATAGCTCATTTGCCTGCTGTACAATTTTACCGACTTCTGCGCGCATCGCTTCTTGGGCATAAGCGGTATTACCAGCTACGCCAGTTAATTCAGGAATAGTCGCACAGCCCATAGCTGCGATCAAAATAGCTAGTTGTGATAAGCGAAGATGCTTCATATTTGATCTCTCAATCAATAAAATTAATAAATTTCGAACCTAATTTCAAACCTGAACAGCTGATTACCTAATTCAGAGTGGTAAGCCATCACACTCCAGTCAAGCATAACTCAGAATACAAAAAAAGGCAGGGAAATCCCCGCCCTCTTTCGTTAAACAATCGTATGAATTAATATGATTAACTCAAAACAAGTATTAATTTTTTAAGAACTGTTCGTTGCCGATCATACCCAATTTCGTGATACCACGACTTTGAGCTGCTGCCATCACGGCAGCGACAGACTTATAAGACACTAAACGATTTGGCTGTAAATGAATCTCAGGTTGTGGACTCATTGCTGCAGCCTCTGACAACTTGGATTCTAACTGAGAACGATTCACAACTTCACCGTTCCAAGTCATCGTGCCATCAAAATCAACATCAATTTTTACCACTGTAGGAAGTACATCCGGTGGTGGTTGATTGGTGTTTTGCGGCATATTTAAATTGACCGCGTGATTTGCAATTGGAAGTGTCGTGATAAACATAATGATCAACACCAACATAACGTCGATCATTGGTGTCATATTCATTTCCATCATTGGTTCTGGCTCACCACCAGAACCGGAGCTCATATTCATGCCCATGCGATTCTCCTATTAGCCTTTTGGTGGTGGTTCAAGTACGAAACCAACTTTCGCAATACCTGCACGTTGCACTGTCAAAATCGTTTTACCGATAGACTCGTAGCGTGCATTTTGATCGCCACGAATATGCACTTCAGGTTGCGGAACTTTAACTGCTTCTTTCGACATCAATTCCATCAAAGCATCATCTGAAGCAACCGGAGTACGAATACCACCCCAGTAAATATCGCCATCCTTACTTACCGTAATAATGACATTTTTTGCATCAGGATGATAATCTTCATTCTTTTCAGGTGGAAGAGAGACTTTTGTTAAGTCTAAAACTACTGGTGATGTAATGATAAAGATGATCAACAAGACCAACATAATATCCACAAGTGGTGTGGTATTAATGGTGCTGTTGACTTGGTCTTCACCGCCGCCACCGCCGATTTGCATTCCCATAATATTTTCTCTTTAGTGAATTCTGTTCGCTTACTTCAAATAGATTCAAACTGAATCTATTTGAAGCGAAAGAATTATCGTAATAAAAAACTACTTACTTCTTTATTACTCAGATTACTTATTTGAGTTAGCTTTGTTCATTGCACCAGACAACACTACAGAGTGCAAGTCAGCGCCAAATGCATTTACTTCTTCCATTGCAGACTTGTTACGACGCAACAAGTAGTTGTAACCCAAAACTGCTGGAACCGCTACAGCCAAACCGATCGCAGTCATGATCAAAGCGGCACCAACTGGACCCGCAACTTTATCGATAGAAGAGTTACCTGTAGAACCAATCGCAACCAATGCGTGGTAAATACCCATAACTGTACCGAACAAACCGATAAACGGTGCTGTAGAACCAACCGTTGCCAAGAATGTCAAACCTTCACCCAAACGGCTTTGTACTTTATCAACTGAA
>DLGN01000355.1:11661-17739 GCA_002482715.1 Oxalobacteraceae bacterium UBA7693
TGTCACCCATGAGTTCAAATCGATCTGTTCCAACAAAGCACCTTCATGATGTTCGCTTGCGCTAACAGCAGAATCAGCGATGAAACGGAATGGGCTGCCTTCTTTCAAAGTTGCCAAACCAGCAGCAACATTTGCAGCTTTCCAGAACTTGCGAGCTTCTTTTGCTTGAGCATTTAATTTAGACAGGTCAACGATCTTCGTGATCAAGATGTACCAGCTACCCATTGACATAATTAACATGATTGCTAATGTAATCTGATCAACTAAAGTACCTTCTTTGATCAAGTGTGACAAACTGTATTGATCAACTACTTCTGGTTGCGGCTCTGCAGCTGGAACAGATGCATCAGCAGCAGGTGCTTCTGCTGGCGCTGGCGCAGCTTCTGCGGATGCAGCAGTTGCTTCAGTTGCAGATGCAGCAGAAGCAGTAGTTTCTTGTGCGAATACTGGAGCAGTTGTCATTGAAGCTGTCAATGCAAACAAAATTGCCGCCAGGAATGTGCTTACTTTAGCGCGGGTTTTCATGTAGATACTTCCTTTAAAAAAAATTTAATACTTACGTTGGTTGTGAGTAAAACGATACTTTTTTATGACTCTTGTTACATGTTGGCTCTGTTTTAATCAAGCTTCCAAACGTATTCAACTTGAGTCGTGGTAGCCTGCGGCTTGCCATCCACTGTTCCAGGTTTGTTTTTGCACGACCCAGACAACAATTGGGCACGCACTGCATTATCTAGTCCCCTGAACCCACTAGATTTTGCGATTACTACATCGGTGACTGCTCCATCTGCACCAATAGTAACTGTCAATCTTGTCACACCAGTTTCTTCGTTACGCAATGAGGCACGTGGATACTCAGGTGTGCAACCAGCTTGTTGGAAATCAACACGACCTGGAATAACTACTGGGCCTGCTGCTGCTTTCGGCGCTTCTGCTACTGGTGCTGGTGCCTTCGTCAACACATTGCTATCTGGTTTCACGTTAGAAACTGTAGAGATAGCATTTGGTGATGGAGCCTGTTGCGCAACCTGAACCTCTGGAGGAGGAATAAATGGTGGCGGCGGCGTCATCAACTTAGGTGGCGGCGGTGGCGGTGTATCAGGTGGTGGTGGTGGCGGTGGAGGAGTTTCCTTTACCACTGCTTCCATCGGCTTCTGAATGAACGCAGCCACTTTACTACCTAAGCCGTTCAACAAAGCCCAGCCTAAAACAACGTGAAAAACAATTACCAAACCTAAACCTAAAAATTTCTTTCCCGGTTCCTGTTGGCGTCCTGAAAAATCCATACCTACTCCTCCAATACCACAACAATTTCAATTAGGTTCAAACGCGCGAAACTTTAGCTCTAAATTAATTTATCCAAGAATCTTGAAATTCGTGAATTAACATCAATCTAAACAACAAGCAATTCGCTCATCAATTAACAGCATTGACTCACCGTTTGCGCCCCCATACTTACTTTGGATTGTCAGAACCGTGGCTTCAACATACCCAAGTAAGTATTACTATTTACTTACAAATCGTTTAGTCACCTTCAGACGATTGAATTACAACTAAGACAATCGCCAAATTCAAATCATATCTTAAAGATACATTGAAAATTGAAGCGGCTGTTTTGTTATTCGTTAGCAAGAGAAATTCTTCTAATTAACTATCAACAAAACATTGTTTTTTTTAAATCTTTGCGAAAAACAGCGCCTATTTTGACACAAACAAAGCAATGAATGGAAGTTGCTTTTATGCTGCTTTGCAACATTAAATTATCTTCAAAACAAAAGCTTCTCATTGCGCAATATCTATTTAATCACATCGACAGTCAAATTCATTAAAAAGTGAATTCATTATTATTCACAAAAACACCGTCAATATATTAACTTCTTTTCTTGCGGCAACGATTCTAATAGGAAATACTTGAAAAGTGCAAAGTAAACCTAAAAAAGCAGTCCAACCTACAGCAGTTCTGCAACAAATTAATTTTTTCGCTCTTCATCTATTGCCCCTTCATTCGCATAACGTCGAGCATCAACATACTGCGTGGAAGGCCTTAGATAATACATCAATGCGAATAGAGTTTAGTTATTATTTGCCCTAACTGTCTTGAACAACTACAATTCCGACCTGTCAGTAAATTTTGCGTCCAAAGTGGACATCTAATCTTTTTCCCCGTAACACCTGCCCCTGTCAATATGGACTGATTCATTTTGGTCTTTCAACTTAAGAGCATTTGTTCCGATCCGGGAAACTGATTTATAGCTACTAACGCATTAATATTCGTCTAAAAACCTTAGCGCAAGATCGTGCGGCTACTTCAGCACTTCCCTCATGGTGAGGGCCATTTATCTTGCGGTAACACCTGGAGTTGATATGGCATTTTTGCAAGGCAAAAAAATTCTCATTACTGGTTTGTTATCAAACCGCTCAATAGCCTATGGTATTGCGCAAGCTTGTCATCGTGAAGGCGCGGAGCTGGCCTTTACCTATGTTGGGGAACGCTTTAAAGACCGTATTACAGAGTTCGCAAAAGAATTCAATAGCGAACTCGTATTTGATTGTGATGTCAGCAGCGATGAACAAATCAATGCAGTCTTCACAGATTTAGCAAAGTCTTGGGATAAATTAGATGGCGTCGTGCATGCGATTGGATTCGCACCGCGTGAAGCGATCGCTGGCGATTTCCTAGATGGTTTCTCACGCGAAGCATTCCGTGTTGCGCATGATATTTCAGCGTATAGTTTTCCAGCATTAGCAAAAGCAGCGCTGCCTATGATGAACGAAAATTCATCATTACTGACCTTATCGTATTTGGGCGCAATTCGTGCAATCCCTTACTACAATACGATGGGTTTAGCCAAAGCTTCACTCGAAGCAAGTGTGCGTTATCTGGCAGAAAATCTGGGCAAAAAAGGCATCCGCGTTAACGGCATTTCTGCTGGCCCCATCAAAACTTTGGCTGCCAGTGGCATTAAAGATTTCAGCACACTGCTTGGCTTTGTTGCCGAACATGCTCCCCTACGCCGCAATGTCACTATCGAAGAAGTCGGCAACACTGCTGCATTCTTGCTATCTCCATTAGCTAGTGGAATTACTGGTGAAATTACTTATGTAGATGGTGGGTTCTCACACGTAATGGGTTTAACACCTGATTAATTACTCATCTAACGTAGTCGCGTAATTTGCGGGCTGAAAGCTTTGGTCGAGATCGCAATTTGATCACCAACTTTCAGCCCTTTTACATCTTCTTGAGACGCAATAATTTCAATAATTTCCTGTCCGATTAGAAGCGACACGACGCACACCACCTCCTCGATTCGAATCGCCAAAATCTGTGCCTGCAGATGTAATTTTCCTTGGCTTTTTTGCTGCAAAAAGACCTGATGTGGACTGCCGCGGCGAGCTACTTTTCCTGCTTCTAGCAAAACAACTTTTTGACTTAATTTAAATACTTCAGCGATATCGTGACTGACGATAATCATCGACATTCCCAATTCGCGATGCATCATTTGTAAATGATCCTGCATTTGCAATCGGATGTGTTGATCTAACGCAGACAGTGGCTCATCTAACAAAAGCAATTTCGGCCTACGCGCTAATGCACGAGCTAAGGCAACTCTTTGCTTTTGCCCTCCAGATAAATGCTGAACCGCTTGTGTTTGCAGGTTTGATAAATCGCTTAGCTCTAATAATTGATTTACCCACGATGTAGATTTTGCGCCAGCAGCAAACGCTATATTTTCACGAACGTTCAAATGAGGAAATAATGCATAATTTTGAAACACCATACCGATAGAACGTGACGGTGTAGCCAAATTAATTCTATGATCTGAATCAAACCAAACTTCACCATCAAACACAATCCGACCATGGCAGGACAGCATGCGTAAGTCAGTCATATGCCGCGAAAGTCATCGAATCTCCCGTACCAGAAAATTCACCTCATTCGACTTCACGAATCCTTCAATTTCATCACTTATTTTCAGCGAGTCGTGATGACTGCACTTATTGGATGAACATCATCAAGCTGAAACATCACACGCGTTAGAATCTTTCCAAACTCAAGGCGGACAATTTTTCCAGGCAAACGTTTACGCAAACTAATTTTTCCCGTCAGATTTTTTGCGATCGATACTTCAATTTCATTAAACGATAACTCGACATGTTGACTTAAGTTCCAAGATAAAAAAATCCTCTTGCGCGCCCAACAAACTAGCGCACAACGTCCGTTGTCCGACCTGAACTTCGATCAATGCGATACTTCCTTCGGCGAGTATGCTAACAATATTTCCGGGTAATTTATTCACGGTACGGTGTATCCATTTTTTTGCAAAATTTCTTTCGCCTTTGCTGTCGACAAAAAATCATAAAATTGTTTTGACGCATTTCCAGCCTTTTCTTTTCCATGTTTCAAAACAATCACACCTTGCGCAATTGGTGTCTAGCTTTCTTTTGGCAATTCTAACCAGACGCCTTTTCCTTGCATTTCAGTGGACAGCACAACCGACTTTGCCGTAAAACCAAGCTCAACCAAGCCTGAATAAATATACTGATTTACTTGCGAAATGCTCTCAGCGTAAACTAAGCGTGGAGCGACTATAGAATCTAACTTAAAGTGTTTTAAAGTCTTCAATGCCTCTCGTCCGTATGGTGCGATCTTAGGATTAGCAATCGCGATTTTTTGTATTTTCGGATCTTGTATGATCGCTTGCCACCCTCTTAAATCTTTGAACTTATTACTCCACAACACGATCGCGCCGTAGGCATATATTTTCGGTGGTGCGTCGCTAAATCCTTCATGAAACAAAACAGTTGGATAATCCATATCCGCCGACATAAAAACATCAAACGGTGCACCATTTTTAATTTGATTAACGAATTTACCAGACGAATTAAACACGCCTTTCAGATCATGACCTGATTGTTTCTTAAACTCGTCCTTTAATTCCTCAAACGCAAATTGCATATTTGCGGCAACCGCGACGTGTATTGAGTCAGCATTTGCGATCGGCGGCCAGGATAGTCCAAGCAACACCAAAGTCATACGTACAAAGACACGAAAAAATTGTTGACTGATTGACTCTAATTGTGCTTTTTGACCAAACATCATATTAAAAAGACCAACTATTATTTTCACCGACTTTTCCGCTGCCAGGACAGGCGACGATATTACAAACTAAATTATCAAATCAAAAATGATTTTTTACGCCCAATTGAACTACAACAAGTTTTAGATGCATCAACCACCAATATGCTGTATAGTCTCGTTTTTGCACTGCAATATAAATTGTGCTTTGCAAGTTAAATAGTAAGAAATGTTGTAAGTAATAGGTAGCACCGTAGCCCTTGCGTATCGTGAATTACTGATACCGCAATGTAAAGCCCTCCCGCCCTGTATGTCTGGTTTCACACATAGACATCGTCCCGGCGCAAAGCTTTTGTGCCGAAATTTCATCGTATTCCTGATTTGTACCGTTTTTCCGGTACTGGTTTTCTTTGTTCATTTCGATTGGTTGACGCTGCTTTTTTGCGCGCTTGGTTTTTGCCCTGCGCAGATTAATAACGGAAGAAGAACACAATGACTTTTGAAACACTAGGCCTCCACACGTCCATCCTGCGCGCGATCGCTGATACTGGCTACACCACGCCAACAGCGGTACAAGAACAAGCAGTTCCTGCTGCGATTGCTGGACGAGACTTATTGGTATCCTCACAAACTGGCTCAGGCAAAACTGCTGCATTCATGTTGCCAGCTTTACATAAATTTGCAGCCGCCGCTGACGATTTGACTGTCACAGCTGGTAAAACACCAAATCAAGAACGCCAGGCAGCTCGTGCTCGTGGCGATCGTCCACGTTTTCAAGCAGCAAAGCCAAAGATGTTGGTATTGACACCAACTCGTGAATTGGCCTTGCAAGTAACCACAGCAACTGACAAATACAGCGCGTACTCACGTCGCGTCAAAGCAGTCTCGATTTTGGGCGGTATGCCTTACCCAAAACAAATGCAACTTTTGTCCCGCAATCCAGAAATCTTGGTGGCGACACCAGGTCGTTTGATCGATCATATGGAATCGGGCAAAATTGA
>DLGN01000406.1 GCA_002482715.1 Oxalobacteraceae bacterium UBA7693
GTGCAGGTCCAGTGCGTGCGCCTTTAACTGACTTGACGGCAGAAGAAGATGAAATGTTGTTAAAGTTAATTCGCGCGCAAGGTCCGCAATAAACGTCGAAGTAAGCGTAAAAATAAGCACGAATGATGACGATTTCCATCAAGACTGGGCGCTCTCGCCCAGTTAAAATGAAATGTTCATCAACGTAAGATTACGAATCAAGGAGTAATGCATGCAAATCACAGGAAGCATGGTCATCGGCCAGCAATCCCTATTCGGTAGTGCGGGCACGATCAAAGCGATCAATCCCGCCACTAACAGCGAATTCGAACCCGCATTTGGTTTGGCGACCAAAGAGGATGTCGATCAAGCATGTCAATTGGCAGCAGCCACATTCGATAGCTATCGTGAAACCACACCGGAGCAACGAGCGACATTTTTAGAGAAAATTGCTGAAAATATTTTAGCACTGGGTAACACGCTGATCGAACGTGCGCATCAAGAAACTGGCTTGCCAGTAGCGCGTTTGGAAGGCGAACGTGGTCGCACGATGAATCAATTGCGATTGTTCGCCAAAGTTGTGCGCGATGGAGCCTATCTGTCTGCAACACTTGATTCTGCCTTGCCAGAACGCGTACCGCCACGTCCTGATTTACGTTTGCGTAAAATTGGTTTAGGCCCAGTTGCGGTCTTCGGCGCAAGTAACTTCCCGTTAGCATTCTCCGTTGCTGGTGGTGATACTGCATCCGCTCTCGCAGCTGGTTGCCCAGTGGTTGTCAAAGCACATAGCGCGCATTTAGGGACTTCGGAACTAGTCGGTAAGGCGATACAGCAAGCTGCGAAAGATTGTGGTTTGACCGGCGTATTCTCCATGTTAATTGGTGATGGTCGTCAGATCGGCCAAAGTTTAGTCGCCCACCCTGCAATTAAAGCCGTCGGGTTCACTGGCTCTCGTCAAGGTGGTATGGCGTTGGTGCGTACTGCCGCAGCACGTGCGGAACCGATTCCTGTATATGCGGAGATGAGTAGTATCAATCCTGTTTTCTTATTGCCCGATGCATTAAAAACCAAGGGTGCGAGCATTGCGCAAGGTTTCGCCGATTCATTGACGATGGGTGCGGGACAATTCTGTACTAACCCAGGTATGGTGATCGCGATCGACAGTCCAGAATTACAAACCTTTATTGATACCGCCAGCATGGCCTTACAAGCAAAACCAGCTGCGACCATGTTAACGCCTGGCATTCATCAAGCCTACAGCTCTGGTGTTGAACGTTTAAATCAAGTCAGTGGAGTCGCGGTTTTGGCACAAGGTCAAGAAGCCACTACACCGTGTGCGGCACGCGCTAATCTGGCAGTCTGCCATGCAAAAGATTTCTTAAACAATATTGCATTGCATGATGAAGTTTTTGGCCCCTCTTCACTCTTGATTCGCTGCAAAGACCTGACCGAAATGCAAGCAATTGCTGAACACATCGAAGGCCAATTGACGGCGACTGTTCACGCAACCGCAGCAGATTACGCGATTGCTAAATCCTTGTTACCGAGCTTGGAACGTAAAGCCGGTCGTATCTTGTTTAATGGTTTTCCAACAGGTGTCGAAGTCTGTCACGCGATGGTGCATGGTGGTCCTTTCCCATCGACTTCGGACAGCCGTTCAACTTCGGTTGGTGCCAGTGCGATTGATCGTTTCTTGCGTCCAGTTTGTTATCAAGAGTTCCCTGCTGAACTCTTGCCAACCAGCTTGCAAGATGCCAATCCTTACGGTATCCCACGTGTGGTCAATGGTGAATTGACTGTGCAAGCCAAGTAATCTGTAAAAGAGTCCCCTCTCCTGTATTCGGGAGAGGAAAGCAAAAAATGTAGGGCGGGCGCAACCCGCGCCGCCTGTTGATGGCTCACGCCTGCGTGATATTTAAACGACGTGAATTGCACCAGCCCTACAAATCGAAATCTAAATCGAAATTCAAATTAACAGCAGCGCCAAAACAATAAAACCGGAGACACCTATGTCAACACATGCACAAGTCAATGCCACTGGCATAGGCAAATACCGATGGACCATTTGCGCACTATTGTTCTTTGCGACGACCATCAATTATTTAGATCGTCAGGTCTTGAGCTTATTGGCACCTGACTTGAGCAAAGAGTTTGGTTGGACGAATAGCGATTACGCGAATATCACCGCCGCGTTTCAATTTGTGTATGCGATTTCCATGTTGTTTGCAGGTCGTTTCATTGACAAAATCGGAACAAAAAAAGCCTTTGTTCTCGCCATTACCGTATGGTCTCTTGGTGCCATCATGCATGCGTATGCGATCTTTTTTGGTGAAGCCATCAACAGTATCGCGACTGCACTAGGACTCGCAGCCGTTCCCGTCTCGATCGCAGGTTTTATGATTTCTCGTGCCGTTTTGGCGTTAGGTGAAGCAGGCAACTTCCCAGCAGCGATTAAAGCGACGGCAGAATATTTCCCTAAAAAAGAACGTTCTTTTGCTACCGGCATTTTTAATTCCGGTGCGAATATTGGTGCAGTATTAGCCCCGATCGCTGTACCGCTCATCGCCGCCGCATGGGGCTGGCAAGCGACGTTCATTATCGTAGGCGCTGTCGGTTTCATCTGGCTCGGTGCATGGATGGTGCTCTATGACAAACCTGAAGAGCAAAAACGTCTTTCCGCTGAAGAGCTTGCTTACATCAACCATGATCAAATCACTGATGGTGTAGTCGATAACAGTGACGACGGCAAGAAATTCTCTTGGTTCCAATTGCTCGCCTATCGTCAAACTTGGGCCTTTGCGTTTGGCAAATTCATGACTGATGGCGTATGGTGGTTCTTCTTATTTTGGTTACCGAAATATCTCGCTGCGCAATACGGTATGAAAACTACGGAATTCGTGATCCCATTAGCGGTGTTATACAGTATGACCATGGTCGGTAGTATCGGTGGTGGGTGGTTGCCAACTTATTTCATTAATCGCGGTGATGCGCCTTATGATGGTCGCATGAAGGCGATGTTGATGATTGCGATTTTCCCGCTGGTCGTTTTATTGGCGCAACCGCTCGGTTATCTAAGCTTCTGGGTTCCCGTGATTTTGATCGGTATCGGCGCTTCGGCCCATCAAGCTTGGTCAGCAAATATTTTCACGACAGTGTCTGATATGTTCCCGAAAAAAGCTGTCGCCTCTGTTGTCGGTATTGGTGGTATGGCGGGCGGTTTAGGTGGCGTTTTGATCACAAAACTCGGTGGCTGGTTGTTTGACTACTACGGCAGCCAAGGCCAATTGCAAACTGGCTACACGATCATGTTTGCGATCTGTGCACTCGCCTATTTGGTCGCTTGGGCTGTAATGAAAACATTGGTACCAAAGTACAAAGTGATTAACGATCTCTAATATGCCAAACGTGCTTACTCCTGACATCATTCGCGTTACGACGCCACAGACAAACATCCGATGTGGCGTCGGTGAAAGCCCTATCTGGATTGCGCACGAAGCAGCCTGGTATTGGGTCGATATCACAGCAAAAACTATTTGGCGTTTAGATGCTAGGAGCGGCGCGGTATCAAGCTGGAACACTGCTGAAATGATAGGCTGCATGTCTCCACAAGCCAGTGGCGGCTTTATAGCGGGGATGGAGAGCGGCCTATTTCATCTGAACTTAGTGGCAGGTGGAATCGTCGACGCACAACATCTAGCAGCACCAGCGACGTCGGAAATAGGAATGCGTTTCAACGATGGCCGCTGTGATCGCCAAGGCCGATTCTGGAGCGGCACCATGTTGATCGATATGTCAGTGCCACGAGCTGCTGGACATTTATATCGCTATACCAAAGAACAAGGCATCTCAGCTCCCTTCATCTCGAATTTATTTGTCCAAAATGGGCTCGCGTGGTCACCAGATGGTCGCACCATGTACCTTTCTGATTCACATCCAAACAGCCAACTGATCTGGGCGTTTGATTATGATACAGATAGCGGCACGCCCCACAATCAACGCCTCTTTGTTGATATGAAAACGATGGACGGTCGTCCTGATGGCGCTGCCATCGACATCGATGGTTGTTATTGGATTTGCGCCAATGACGCCGGATTGATTTTGCGCTTCACCCCAGAAGGAAAACTCGATCGACAAATCGCGGTGCCAATGAAGAAACCAACCATGTGCTGTTTTGGTGGTGAAAAACTGGATACCTTGATGGTTGCGTCCATCGCAGCAGGGCAAGCGGCGGATGACGAATGGGCTGGTGCGACCATCCTGCTCAATCCGGGTATTCAAGGCTATGCAGAAACCGCTTTTGCTGGATAAGCGTCGCTGAAAACAGTAACGACATCATTCGCATATACACAAGAACTCTGCTAAGGAATACCATGAACTGCTTTGACAAAGCACTCTGCTGCTTGTTTTCGTCGATCTTATTGCTTGCTTCGCCAGTGCATGCTCAGAATAAAAATCAACACGACACAAAACAAGTCTGGGAACCTGATCTCGGCAATGGTCGCTATCGTAATCCGATTATTCACGCAGACTATTCTGATCCCGACGTGATTCGCGTCGGCAAACAGTACTACATGATTGCTTCGAGCTTCAACAGCGCACCGGGTCTTCCACTGTTGCAATCGAGCGATATGATTCACTGGAATCTGGTCGGACACGCCTTGCCTAATCTGGTACCCAATGAGACATTCTCGACGCCGCAGCATGGTAAAGGCGTATGGGCACCGAGCCTACGTTTTCATGATGACAAATTTTGGATCTTTTATCCTGATCCAGACTTCGGCATTTATGTCATGACCGCGAAGAACTTTGCTGGACCGTGGACATCACCACATTTACTCGTTGCCGGTAAAGGTTTAATCGATCCGACACCATTATGGGACGATGATGGTAAGGCTTGGCTTCTGCATGCATGGGCGAAAAGCCGTGCGGGATTTAATAATCAACTCACTTTGCGTGCAATGACTGCAGACGCCAGCAAACTCCTCGATGACAAAGGCAAGCTCGTTGTTGACGGCAATCTTCTACCTGGCTATAAAACCTTAGAAGGTCCAAAGTTTTATAAGCGCAAGGGCTGGTACTATATTTTTGCGCCCGCAGGTGGTGTTGAATTTGGTTGGCAATCGGTATTCCGTTCTAAAAATATTCAAGGCCCTTACGAAGATAAAATCGTTTTGGCACAAGGCGATAGCAAGATCAATGGTCCGCATCAAGGTGCATGGGTCAATGCGGAAGATGGACGTGATTGGTTCTATCATTTTCAAGATAAACGCGCCTATGGCCGCATCGTCCATTTACAACCAATGCGATGGGAAAATGATTGGCCTGTGATGGGTAACATGAATCCAACAACAGGAGTTGGGGAACCAGTATTGGAATGGGAAAAACCGATCAACAACAAACAATTCACCAACCTAGTTAATCCACCAAGTTCTGATGATTTCACTAGCCAAACATTAGGTCTGCAATGGCAATGGAATGCGAATTGGAACAACGATTGGTATTCGCTTACTGCCAATAAAAAGCATCTACGACTCTATCCACAGAGCTTGTCGGAATCGAAGTCTTTAATCGACTATCCAGCGATTCTTTTACAAAAATTGCCAGCATCTGAATTTGAGGCCAGTGTCAAACTCAAACTCGATTCGACGATCGAAGGTGAGCGTGCTGGATTAGTCTTATATGGCTTGAACTATGCTTGGATAGGCTTGCAAAGACATCAAGCTAGCTATTTGCTTCAATACGTCACCTGTAACAGTATTAATTTGAATCTTCGTTGCCAAGAAAAGATCGTACAGTCAAAGTCCATCAGTCAATCCGACATTTACCTGAAAATCGAATTAAGCGCAGAAGGTGTCGCGCAGTTCTATTACAGCGAACAAGGAAAAGAATTTATGCCTTTTGGCACACAGTTTAGTGCTGTGCAAGGACGCTGGGTGGGCGCTAAGCTAGGTTTATTCAGCAGCAGTCCAATTAAGCTAGTTGAGGAATTGAGTCCTAAGGCGAAAAATACAAAGTCGACAAAGACATTTGCCGACTTCGCTGATTTTCAATTAACCACGAAAGCACATCATTGATTCCGTTGGTCCGAAACATGAAACGGTGCATACCAACATGCGATAAACGAAGGAATTGTCGCCAACATGACCAGCACAAAGTAACTAACATAACCAAGATACTCTTGGAGATGTCCGCTTAATACACCAGTCAACAAACCGCATAATCCCATCAAACCTGTACCGTAAGCGTAGTGTGTGGTGGTGTATTTTCCTGGGGCGAGTTCTTGCATTAAATAGATCATAAAACCGACCGAGCCGAAGCCAAAGAAGAACTTTTCAATGATCACGCCTGCACCTATCCAATACAGATTGTCTGGCAAATAGATACTCATAATCAAAAATGTCACATTAGGAATATTCACAGCACAGCATAGCCAAAACAACGTCGACTTTAAGCCACGCTTAGCCACCAGCCAGCCACCTAATAATGATCCAAGTAAGACAGCGGCTAAACCGTATGTACCGTAGATAATTCCTAGCAACTCATTCGATAGCCCCAGACCACCTTTACTGATCGGGTCGACCATAAAGAAAGGGCCGATTTTTTCTAAGAACCCGATACTCAAACGAAATAAAAATGCAAATGCGATCATGCGCCATACATCGCGTTTTTCAAAAAAACTGCGGAACGAATCGACGATAATGCGAGCTGTCGCACCGATACTATCGGGCGTATTACTCGCCCGCTCACCATCGGGCATGAAGCGCCAGTGCCACACTGCCATCAATAGCGTTAGTCCTGCAACCAATAAAAAAATGACTCGCCAAGACTCCATCCATTCGGGACCAAAGCTAGTGCTGCTATGCTGAAAAACATCGGTATGTAAACGTCCGCTGAGATATACCAGTCCACCAGCCGCAACGATAGGACCAATGTTCCAACTCAAGCTTTGAATTCCGCAATACAAGGACTGGCTGCGGGTATCAAGCGATGTGACGTAAACACCATCGCAGGCAATGTCTTGGGTGGCGCCCACGAATGACAGTATCCAAAAGAGAGGAATCAACACCACCATGTAATCGGGCAAAGCCATCGCTAAGGCAACACCAGCAAATCCCAAACCGATCAATACTTGCGCGCACAAGACAAAGAATTTCTTCGTCTTATACATTTCAACAAACGGCGCAAATAAAGGCTTAATGGTATACGCCAAAATAAACATACTTGAATACTGTGCCGCCCTACCATTATCCATTCCCAAGTTCTTGAACATAATGGCGCTGACATTCGTCAACATCATAAAACCCAAGGCCATCGTAAAATAGCCTGTTGGCACCCACAACAAAGGTGATCGTGCGGTATTAAGTTGCTGCATAATCTTTGTCCCGATTTTTTAATTTTTCATTTTGTCGCAGAATTTTTTTTGTACGACTCATTCGGCTGCGAACCCCATTGTGCGTTCTTTTCGGCTTGTTGCAAATGCTGTGCCAACAACACAGAAGCCCCAGTGAATGCGGGTTGCTGTGCAGTGATGACATAGGTAGGAATCTGCGCCGTAAAATCTGAAAAACGTCCTTTCTTTTCGAAACGTTCACGAAACGAGGAGCGCGCAAAAAAACTACCTAACCGCGGCACCACGCCACCGCCAATGTAAATTCCACCCTGCGTAAATAAAGTCACTGCCAGATTCGCTGCGAAGGTGCCGAGCATACCGCAAAAACAATCCAAGGTCTCCAAACAAACTACATCACCATTCAAACCCTGTGCAACAATCATTTCCGTCGTTACAGTATGATCAATCACTCTCCCAGCTGATGCCGCTAATGCTAAGTGAATGAGGGCGATACCAGGTCCTGAAGCAAGCCGCTCAGTTGACACATGTTGATATTGCTCCCAACAATAACGTAACACCGCGATTTCACGTTCATCCGTAGGCGAAAAAGCGACATGACCACCCTCGCTCTGCAGTGCCTTCCACGTACCTTGATCGGGTACTAAAGCCCCTACACCCAATCCTGTCCCCGCCCCTAGAATACCAATCACACCGTCCTTACGTGCGAAACCGCCCCCTACTTTGCGCAATTCGTTGACCTTCAATGTCGGAACGGCCATTGCCAAAGCAGAAAAATCATTCACCATAAGCAGAGTCGTTAAACCCAAGGTTTGCTTGGCAGCGCTGACAGAAAACACCCAATGATGATTCGTCATCTTAATCGCATCTTGTCCTACCGGATTGGCAATCGCAATGACTGCATGCCGCACAGTTAAATCAGCATGATTTTCCAAATAATATAGAGCGGCATCTTCGAAACGCGGGAAATCGAGCGTCGCTAAAGTTTGAATACGACAGATCGCACCGGATGCTAACTCCAAGGCAAAACGGGCGTTGGTGCCGCCGATATCAGCTAAAAGTCTCGCTTCGTGAAATTGTTCAGATTCTTGCATAGTGACTCCTAGCGCGGTGTGAGCGTAGATATCGTTGCGACACGCTGGCGTGATACATAGTCGCGATACCAAACTGCACTGTCTTTTAATCGACGTGTTTGCGTCGCATAGTCGACATGCACAATGCCAAATCGTTTCGCATAACCTGAATTCCACTCAAAATTGTCGAGCAAACTCCATAAAAAATAGCCACGCACATCGACACCTGCATCAATTGCTTGTGACAATGCATCAAGATGCATATTGATATAGTTAATTCGATTTGTATCAGGAATGTTTCCACCAACCAACTGATCCGCACTCGCCATACCATTTTCAGTGATGTAGATCGGCGGCAGAATGTACTCTGCCTGCAGGGCAATCAATAGTTCAGTTAAACCTTGAGGATAGATTTCCCATCCCATGTCAGTAACCCCCTGCAAAGCCGGTGCAGGTAGAGGTGGATTCGCGGCAGAACACCAAGCGCGGAAATAATAATTCACCCCCAGAAAATCGATCGGCTGATGAATGACATCCATATCGCCAGCATAGATCACTGGCGCGTTCTCTCCGTGTGCACGCATCGCGAGTTCAGGATAGTGTCCTTTAAAGATTGGATCCATAAACCATTGAACAGAGCGCGCATATTCGAGTTCAGCCATCGCCCGATCCGCCTCGCTATCCGTCGCAGCATCGGCGGTCCACTGGTTTAGGACGATACCCAATTCGGCGCTGGCACCGACCGCACGCATCGCTGACATGGCTAATCCATGCGAGAGCAATAAATGGTGAGAAACTTGTATCGCACTTTTTTCATCAGCAATGCCTGGTGCGAACTGGGCATTGCCATGTCCTAAATTCGCAGTACACCAAGGCTCATTATGTGTCGCAATTGTCGCGACGCGATTCCCAAATCGACGTGCCACTTCTTGCGCATAGTCAGCAAAACGATATGCCGTATCGCGAGATAACCAACCACCAGTATCCTGCAAAGCTTGCGGTAAATCCCAGTGGTAAAGTGTCAGATGCGCCTTGATATTTTTCTCCGCCAGCGCATCGAGTAAACGCTCATAGAAGGCGAAACCAGCCTCATTCCATGCACCTTGTCCTAAGGCTTGAACGCGCGGCCATGACATTGAAAAGCGATAAGTATCTAAATTTAAGGAAGCGATGATATCGACATCTTCCTGATAGCGATGATAGTGATCACAAGCGATCAAGCCATTACTATGGTCTTTTATATTATTGGGATCTTCACAAAAACGATCCCAAATTGATGGCCCCTTACCATCTTCGTATGCTGCACCTTCGATTTGAAAAGCGCTGGTAGCGACACCCCATTGAAAATCGGCGGGAAAGTGCGATGTGTGCGTCATAATAATCAATAAATCCAAAAACAGGCATACTCAACAGGCCACCAACCACACTATTCACCACCGGCGAACAAATCCGGGATGTATGCTGAATGCTCACCAAACACATGAGCGGCACACATGGCGATAGCCAAATGTGATCTAACCCATCGTTGACGAACATGGTGACTTGATAAAGTAAGCGAATGATAAAAACTGCGATCGGGTATCGACTATCAATCGACGGTCGATACCCTTGAGCCTCATGGCGATAAATCTGCCAATCATTTAGAAAAAGCTGAACACTGCTTCTTAGAAATTAAATCCAGCGTTCACCCCAAAAGTGCGCGGTGGTAAATATTGCGCAACCCAAATCCCACCGGTATTACCGTTCTGCGCGCTGGTTTTGACGTTCGCGTTCGTTGCATTGCGAACGAAAAAGTCCATATAGAACTTGTCACCTTCGTAGCGCAAACCTAAATCGGTACGAGAATACGATTTTTGTTTGTCTGGCGCGCCGAAGTAATCACTGAACACACTTAAATTACTTTCAGTTTCATAATGCACACTGACACGCGGTGTCAAAGTGCCTTGGCTCAAGTGGAAAGTGTGTTGGTATTGAATCTGCATTTGAATTTTAGGCGTATGTGCCATCGTCACACCGGTGACATCCACGCAGTTCGATACTGTTTTATCTGCTTCACAAGTCGGAATAACATAGTCATTCGATCCGGCTAGTAATTTGCCGAGCTTGGCTTTGGGGGTATAGGCTAAAGATAATTGAATGCGGTCGTCTTTGCTTAATTTGGCAGCGATTTCGGTTTCAAAGCCTGCAATTTTGGCGCCTTCCGCGCTAGTCGTCGCTAAGGTTCGGCTGCCATCCGGATTGGTGACCGGAGCAGAAAATTGATAGTCTTTGAAATTCTCATAGAAGATCGCATTGCTGATTTTCACTGCACCATCCATCAAGGTGTGCTTGGTACCGAACTCGTAGTTGGTTAGCGTTTCAGGTGCATACGTGCGACCACCATCTTGCAGCCCCCCTGATTTATAACCTGTTGAAATACTCGCATAGAACATATTGTTCTTATCTAGATCATAGCTAACCCGCGCCAAACCAGTCAGCTTACTACCTGAGTACTTGCCATCATTTAAGCCGGGGCTACCGAAACCAGAATTCGGCTCCCATGGATTCACATTCTGATTCACAGGAATTTGCGCTACTGTATCTGGCGTTGCTGGGTAGTTAGCCCAACCATAACCACGTCCACCAATGTTGGCACGATCATCCTTGGTATAACGTGCACCCGCGGTCAGGTGCAATTCTTCTGTAACATTCCATGTCGCCTGTCCAAAGATCGCTTTCGAGGCCACCGTTTCTTTCGGCTGAATAAATGAACCTTGCCAACCAACAGTCCCCTGTTGGGTGCCGTTCATGATCGGCAAATCAAAGCGGATGTTGTTATCCTCAGCCGCATAGTAAAGTCCCAACAACCAATCCACTTCTTTTTTGCCCGTTGACTGAACTTCCAGCTCGTGGCTGTAGTTTTTATAGTTGGACGAATTGGTATTGTGCTGACGATGGCTACCACCAGTCGTAAAACTCGTAGGAACAACGACACCGGCGTCACCATCGAAGGTTTGCGAACCACTAAATTTTGCATAGCCAGCGATGTACGCGAGCGATACATCATCGCTTAATGCCGTTTCAAATCTACTACGAATCGCATCCGAATCACGTTGAATATTGGGTGCAGTATCGATCAGAGCCGACCACATTTTCTGACCTGCACGCGGTGTTTGCATCAGATTCATATTTGGTGCGCCACGATCAGCAAATTTTTCATAGGACAAATCCCACTTGCTCGTCGAAGTCGGTTTCCACAACATCGAAAGGCGAGCCGCAGTTTGACTCTGTGCACCGTATTTTTTTCCACCTGTCACAAATAGCGCCGTATTGATAGGCTGAAAGTCAGACAGTTTTCCGCCGCCTGCAAGAAAAGCGGCGCGCTGACTACTCAAAGGAATTGTCGGCATCGTTTGATAATCAACATAACCGTCATGCTGCTCATTCACGAAAGCAAAACGCAAAGCCAAGTTATCGCTGACGGGAACATTAAATGCGCCACGCATACCCAAACGCTTATAACTACCAACGCCCAACTCAGCGTTGCCAAAGGATTTACCAATCACAGGTTTGGTAGTTTGCATATTCACAGCACCAACTGTGGCATTACGCCCCCACAGCGTGCCTTGCGGACCACGCAAAATTTCAATCGCTTCAAGATCAAACAACAAAGCGGTGGCGCCCTCTGGACGTGGCGAATAAATGCCATCAACAAATGAGGCGACTTCTGGATCGGCATACTCTGTCTTAGCACTATCGTTACCAACACCACGCATCGTCATCGTCATCACACCATGATCGCCCTGTGCTGTCGCAGAAAAACCAGGCACTAAATTGACGATGTCTTGCAAAGTCTGCACATGATTGTCTTCCAGTGCAGCAGAATTTAAAGCAGTAATCGCAACTGGGGTACGTTGCAGCGAAGTTGTACGCTTGGTGCCGGTGACCAATACTTCGATAATTTTTTCGGAATTATTTGCAGCGGCAGTTTGTGCCGAAGCGGTCTTGGTGCTGTCGGCGGTAGCCGCAGTCTGTGCATTCGCGACATTCGCTCCTGCTATCAGTGCCAACACAGCAAATTGTATAGGTGTGCTGGCACGCTGTTTTGTTTTTAGTACGATGGTTTTCATCTTGTCTCCATTAGGATTTATTTGTTTACGCGGTTTTAACATCTAAACTTGTCGTGAAAACGATTTCATTTACTGTGAAAACGTTTTCATGATACATTTCGCTTAAAAATAAAGTCAACAGGAATTTCAAGTGGTACTAAAAATCCTGTTAAAACCATCGGAGACGCAATATGCAAAATAAGACGCACATCTTGATTGTTGGCGGGGGAACAGCTGGTTGGTTAAGTGCTGCTTTTTTAGCGAAATCACTGTCAACTTCTGACAACAACACGATAAAAATCAGCCTTATCGAATCACCAGAAATCGGCATTATTGGTGTGGGCGAAGGAAGCTTTCCCTCTATTCGTGGCACCTTGGCAGCAATTGGTATCAGCGAAGCGCGATTTATCCGCGAGTGCAATGCAACATTTAAACAAGGCATACAATTTTGTGACTGGGTACACACGCCAACAAAACCCGCACAGCCAACAAAGAATCACTATTTCCACCCGTTTAGCCAACCAAGTCAACGTCCTGGCAGCCCAGAATTACTGCCCTATTGGTTGCATGGATTAGCGGGAAAAGATCGTGCATTTGCTGATGCAGTGACCATGCAAAAGTATCTAGCCGATTGTGGTCGAGCACCCAAGCGGAGCACTGACAAAGACTTTCTTGGACCGATGAATTATGCCTACCACTTCGATGCAGCACGCTTCGCCACCCTGCTCGCAGAGCATGCACGCAGTTTGGGTGTTCATCATTTACTCGGCAATGTTGATACGGTTGAATTAGCAGAAAGCGGCGCGATCGCCTCCATACACAGCAAAGAACATGGCAAACTCAATGCAGATTTATACATCGATTGCACTGGCTTTCGCGCGCGACTAATCGGGGAAGCAATGGGATCACCGTTCCATGGCGTCAGCGATGTCTTATTTGTTGATCGTGCGCTGGCAATTCAAGTTCCTTATCCACAAGTGGATAGCCCAATTCCTTCCTACACAATCTCTACCGCACAAGAGGCTGGTTGGATTTGGGATATCGGGCTGCAACAAAGACGTGGTATCGGCTACGTTTATTCGAGCAGACATAGTGACGCGGCACAGGCGGAACGTGTATTACGCGATTATGTCGGCAATGACATGGATAATTTACAGCCACGACAGCTACACCTAGAACTCGGATACCGTCCCACACCATGGATGCACAACTGTGTCGCGATTGGACTTGCAGGTGGTTTTTTGGAACCGCTTGAGGCTTCAGGAATTGGCTTAATTGAAACTGCAGTCTACTTGCTGAGCTACCTGTTTCCTTACAATGGTGAATTTGCGCCGGTTGCCAAAACTTTCAATCAACTGATGTCACAACGGTATGAACGAATCGTGGATTTCATTAAACTACATTATTGTTTAAGCCAGCGAACCGATTCCGCATTTTGGCGCGACAACACCGCAGCAGCATCAATCCCGACGTCACTCCAGGACAAACTCCGCATGTGGCAAGGACGCCCACCATCACGCTTGGATTTCATTACAGATCTAGAGATGTATCCACCTTCAAGTTGGCAATATGTTTTGTATGGTATGGAGTTTATGACACAGCTTCCTCCGAACTTAATTCGCAAAGATGAATTAGCTACTGCACAAGAAGAATTTCAAAATATCGCGAAAATGCGTGAGTTTGCAGCGAAGGATCTGCCAAATCATCGTGATCTAATCAATTTCCTCTGCGCCCCAACGAAATGAATCTACCAACCCACATCACACATTGAAAACGATTTCAAACAAACTTGAAATACGGCTTCAAGCTTTGAATTTGACACAAAACAGCACAAATGCAGATAAATTATATTTAAAATCATGCATTTTCTTTTCTTAATGAATAAGAACATTGTTGACGAATGAGAACAAAAAAACCAGAAATCATGCCACTTAAATAAGTTCTTGGTTTTTTTGTGCTATTCTTCGAAAAAATTTACCTTGAAACCCTTTTCAATAGTAAAAAGCAAAATTACGCAGCATCACAGGGAATTTAAGTGGTGATTCGCCAATCTGATGCACCCTTACTGACCTCGAATTTCATGAATGAACTGAATAGCTCCGGCACCAGCGACAACAACGAAGCCCCC
>DLGN01000055.1:0-171 GCA_002482715.1 Oxalobacteraceae bacterium UBA7693
AGGCAAAATGTTCTTGCCGCAAGTCGTGAAATCAGCGCGCGTGATGAAACAAGCGGTCGCGCATTTGGTGCCCTTCATCGAAGAAGAAAAGAAACGCAGCGGTGACAATAAACCGAAGGGCAAAATCGTCATCGCCACCGTCAAAGGTGACGTGCATGACATCGGCAAAAA
>DLGN01000055.1:214-2600 GCA_002482715.1 Oxalobacteraceae bacterium UBA7693
AACATGGGCGTGATGGTGCCTTGCTCAGAAATTTTAGCCAAAGCAAAAGCGGAAAACGCCGACATCATTGGCCTCTCTGGTTTGATTACGCCCTCATTAGAAGAGATGGCTTACGTTGCTAAAGAAATGCAACGCGATCCGCATTTCCGTATGTTGAAAATCCCTCTTTTGATCGGTGGCGCAACCACCAGCCGTGCGCACACCGCAGTCAAGATCGCGCCGAATTATGAAGGTCCAGTGGTCTATGTTGCCGATGCTTCACGTTCAGTCTCGGTCGCACAATCTTTGCTGACACCAGAAAGTCGCGATCAATACATTGCCGATCTCGGTACTGATTACGAACGGGTTCGCACTTTGCATGCGAATAAAAAAGCTACGCCCATGGTGAGCTTGAAGCAAGCTCGGGCGAATAAAATGAAGGTCGATTTCACGGGCGACAAAGCGCCGGTGCGTCCTAAGTTTATCGGCCGCCGTATTTTCAAAAACGTCGATTTGGCCACGATTGCGAATTACATCGATTGGGGTCCATTCTTCCAGACTTGGGATTTGGCTGGTCCATTCCCGGCAATTTTGAAAGACGAAGTGGTCGGCGAAGCCGCCAGCAAAGTGTTTGCTGAAGGTCAGGCGATGTTGAAAAAGATCATCGAAGGCCGCTGGCTCACCGCCAATGGCGTGATCTCTTTATTGCCAGCCAATACGGTGAATGATGACGACATCGAAATCTACACCGACGAAACGCGCAAAGAAGTCGCCTTCACTTACTACGGCACGCGTCAACAAACTGAAAAAGCCATCATCGACGGCGTCCAGCGTCCTAATCAATGCTTAAGTGATTTCATCGCCCCGAAAGACAGCGGCATCACTGACTACATTGGTATGTTCGCAGTAACCGCTGGTTTGGGCATAGAGAAGCACGAAAAGCGCTTCGAAGACGCGCATGATGACTACAGCAGCATTATGTTGAAATCACTTGCCGATCGTTTGGCAGAAGCGTTCGCAGAATACTTGCATGAACGTGTGCGGAAAGATTTGTGGGGTTATGCGGCGGATGAAGCTTTGAGCAATGAAGACCTGATCAAAGAGAGCTATTCCGGTATTCGTCCTGCACCTGGCTATCCTGCTTGTCCTGAACATACGGTGAAGACCGCGATGTTTAAGCAAATGCAATGTGAAGAAATTGAAATGTTTATTACGGAATCATGGGCGATGATTCCTGGTGCTGCGGTGTCGGGTTTCTATTTTGCGCATCCTGAGTCTAAGTATTTTAGTGTTGGGAAGATTGCTGAGGATCAGGTTGAGGATATGGCGGTGCGGCGTGGGGTTTCGAAGGATGAGGTTGAGCGGTGGTTGGCTCCGAATTTGTGATCCAAGGCATTACTGTATAGGGTGATCTTGTCTATATAGATACAATAGCGAGCAAGAAATTTTTCAGATGACGAGAAAATTTTATTAGTAACGATAGTTTCGTCATTAATCGGTTGTAGAGCAGATCAATTTTGGTGTTAACTTTATGCAAAACCAAGAAGCAAATATCCTTGCACATCTACGAGCGCATCAATTTGTTGAACTCGATCAAATTCTAAACAATGCGCAACTGGATTTTGAAGAAGGAAAAATCACAGAAGCACAACTTCATCAAAATTTTGTGATTTTCTGCAGCGTGGATGAGTCCTTGTGCGCGCCTATAGATGAGTACGTGTTGCGATATTCTGGTTCATATTCAGCACGCTTGGCACATGGGATTTTCTATATTGAATACGGATGGACTAAGCGAAGTTATGCCTTTGCAAGCGAACTTTCCGAACATCAGATTCATGGCTTTGTTGAATGTTTAAATCTCGCGCACGAGAGCCTTGCTATCAGTTTGGGCTTAACACGTAATCCTGTTTTAAGCTATGTTCAACTTTTGATTATTGCGATGGGCTTGGGTGAGGAAAAAGTCGTAGAGCAAAATCTATATTGTAAGGCGCTAGAATTATCACCGGAGAGTTTGTTGATTCGTAAACAGTATCTAAGAAATTTACGTCCACAATGGGGCGGTAGTCTTGAGGAGATGCGAAAATTTTCTGCGAAATCTCAACATAAAATTCTTTCAAATGCAGATTACGTAGAATTGATCGCGAGTAAGTATTACATTCTGAATCATTATTATATGGCAGTAGACACTCACGTCTTGCGATCAATTTTTGAATTCATAAGAGCATTTGGAACACAACTATTCGCTAAATTACTCCGAACAATAGGTATATAACAAAGTTATATAGGTTGGGTAGGATTCATTGCCCACGCGGAAATAGCCGATTTTATTTGCAAACAAGTCGCCTATTTTTACCCCGATATTGACCGACATACGTTTACATCTTTCACAGGTCGGGGGTGGCCCGAC
>DLGN01000050.1:0-1413 GCA_002482715.1 Oxalobacteraceae bacterium UBA7693
AGATGAGTTGTGGTTTTTCTGTATCCACCGCCGAAAATGGCGAAGATGCCTTAGCAAAAATAAAAGCAGACAAGCCACAACTCATCTTGATGGATGTTGTGATGCCAGGTCAAAATGGTTTCCAAATTACACGTGCAATTTCCCGTGATCCTGATACGCAAGATGTGCCAGTGATTATTTGCACCAGTAAAAACCAGGAAACCGACAGAATTTGGGGTTTGCGTCAAGGTGCTAGGGATTACCTGGTTAAACCAATTGATCCGCAAGAGTTACTCGCAAAAATTGCAGCGCTCGGTTAAGCGAGTGATTCTATGACAGAAAACTCAAGTGAAAAGATCGCACTTGAACCAGAGGTTGTCGTTTCTCCTTCGGTAAGTCGGCGCGCTCGTTTGCGCGATTTCCAAGCTCAGTTGATGGAACGTATGCAAGCCGCCAAGGCTGGTACGCAAGTTCGTGCAAATCAACTTGGTGTTCAGATTGGTAAAGCTCGTTATCTGGTCGATCTGCGGGAAGCTGGCGAAATTGTCTCTGCAGGCAATCTAACAAAAGTGCCACTGACCAAGTCTTGGTACTTGGGTTTGTCTAATGTTCGCGGTAGCCTCACCAGCGTCATTGATTACTCACTCTTTGTTCGGGGTGAGCCTACTTTCGTTGATTCATCTTGTCGAATTCTGGCATTTTCAAACTCACTTTCATTTAATAGTGGTTTATTGGTCTCTAAGGTTTTAGGCCTGCGTAATGCCGATGAAATGGATTTGATCGATGAACAGGCATCGGAATCGACCGATAATCACACTCAGAACAAGACTTGGATTTTGAACAGATTTTTGGACGCTGATGGACATATTTGGTCGCAGTTAAGCCTTTCATTATTAGTGCAGGATCAAGAGTTTTTGCACATCGGACTGTGATGGTCATCATCATGCAAATAACAAATTAGTATTTGTAAGTGGTTAACGAGTAAAAAAAATAAATAAGTATTTAAGTATTTGATGGATTAGTGAAATAGAAAAAGCCTAGCTTTTCAATCGTTTAGGAGATTTTGTAATGGCATTAAATAACCAACCACATTCGACTGAAGATCAAGAAGTCCAAGATCTAGACTTTGCGAATCAAGCTTCAGAAACATCGGTTCCATCGATTGAGAATGAGATTGTGCCTGTTGAAACGATCGAAGAAGCTCACAATGTTCGTATGTTAACTGAGCAGGAAATAAGTGAACCAGAGATTCGCCTAAGTCAGGGAACTCAGGAACATCAAGAAAAAGAAACGAATTTTGACAGCACAATCAATCGTGTTGATGCAACCATCATTGGCGACGCCTTAGAGAAAGGGCGCGACATTCGTTTGCCGCTGATCGGACATTTGCCGCTGCAGAAACAGGTTCGTTATTTGCTTGGCGCGATGGCGATT
>DLGN01000050.1:1423-2589 GCA_002482715.1 Oxalobacteraceae bacterium UBA7693
GCGATTTCATTGACCTTGAGTGCACTTTTTGTTTACCTCAATGCGAGTCAATCGACGCTGATTTCTACCCAGGCACAGATTTCAGGTGAAATTTTGATGCACTCTCAGCGTATCGGTAAAGCTGCACCGAATGCGATTTACGGTAAACCTGCTGCGTTTTCTCAATTGGATGAGAGTCAAAAAACGATCAATGCGAACTTAAATATTTTGCTAAACGGTGGTGACTATAAAGGTCGTTCGATCGCCAAGCCAAGTTCTGATGTTGAACCAATTCTAAAATCGACCAAAGTTGCTTGGGCTAACTCAAATAAAGCCGCATCGACGATTGCCAAAACTAAGAAAGAGTTGGCTGGATTCCGTGAAGACTTGGAAAGTATGAACTTGCTTTCTCCGACTTTGGAAAGTTTAACTAGTGATATTTCAACCAAAGAAGTGCAGGGCGGCGCATCACCACAGGCGATTTTCGCGTCCGGTCAATTAGTTATGTTGACTCAACGTTTGGCTCGAAGCGCCAGTGAATTCATGACGCCAGAAGGTATTAATCCAGAAAAAGCATTCTTGTTGGGTAAAGATGCCAACACTTTCTACGAATTGGTAGAGGGCTTCTTGAATGGTAGTGAAATTAATAAATTAGCGGCAGTTAAAGACCCATCAATTCGCGCATTGTTAGTGGAACTGCAGAAGACATTCGCTGATTACCGAAAGAACGTCGATAGTATTTTGGCGAAAAATAACGAATTTATTGAAGCGAAAAAATCTGAACAGTTGATCTTTAATGAGAACGAAGATCTCAAGCAAAAAATTTCAACTCTTGAAAAAACTTATACCACGCAACAAGATTCAACCAACTTATCCTTCTGGTTCCTGATGTTGTCTGCGGCGCTTGCTCTGGTATCCGCTGCCGGTATTGCGGTCGTGTTGTTGCAAGATAGTCGTAACCGCGCTAAAGAGGCGAACCAACGTCGGGTTGAGGCCGATTCGCAAATGCAATTAGCTCAGAAACAAGAGGAGCAAGCAAATGCGGTTAATGAACAGAATCAGGCAGCGATTTTGCGCTTAATGAATGAATTGCAAGAGGTTGCGGATGGTGACTTGACGGTTCAGGCAACGGTTTCTGAAGATATTACTGGCGCGATTGCTGACTCTGTTAATTACACGGTGGAAGA
>DLGN01000235.1 GCA_002482715.1 Oxalobacteraceae bacterium UBA7693
ACTCTCACCAGAGGATCATCGCCAAGCCGCAATCCGCATGCATACACCAACGCCACGCATCGAACTCGGGATTGCGTTGCGAGGAATCGCGCACGCAGCGCTCGACATATCAGATGGTTTAATCGGCGATCTCGGTCATATTTTAGAAAGCTCTACACTTGGCGCCAGTTTATTTATCGATCGTTTGCCTGCCGGGCCAGTACTTCGTCAACAATCACTTGAACAACGCCGTGCATTCACCTTGGCGGGTGGCGACGATTACGAACTTTGTTTTACCGCGCCAGTACATCAACGTGAGGCAGTGATTGCGGCAGGTTTAGCGAGCAATACAAGTGTCACCCGGATTGGGAAAATTGAAGCCAATCAAGGTCTTCGTCTACTTGACGACAATCATCAAACGATAGAGCTCTCGCTCCAAGCCTTTGATCATTTCACTTCAGCTTAGACGACTACATTAACTGCAGAATTAACTGCCACATCAGCCACGACATAAAACTATGGAAAGCAATCCACATCCCATTTTGAAACCAAGTGCTGCATTTATGTTGGCGCATCCCGCACACTTTTTGTCACAAGGATTTGGCAGTGGCTTGTCGCCCATCATGCCAGGTACCGCAGGAACACTATTCGCTTGGCTGAGTTTTGCGGTGTTGAGTGTACGTTGGCCGCATATCTTCACACCGATGAACTGGGGAATTATTATTGTCCTAGGCTATTTTCTAGGTGTCTGGGCATGTGAGGTTACTGGAAAAAATCTTGGTGTCGCTGATCACGGCAGTATGGTGTGGGATGAGATTATCGCCTTCTGGTTAGTTTTGCTCTTCATCACACCAGCGCCTTTCATCACGCAATTGTGGGCCTTCATTGCATTTCGTTTTTTTGACATGGTCAAGCCGCCACCAATCGGCTATTTTGATCGGCAATTTAAAGGCGGATTTGGCGTCATGTTTGACGATATCGTTGCGGCTTTTTTTGCACTATTGGTATTTGCTCTATGGCGCGCATAAGCTATACAGAATATTTGATAAACATCAGGAACATGGTGAGCAAACAACAAGTTTGCGTCTACGACAAAATCCCACCTTAAATTCCTACACAAAAATCACCGCAACAAAGTATCGAAGTGCTACAGTGTTTCTATGAACAACAGATCAAATTTACTGATCGACTCAACAGGAGACCATCATGAATGACATGCTAGACCTCGCAGAAAAAGTTGGCGAAGCACTCAAAGCAAAAAAACTTCTACTCTCCGTTGCAGAATCGTGCACAGGCGGTGGCGTCAGTTGTGCTCTGACTGAAATCGCTGGTTCCTCGGAGTGGTTCGATTGTGGCTTTGTGCCCTATTCTAATTCCGCGAAATCCGAAATGCTCAACATCCCAGCCTCACTGATCGCCCAACACGGCGCTGTCAGTGAAGAGATCGCGGCGGCAATGGCAGAAGGTGCATTAGCCAATTCCGAAGCGCATGTTTCCTTATCAACGACAGGCATCGCAGGGCCAGGAGGTGCGGTTCCCGGCAAACCAGTTGGTACAGTATGTTTTGGTTGGCGTGTTGGCGGCGTAACACACACTGAACGGAAAGTATTTAGTGGAGATCGTCATGCCGTACGCGAACAAACTGTGGCGCATGCACTGACTAAGTTGTTACGTTATGTGGATGAAATTTAATTCTTAAAACACCCTTTGCCATTCCACCACAGCAAAAAAAGCGCGAAAAATTCGATCTACGCGCCTTTTGTTTTTTCTCAGAATTCAATTAACGAAATTGGTTAATCGCATCCCGCGTTTCCAATGCAACCCGACGTGCTGCCTGTGCATAGGTTTCATCAGCCACAGGCTTGGCATACAAAATCGCCCGTGAAGAATTAATCATCATGCCTGTGCCATTAGCGATACGGCCAGCACGCACCGTTGACTCGACATCACCACCCTGCGCTCCAACGCCGGGGATCAACAAAGGCATATCACCAATCAAGGCACGCACTTGCGCGATTTCATTTGGGAAGGTCGCGCCAACCACAAGTGAGCATTGACCATTGGTATTCCATTTATCCGCCACCAATTGCGCAACGTGCTGATACAAAGGCTTACCGCCGACATCCAAAAATTGCAGATCAGATCCGCCCGCATTCGAAGTACGACACAACACAATCGCACCACGATCTTTCCATTCCAAATATGGCGCAACCGAATCAAAGCCCATATAAGGATTGACCGTCACTGCATCGGCGTCATAGCGCTCAAAAGCTTCACGCGCATACTGCTCAGCAGTAGCGCCAATATCACCACGCTTGGCGTCCAAGATGATAGGAATATTTGGATAAGTCGTTCTGATATAACGACAAATTGCTTCCAACTGATCCTCCGCGCGTAAGGCTGCGAAGTAAGCAATCTGCGGTTTGTAACTGCACGCCAAATCTGCAGTGGCATCAACAATCGCCTTGCAAAAGGCATAAATTGCATCAGGCTGGTCTGCTAACTCAGCCGGAAATTTGTTCACATCTGGGTCTAAACCGACGCATAACAGGGAATTGTTAGCAGTCCAAGCGCTCGAAAGTTTTTGTAGAAAAGTCACGTGAGTTCTCTTTGATTAGAAATGAGCTCGCGAACACGAGCTCAATAAAAAAGGGATAAAACCCGTAATCTCAACAGGTTTTTATCCCTCCATTATAAACCATGACTTTTTCGTCCTAATCAAGTTACAAAATCAGCATTGATTTAGAAAGCCGCAATCCCAGTTTGCGCCCGCCCCAAAATCAAAGCATGAATATCATGCGTACCTTCGTAAGTATTCACCACTTCCAAATTCACCAAATGACGTGCAATACCAAATTCATCTGAAATGCCATTGCCGCCCAACATATCACGCGCGGTGCGTGCGATGTCTAAAGACTTACCGCAAGAATTCCGCTTCATAATCGAAGTAATTTCAACCGCAGCAGTACCCTCATCCTTCATACGACCAAGACGCAAGCAGCCCTGCAAGGCCAAAGTAATTTCAGTCTGCATATCGGCCAGTTTCTTTTGCACTAGCTGATTCGCCGCCAAAGGCCGGCCAAACTGAATCCTATCCATCGTGTATTGACGCGCGGTATGCCAGCAAAATTCAGCAGCGCCCAAAGCGCCCCAAGCAATACCGAAACGTGCAGAATTCAAACACGTAAATGGCCCTTTCAAACCTTCCACATGCGGCATCAGATTTTCTTCTGGCACGAACACTTCATCCATCACGATTTCACCAGTCACTGAGGCGCGCAATCCC
>DLGN01000413.1:0-2280 GCA_002482715.1 Oxalobacteraceae bacterium UBA7693
GCCATCGCCCATCACGCCAACCGACTTCACTGGTAAGAACACAGCAAATGCCTGGCTAGTCGCGTCATACCAAGTTTGTGGTTTTTCCGCGTTAGGATCAACGTAAGTATTGCGTAATTCTTCGATGAAAATTGCATCAGCACGACGCAGTAAATCAGCGAATTCTTTCTTTACTTCACCCAAGATACGTACGCCCAAACCTGGGCCAGGGAACGGATGACGATACACCATGCTATGCGGCAAACCTAAGGCCACACCCAGCTTGCGTACTTCATCTTTGAACAATTCACGTAGCGGTTCTAATAATTTCAGATTCAAAGTATCAGGCAATCCGCCAACATTATGATGACTCTTAATAGTGTGTGAACCTTTTTTGCCTTTACCAGCGCTTTCAATTACGTCTGGATAGATCGTGCCTTGCGCTAGCCATTTTGCATTTTTGAGTTTTCCAGATTCAACTTGGAATACTTCGACAAATTCGCGGCCAATAATTTTGCGTTTTGCTTCTGGATCGGTAACACCAGCCAGATGTCCCATGAACTGCGCTGTAGCATCAACATGGATGACTTTGACGCCCAGATTTTCAGCAAACATTTCCATGACCATCTTGCCTTCATCGAGGCGTAACAGCCCATGGTCGACAAACACGCAAGTTAATTTATCACCAATCGCGCGATGGATCAAAGCTGCAGCAACACTACTATCAACACCACCAGACAAACCAAGAATCACTTCATCGTCGCCAACTTGAGCACGAATCGATGCAACAGCTTCGGAGATGTAATCCGGCATGTTCCAGTCAGATTTACAGCCGCAAATGTCATGCACAAAACGACCAATAATCGCTTCACCTTGGATCGTGTGAGTCACTTCTGGATGGAATTGCACCGCGTAAAAACGACGGTCTTCATCTGCCATCGCCGCAATTGGGCAATTGTCGGTCGATGCCATCAATTTAAAGCCAGCTGGCATTTCATTGACTTTATCGCCGTGACTCATCCAGACTTTGAGCATGCCGTGACCTTCAGGTGTCACGAAGTCATTAATACCATCTAATAATTTCGTATGGCTACGAGCACGAACTTCCGCATAGCCAAATTCACGTACCTTACCATTTTCAACTTTACCGCCGAGTTGCTCAGCCATCGTTTGCATACCATAGCAAATACCCAAAACTGGCACGCCTGCATCGTACACAGCCAAAGGCGCACGTGGTGTATCACCTTCAGTTACGCTGCTTGGGCCGCCTGATAAAATAATCCCGGAAGCACCGTAATTGCGAATGAATTCGTCGCTGACATCATAAGGAAATACTTCCGAAAACACACCAGCATCACGAACACGGCGGGCGATTAGTTGAGTGACTTGGGAACCAAAGTCCAGAATAAGGATTTTTGAATGCATGATTCTATAAAGATTATCAAAGAAGGATATCAAGCTGATCAGCTTCAGCTTGAACAATTCGGTTACGCTCTAATCGTTTCGCTGTGAGCAAAGCTTTTTCCGCATTAGCGACTAGTACCTCAGGTGTAACATTAGGAAACACACTGGTTGAAGCGATTCCCATACTTATTTCTATTTCCACGCTATCGTCATTCACCATTTCAGCGCGAGAAATTACGGCCAATCTGATTCGCTCTGCAACTGCAGAGGCAACCAAATTGGATGCGCCTGGTAAAACGATCAAAAAAGCGTCACTCTCAAAACGTCCAAGTGCATCAAAAGGACGGATACATGAACGCATACGGCTAGCTACTTTCAGCAAGAACGCATCGCTGACCGAACTGCCAAATTGTTCTTTTAAACTTTGATACTGATTAATACTGATGTAAAGAAGAGAAGCTGGCTTTTCCGCTTTTTGGCATCGCTCCAACTCCAACCCCAAAGAGCGGGTAATCGCAGCGCGATTCCACATCCCTAACACTGGATCCAATAATGCATCTCGCTTGAGATTACGAATCTGTTTCGCCAGCTCAGCATAATGCGCTTTTACTGCACCGATCGTTAATTCGCGCTCAACCATGACTGCCAAATCAGCAAATAACAATCGAGACTCGTCGTCAAACGCATGTTCGACATAGTCAATCAAGTAAATGCTACCGACACATTGGTTATCCGTGTCAAAGATCGGATGCTGGGCGCAAAATACAATCTGGGGTTCACCCTTTACGGAGGGATGATTCGCATACTCTTCTTCAAAATTCAAATTATTGAAGACACGAATTTCTTCAGAGAAGCCCAGCATTTCACAAAACGCTGCCTCAATCGACACCATCGATT
>DLGN01000413.1:2312-5235 GCA_002482715.1 Oxalobacteraceae bacterium UBA7693
TTAAAACGCTCACGTAAATTGCCGAAGCTAACGATACAATTTGCGACGCCGAACAAACGAATTCCAAGACGTTCAAATCGCGCAATTTTTGCCTCGTACTTATTCGGATCAGCGCTTGAACTACCAGCGCCATCCAAAAACAAATCCATACGACTAACACCTGCGGCGGATGTCACCATTGCTTGCTCCGTATTGAAGACACCTGATCAAACATCTCGGAACTGTCTAGTGATTATTCTGCTCGGTAATTTGGCGCTTCTTTTGTGATTTGCACATCGTGTACATGTGATTCACGCATACCAGCAGATGTAATCTCGACAAACTCAGCCTTATCATGCAAATCTTGGATTGACGCACAACCACAATATCCCATAGAAGAACGCACGCCACCCACCATTTGGTACAAAATCGCCAGTACGCTTCCCTTGTAAGGTACGCGCCCTTCAATTCCCTCTGGAACCAACTTATCCGCATTATTCGCAGCATCTTGGAAATAGCGATCTGCAGAACCATCTGCCATTGCGCCTAAACTACCCATGCCGCGATAGGATTTGTAACTACGTCCCTGAAACAAAATTACTTCGCCTGGCGCTTCTTCTGTACCAGCAAACATACTACCCATCATGACGGTAGATGCACCTGCTGCTAAAGCTTTCGACACATCACCAGAAAAACGAATGCCACCGTCNNTGGCACACCAGTACCACGCAAAGCTTCCGCCACATTCGCAATCGCGGTGATTTGCGGAACGCCTACGCCAGCAACAATACGCGTTGTGCAAATCGAGCCCGGGCCAATACCCACTTTAACTGCATCGGCACCGTGTTCAACCAAAGCCAGCGCAGCAGCAGCAGTTGCAATATTGCCACCAATTACTTCGATGTGCGGATAATTCGTTTTTACCCAGCGTACACGATCAAGCACACCTTTAGAATGACCATGTGCTGTATCAACAACAATCACATCGACACCAGCTTTTGCGAGTAAATCAATGCGTTCATCATTATCAGCACCAACGCCAACAGCCGCGCCGACACGTAACTTACCCAAACCATCTTTTGATGCAAATGGATGTTCAGTCGATTTTTGAATATCTTTAACGGTAATCAGACCACGTAACTCAAACGCTTCGTCAACGACCAACACACGCTCTAAGCGATGCTTATTCATTAGACGCTTTGCTTCACTTAACTCAGCGCCTTCGGTAACGTAAACGAGTTTTTCGCGCGGAGTCATCTTGGCGCGTACTTCCGCATCAAGCTCCTGCTCAAAACGTAAATCGCGATTAGTAATAATGCCAACGACTGTTTTACCCTCGACCACCGGGAAGCCACTGATACCATGCTGCAAACTCATTGCAATGACATCACGAATTGTCGTGGTTGGCGCAACGGTAATAGGATCACGTAACACACCGGATTCAAAACGCTTCACCTTAGCGACTTCGCGGGCTTGCTCCTTCGGCGTCAGGTTTTTATGGATAATACCAATACCGCCCTCTTGTGCCATTGCAATGGCTAGACGTGCTTCTGTCACGGTATCCATTGCAGCAGATACCAAAGGGATATTGAGCTTGATATTACGAGTTAAATTCGTCGCAAGAGAAGTATCTTTTGGAAGAATATTTGAATAAGCTGGAACGAGTAACACATCATCGAAAGTGAGTGCTTTTTGGAGAAGACGCATAGTATTTCCTATAGGCGCAAAAGTAAATTATACAGAAAACTTGCCGATCCGTCTCGTTCCGTGTAAAACTCACTCTTAATTTATTCAAAAAGAACGCTTTCATTTCAGAATATTCGAGCACATCATGAAGAAAACATACGGCTTTTTAGCATCTGGACTTATCGCATCGCTAATGATTTCCAATATCGCAATGGCGCAATACATTTGGCTTAATGAGAAGGGAATTAAGCAATACTCCGATACCCCGCCACCGAAATCAGTCCCACGAGACAAAATTTTGAAGTCCCCATTTGGTAGCACTCGTCCAACGACAAGTACAGCCAATCAGAATGCTACAGATTCTGCGACGGATAACGCGAAGATCGAAAAGCCAGTAACAACCGCCAGCAAAAATGAAGATTTCAACAAACGCAAGTTAGCGCGTGAAGAAGCAGATAAAAAAAGCGCAGCGCAGAAACAAGAAAGTGCTGATAAGACTAAAAATTGTGAACGCGCCAAATCGTACAAACAAAGCCTAGACGAAGGCATGCTAATAATGTCTAGAGACAAAAATGGTGAACGCGCTCCGCTCGATGAAGCTCAGCGAGCAAAAGAAATGGCGGATGTGAAGAAGGTGTTGGCAGATTGCCGTTAAAGATCAATATGAGAAGCGCGATTACATCTTGCCCGATTTGTGCTCGCGCTTTGCCCTGTGGCGGCGAGCACTCATAGGATCGGCAATCAAGGGACGACACAATTCAAGTCGATCTCCATCTTGCAGCAAATAATCTGCATTTTTTTTCTTACCAAAAACTGCCCAAGCACTTTGCGTATCCAGTTGAGCTTCAACGACGGCGAGATGAGACGGATCTAAGTGCTGCAAAGCTTGATGTACTTTACTGTGCCGCGGCAGTTCCAGCATGACGATGGTTGGATTCATTTTTTCGATTGCATAGCAAAGTTGTATGCGAATCGTTGGACTTAAATTACTTTCCATAGACGACCTCGGCTCGTTCACAAAATGCATCGACGAAGCTATTAGTGATCTTGCTAAACACTGGACCAATTAAATGTTCTAGTAATTTACTGGAAAATTCATAACGCAAATCAAACTCGATTTTACAGGCATCGCTGCGTAATGCCGTAAATGTCCAATACCCGTGCAACTGTTTAAAAGGACCATCCACCAAGTGCATTTCCATTGTGTGTGGTGGACAATTTATATTTTGGGTAGTGAAACTTTGTTTGATTCCATGAC
>DLGN01000413.1:5278-5413 GCA_002482715.1 Oxalobacteraceae bacterium UBA7693
CCACGGCAAGAATAAAGGATAGTCTTCTACTTTGTCGACGAGTGCGAACATTTGTTCGGCACTAAAGGATACAAGAACGTTTTTTTTGACGACTGCCATTATCTCAAGTCATTTGGTATGATCACAGGCCGAATT
>DLGN01000413.1:5460-5626 GCA_002482715.1 Oxalobacteraceae bacterium UBA7693
CCTCTTCTCGTTGAATATGCGCAAATTCATTCCTATTTAGCGTTGAAGAACTTACATAATAATCAGAATTAGCAAGAGAGTAGTATGAGCATCGCAGATAATAAAAAAGCATTCCACGATTTTTTCATTGAAGAGCAATATGAAGCAGTTCTCGTACTGCAAGGCT
>DLGN01000277.1 GCA_002482715.1 Oxalobacteraceae bacterium UBA7693
AACATCTCAGTGAACTGAGAAAATACCAAAATACGTCGCCCTTCGGCTACCAAGCTGGGCAACATATCACTTAGCATTTCTAGCTTTGCGCGCTCCATCGTCTCTGGTGTTTTCGCACCTTTTAAAAGATGAGGATCACAGCAAACCTGGCGTAGTTTTACAAGGGCATCGAGTATCGTAATCTGACTGCCAGAAAATCCTTTGCGCTGTAATATTTTCCTGATTTGTTCATCCGCTGCGACACGCACGCTTTCGTACAATTCGCGCTGCTGTCCTTGCAATTGCAATCGTTTAATCACCTTGGTCTTGGCGGGCAATTCACTCGCTACTTCGTCTTTACGCCGCCGTAAAATGAAGGGGCGCACACGCCGTGCTAATAATTGCGCACGTAACGTTTCGCCATTGACTTCGATAGGTTTACGCCAGAGCCGTGTGAAATCGCGCATATCGCCCAAAAAACCTGGCATCAAAAAATCAAACTGTGTCCACAGTTCACCCAGATTATTTTCCAGCGGCGTGCCCGTAATACACAGTCGATGGCGCGCACGCAAACGACGTACCGCATCAGCACCGCGACTGGAGGCATTCTTCACGGTTTGCGCTTCATCCAAAATCAGAAGATGAAAATCTTGTTGTTCCAAAACGGCTAAATCGCGCCACAACAAAGGATAGGTCGTTAATACAATATCGACCTCAGCCATCTGCTTAAAATTATCAGCACGTTGCGCCCCCTGTAGTGCCAGCACGCGCAAACTTGGCGCCATACGCTGCGCTTCTGCCTGCCAGTTGAACACTAGCGACGTTGGTAACACGATCAAAGCTGGCTTATCCAAGCGCCCTGCTTGCTTCTCGATCAAAATATGCGCCAGTGCTTGCGCTGTTTTGCCCAAACCCATATCGTCCGCCAGAATGCCAGCGAGATGGTGCTCACGCAGATACTGCAACCACGCGACGCCATGCAATTGATAAGGCCGTAAAGTAATGCCTAAACCTGCTGGCGCAGCGACTGGCTTTAATTCACCCACCATTTGCAAGCGTTGCGCCAGTTCACGCAAACCCAGATCACCGCGTAATTGCCAAGCACCATGCACACCCGCCCGCGCGGCCTGACTATCAAGCAAAGACTGACGTAAAGCCTCAAGTCGATAGCCATCCCAAGCCGACAAGTGCAAAGGCCCCGTCAGTTTGTCTTGCAAGCGCTGTTCATCGGTCAGCAATTCCAACATGTGCGTAACGATGGTTTTCAATGGCGCTGCCAACGCATCAATGCGCTTGCCACCGGGCGCACGCAATTGTATGACTGCCAGATCGTCAATCGCCGCCACCTGCTTCGCATCCAACCAACGCGCATCACGCCGCAATAGATTCGCCAGCATAGGCACGAGATCCACAATCTGCCCATCAATCTCCACACCCAAACTCAACAACCACGAACCTTCACGCGCCGGCAAGCCCAAAGGCACGATAGTCGGCGCATAACCACGCATAGGAGCGGCTACCTCTTTACCTATCACTTCACCACTAACAGGATCAAGTATCAAATGCCAGGCATCAACAGGCACGCTCTCATGCGCAAAACCCGGACGCACGACAACCCGCCAACCGAGCGCCTGCAAACGCGGCAATTCTTCCGCCCAAAAATCCGCAAAAAAATCCTCTTGCTGCAAACTCCATAGCGGACCAAATTGTAAAGCCGCATCCTCACTACGCCATTGCAGACTCTTGGCTGGTACAGGTTGCAAATTCAAATCCCATACTTTATCTAGCGCATCCGCTTCCGCGCCGAGGTCACGTAGCAGCACGACTGGTTGGCCTTGCGCATCTTCCATTAAATGGGTGGCATGTGGGCGGCGGTTTAATAAGGTGGTTGGTGCTGGCGTTGTCCAGCTCAAGCCAGTTTCTGTTGTATATAGCCAGTCGATTTGTACGACCGTTACGCTGCCACCACGCGGACCGAAAGTGCCTGTGGGTTTCATGCCTAATAAGCCGTCACCTCTGTGTAGGGTTTGTAGGGTGATGCGGGGTTGGAAGTGGGCGTGGTGGGTTGTTGGGGGTGGCATTTGGGTGATGTTAAGTCATTACTACGGACGAAGTATATAGATGTTTCTCCATTACGAATTTCAACGTTAAAAAGATCGTTGTTTAGCTTTTATGATGTAGGGTTTAGCGAATTGAAACCAAAGAATGTATGTCTCGATTATCAAAACTATTCGTGCTTTATGCAGTCCAATTAAACTGTAAAAATTTACCCAATTTGCATTTATAGTCAAATCGATATACGGTTTCGTGAACCACCTACGATAGAATGCTCACCAGAGATTTTTTCATATCGCCTGTAACAAGTATTGAGGAACATGCGTCCTCACAAAATTATCTTTTAAGGTCAATTTAATGGGCTATTTCATCGTTCTCTTGGGAATACTACTTTTAAGTATTGCATTGCGACGGATATTTAGTGAACGCTATCATTGGTTGACAAAACTAGGATATGTGATGCTTGCATTGATCCCAATTGTCGGACCAATTTTTTACTTGATGATTGATCCACCACCAAGCCCTCCACCCGGGGTTCCGCCAGATGAATTTCATAAAAGCAGCGGTAAAGGTGCAGGAGATGTAGTTCCCTCGTATAGTCGACTTTTCGATTCACTAGGCAAGTGGCTCAAATAGTGTTTGAAGTAACCTAAAGAGCTGACAATATCGAGCATCGACATGGCCCGACGTTTCATATTTAAGTCACGTACATCGAGCTTAGCTTTCGCAAAAATGGGTTTCTAGATTCTTACGCTGCTATTTCACTTTCTCGCGTGCTTGACGTTCACAGGTCGGGTGTGGCCCGACAGCCAATTACCTTTTTTGCTTCGTCAAAAAAGGTAATCCAAAAAAGACGACCGTAGACTCGCCCCTTCGGG
>DLGN01000088.1 GCA_002482715.1 Oxalobacteraceae bacterium UBA7693
GACGCGTATCGTCGCCCCGATAGAACAAGAACTACTCGGCATTCCACACCAAGTGATTTTGCGCTCGCAATCCAAATATGCGCTGGCCGATATCACCTTGGATTTTGAAGATGGCACCGACGTCTATTGGGCACGCCAGCAAGTCAATGAGCGCTTAAATGGTGTACTGAAAGATTTACCAGCTTCGGTCAGTGGCGGTCTAGCGCCAATCACGACACCGCTAGGTGAAATTTTCATGTTTACCATCGAAGGTCCATTGTCCTTGATGGAAAAACGCACTTTACTTGATTGGACAGTACGCCCGCAGCTACGCAACATTCCGGGCGTGGCAGACGTCAATACATTAGGCGGTTTAGTCAAAAGCTTCGAAGTCATTCCCGATCCAGTTGCCTTAGCGGCGCGCAAGGTGTCTCTACAACAATTACAAGATGCGCTCGAGAGCAATAATCGCAATGATGGTGCAGGTCGTTTGAATAGCGGCGAAGAATCCTTGCTGGTACGCAGTGACGGTAGCATTCGCAGCATCGACGATGTGCGTGCGATTACGATTGATCAACGCGGTGGTGTTGCGGTAAGAATTGGTGATGTCGCGACGGTGACGATCGGTCAATTAACCCGCTACGGCAGTGTGACGAAAGACGGCAAAAGTGAAGCGGTTCAAGGTTTGATTTTGGGAATGCGTGGCGCCAATGCACAAAAGGTAGTTGAACAAGTTAACCAACGTCTCAAACTCATAGAAAAAACGCTGCCACAAGGTACGACTATCAAGCCCTTCTATGATCGTGGTAACTTAGTTGAACGCGCAGTGAATACTGTCACCAAAGCATTAGCGGAAGCGACGATCTTAGTGGTGATCTTGCTTTATCTATTTTTGGGAAATGTTCGTTCCGCCTTAGTTGTTGCGTGCATCCTGCCACTCGCCGCGCTCGGCACCTTTTTATTGATGCGACAATTTGGACTTAGCGCCAACTTAATGTCATTGGGTGGTCTCGCCATCGCGATTGGTATGTTAGTTGACGCCGCTGTGGTCGTGGTGGAAAACATTGAGGCACATAGCGCTGATAAAGAGCGCCCCAATTTTTCTAAACTGCATATTATTTATCGTGCCGTACGCGAGGTCGCTGTGCCAGTAACTGCTGGTATGGTGGTCATCATGATTGTTTTCTTACCACTATTATCGCTACAAGGTTTAGAAGGAAAGTTGTTTGCGCCAGTGGCGATGACGATCACTTTTGCGATCGCCGCATCTTTAATTTTATCGCTCACGGTAATCCCAGTCTTAGCGTCTTTCATGATGGGGCAAGCACATCATGAACCACCTTGGTTAGTACGTAAGCTGGAAGCAGTGTATAAAAAATTGCTAACGCAAGCGTTGCAAAACTCTAAAAAAGTCATGTTGGCATCGGTGGTCGCTTTAATCGTCACCGCCGCATTATTTCCCTTCATCGGTAAGTCTTTCATGCCGAGTTTGGATGAAGGCGACATCATTATGCAGATTGAAAAGCTCCCTTCGGTGAATTTGGATGAGTCCACAAAACTCGACATGGCAATTCAAAAGCGCATCTTGGAAACCGTACCTGATGTGCTCAATGTGATTGCCCGAGTTGGTTCTGATGAATTAGGTCTAGATCCAATGGGTCTGAATGAGACCGATACCTTCTTGGTGTTGAAACCCCATGCTGAATGGAAAAGCAAAAGCAAAGAAGCTTTAATCGATCAATTACGCGCCGTGACTGCTGAATTCCCCGGCGTTAATTTCAGCTTCACACAGCCTATCGAAATGCGCACCTCAGAAATGTTATCTGGTGTGCGTGGCGATCTGGCGATTAAGATTTATGGCAGCAATAATCAAACACTGGCAAAACTTGCTGACAGCGTCGTTAAAACGGTGGAAGGTATTCAAGGTAGTGAAGACGTTCTAACGATCAAAAATAGTGGCGTCCAATATTTGCAGGTCGATATCAACCAAGAGGCTGCTGGTCGACTTGGTTTAAGCGTTGACCAGATTCAGCACGATTTACGCACCATGGTTGAGGGACGCCAATCTGGCATCGTGATTGAAGATGGTCGTCGTATTCCTTTGTTGCTGCGTGGTAGCTCGTATTTGCAGATGTCGGCCGATCTATTTCAACAAATCCGCCTGCCCATCGCAGACGGTACTTCGGTCGCCTTAAGTCAAGTCGCCGAACTAAAAATGGTTGATGGGCCAGTCAAAATTGAACGCGAAAATTCCTCACGCGTGGTGGTAGTACGTGCAAACGTCCGCGGTCGTGATTTGGTTGGTTTTGTTGACGAAGCCAAAGCCAAAGTCGCTGCGCAGATCAAATTGCCGGAAGGATATCGCCTTTCTTGGGGTGGTCAATTTGAGAATCAGCAACGTGCGGCAGCGCGTCTTGGTGTGGTTGTACCGATTGCCCTGTCTTTGATTTTCTTCTTACTATTCGCCACACTCGGTACCGTCCGTCAATCCGTCTTGGTGTTTGTGAACATTCCATTCGCGATGTTAGGTGGCGTGATTGCATTGGCAGTGACCGGCGAATATTTATCAGTACCGGCCTCGGTAGGCTTTATCGCACTCATGGGTATTGCGGTCTTGAATGGCTTGGTGATGATTACCTATTTCAACCAATTAGTCGCGCGTGGTGTACCGATTGATGAGGTGGTATCAGAAGGTGCTTTACGCCGCTTCCGGCCGGTCATGATGACTGCCAGCATCACCGCTTTCGGTTTAATTCCTTTATTACTCGCAACCGGACCAGGTTCAGAAATTCAACGACCACTGGCGATTGTTGTCATCGGTGGCTTGTTATCGGCGACTAGTTTGACACTCATCTTGTTGCCTATTTTGTTTAAACGCTTTGGTATTGCTCCGCCAGAACCAGCGAGGGCGAATGCCAATGCCAACACGGAATCAACTACAGGTGCTCAGCATGACTAATACTTCGACGCATCACCATATGGACACTATGGATAGCATGCTAACGCTGGCGATTCCGCTCAGTCTTACCGAAGAAATCTGTGATTTTCTTTTACTCAATCCGCAATGGGCTAGCGGCTTTTCGATTATTGATGCACAAGGTATGGGGCAAGGTGCCGCGCTCCTTACTGCGATTGAAAAAGTGCAAGGCCGAAGCAAACGCAAACTCATTATGGTGGTTGGCGAACAAACACAATTAATGCAATTAGTCACAGCGCTAGGTGAAAAAATTAAGAATAGCGATGTCGCCTATTGGGTCACGCCAGTCAATAGTTTTGGGAGATTTTGATGTTCAACATAAAAGTAAAATCAGTGGCTCGTGTGTGCTTGGTCGCGACTGGACTGCTGGCTCTCCCCGTTCTAGCAAATGACGATCCACTATCCATATTGCCGCCTGACGCCATGGTCAGAAAGACTTTTGAAAAGATACCGCAACTTCGTGCTGGCAATATGGGAATCAATCTAGCAGGGAGTCAGAAATCACGACTAGAAGCCGGTCACTATGAATGGACCGCAAGAGTCGGTATCAGTCGTCGCACCGATCAATTCGGTGAACGTTTTCGTGAGCAAGAATTTGCCTTAGAACGCCCTATCCGTTGGTTTGGCAAAGCGGATAAAGATCGCGCCATCGGCGATAAGGGGATTGAGATAGCAAAAGCGAGTTATGCCGACCAATGGCATGAGACCAGTCGTGCTTTACTGAAGGACTGGTTTGAAGTTATTCGTGAAAATTTCACACAACAACAATTGCGCCAGCAACTTGAAATTGCGGAACAACTCAATGCGATTGCCATTAAACGCGTCAAGGCTGGGGATGCGGCGAAGTTTGAGCAGCTGTTTGCAGAAACCGAGCTACAACGCGTGCGAGCCTTGTTACAACAAACAGAGCAACGCGTCGAACTGGCAATTCAAGCCTTGCAAGCAAACTATCCAGGCTTGAGTGTTCCAGTTACGTCATCACTTCCGCAACCAATCAATCTGAATGAGCAAGATACGAAAAGCACAGAGCATTGGTTGGACAAAATTATGGAAGACAATCATGAACTGGAGCTTGCCCAAGCTGAAGCAGAATATGTGGGATTGCAGGCAGCGCGGATTGATCAAGACAAAATGCCCGACCCAAGTTTAGGGATACGTTCAAGTCGAGAGCGTGATGGCCAAGAACGGGTTCTTGGTTTTACTATTTCTATGCCATTTCCTGGTGCGGCACGTAGCAGTGAGCGCAGCGCAGCGTCGACAAAGGCGCAAATCGCCAACGAGAAATTGCAGCAAGTACAAACCAAGGTAAAGCTGATGGCAAGACAAGCGATTACCGATAGTCAACGTACTTACACCACATGGAAAACCTTGGAAAGCTTGCGCCAGCAAAGCCTGCAACAAGCCAATCTCATGCAGACTGCGTATCGACTTGGTGAAGTCGGTATCACAGACGCACTCAACACCAGAAAAATGGCGCTCGATGCAGCGATCGCTGCAGATACCGCACAAATCGACGCGCTGGCCGCCTATACCCGTCTGCATTTAGATGCACATTTAATTTGGGCTTTAGATTAAATCGCGCTTGATTGTCATCCAATACGAAAATGCTCCAAGAATTTCAATCAATTCTTGGAGCATTTTTTATTTTCATTAGCTGACTTGAATGCCTTAAGTTGCGACCTGCCTTCGTCAAGCTATCGAGCTAATTCATCACTTTGGACCATGCATTTCATGCATTCGCAGTATTTGCGGAGTGCAAAGCAGATTGTGCTGATTGCATAATCTCTTTACGGAACTGGAAGTGCATCCACACCAAAGACACGCACACTGTGCCGTACAAGAGCATGAAGCAAGAACTACGCACGCCAGTTAAATCGACCATCGCACCAAACATAATCGGCAAGACAAAGCCCCCAAGACCACCAGCCAGACCCACCACGCCCGATACCGCACCGATATTGTGGGTGTACTCATCCGAGATAAATTTGAACACCGATGCTTTGCCGACTGCCATCGCGATACCGACAACAAATAATAGGCTAGTGAAAATAATGGGCGTCAATGCGATGTTAAATACCTGTGGCCCCGTCACTGTTTTGATCGTGAATTCAGTCTGAGGATAAGACAACAAGAAGAACGACACCCAGCACACCCACATCACCCACCAAGTGACTTTATACGCACCGTATTTATCCGATAACCAACCACCAAAAGCACGCAATACGCCACCAGGCAAAGAGAAGCAGGCAGCCAGCAAAGCAGCGTCCTTCATATCAAAATCGTACTCGGTCACATAATATTTCACCATCCACAAACTCAAGCCAACGTATCCACCAAACACTACGGAATAATACTGACAATACCGCCAAACTTTAGGATCTTTGAGCATCTTCAATTGTTCCGCGAAACTCGCGGTAGATTTTACATTGTGACTAGGATCGGTCGATGAAAACGCCCAGAAAATCAGTGCTGCCGCCAACATCATCACGGCATATACTTTCGGAACCATGACCCAACCAGCTGAAGCAATAATCGCTGGCGCAATAAATTTATTCACTGCAGCACCCGAGTTGCCAGCACCAAAGATACCCATCGCTAAGCCCTGACGGTCTTTTTTAAACCAGCGCGCGACATACGGCGTACCGACTGAGAAAGAACCACCAGCCAAACCGACGAACAAACCCAGCACCAGAAAGTGCCAATAAGCAGTCGCATAGCTGATCAGATAAATCGGAATCACGGTGCTAATCATTAACAGGAATAAAACGATACGACCACCGAAACGGTCAGTCCAAATCCCAAGTGGAACACGGATCAAAGATCCCGTTAACACTGGCATCGCGGTCAACAAGCCAAACTGCGTTTCGTTCAAACCCAAGGTCTTTTTAATCGGAATACCGATCACACCAAACATCATCCAAATTGTGAAACAGATGGTGAAAGCCAGCGTACTGGCACCAAGCACCGAATTGGCTTTTCCTGAACTATTTACCTGCGTAGTCATTATTTGCTCCCTTAACATTTTTCAGTACTGTCAGCTTAGGGGAGTTTCACAAAATGATAAATTCGCCTGAAGTAGGCAAGGAACTAGGCTGATCAGGCTAGGGATACGCCAAAAGAACTAGGCTAGATATGTAGGACTCACACAAAACAGACACTCGCATTGATGTGTTCGCGTCGCCGTGCACATAGTCACAGGCTGTGGGTTTAACTATCGATAAAGGCCGGTAAAGTTTTTTAGAAATAGGAATAAATTCCCCCGCACACCTCCAGTTACACTCCGAATATATAAAACAGGAAACCGGAAATATCATTTCAGGATGGAATAAACACCAGCTTTGGCTATAGTTCGATTTCATTATTAACGAATGAAAGCTCATTTGATGTCTGCTACAACTACCTCGCTTTATCACTCGTCCGCATGATAGTACGACCGTCTATTTGATGCTGTGACATGTTTTTCCTCACTTTTGTCGCTGTCTAGCATTTGCGATAAGCCCGATTTACCATCTCAACCCCGGAATGAAAATGAATAAATTTTTCCTGTCGATCTTCTTGTTACTACACCGCATTAGCGACATTAAAGCTGCTATAAAAAAAACATTTCTACTATTCATTTTATTGGTTTCGTCACCGCTCTTTGCCCAGCAGACAGCCAATATTTCCACCTTTCATCGACTTTTAATTTTTAATGACAAAAGCGAGTTGATGCTCGTTCGCATCAAAGACTCAGATCGCTGGGTCACACCAGGCTGGTATCAGGACGAGCAACTAACCATTAAGCAAGGCTTAGAACAATTGGCTGGATCTTACGGAGTGAAGATTTCCTCTCCTGTGCTGAGAGGCGTCTTCACGCTCAAAGATGGACAAAGTCGTGTGATTTCAACACGGCTTATTTATTCGACCAAGATAATCAGTGGTACGCCCGAAGCGCCACCATTAATTGGAGAGATTAAATGGCTGCCTGTGCAAGAGGCGGCGAAAATAGTCACTTACTCTCATATTTCCAAGCAATTTATGCAAATAACTAAGTATCCCAATATCGTATGGGGTGGCACGCAATATATGCCTCAAGATAACAGCACCAGTAAATCCGAAATTGATGCGTTTTATCCGCTACTTGATATGTCAAAGTGAGGTTGCCGACGCGGTATAACAATTGAACTAAATTACCTCCGGCAAAGCCGGAGGTTTAGTAGTCGGATACGAAGAACAAAACTGCCTCAAAAAAAAGCATCTGCCATCATCACAAATCCTAATAGAAGATCTGAGTTAAACTATCGCCTGCGAAACAGTTCTTCATAAGAAAATCACAATGAATCAAAATCTCAGCATCGACGAATATGATGCGCTGGAACAAATTACCAAGTTACCTAGAGGCGCTCGCCCAAGTGCCTGCATTTCACGCAACTCCAAGCGTTTAGTCGGCATCAAATTAATTGCCCATAAGAGTGATGGCAGTTTTGAATTAACCGACTCTGGCAAGCAGGTCTTATTTATCAAACAATGTATCGATGGATTGCGCGCGATTGCGGCGAACCCAGATTTCATCTTGAGTGGTCCAGTCGCGACTTTCTTAGGGAAAAAAGCGCATATTGAAGTTGATGCCACCAGTGGTAAAAACGTGATCACAGCACGTGGTCTAGAATGTCTGGCCGATATCGAAGCGACCAGCGTACCGGCAAAGCAATATTAAGTTATTGCCTTCACAGCTTGGCGCCGACTGAAAAAGTAAGCGCCAAGCAAAGCCAATCCAGCTAACAGCGCCCACAGCCAATTTCCAAAACGAATATACGGCGTCAAACCGCGCATGCCCTGCACTTCGCCCGCTAAGGTGCCACGTGTGAGTGTATCCAAACGCGCGACGACCTGACCGCGTGCATCAATGATGGCAGTG
>DLGN01000184.1:0-13735 GCA_002482715.1 Oxalobacteraceae bacterium UBA7693
AAAAAAATCCAGCTGGATTTTTTTGTAAATCAGCCAAGATGCCTTCTGCTTTTGCTTTCACTAAACTAGCGGCTAGTCCTTCGCCTGGGGTGAACAAAATGTGGCTAGCTGCTGCCATTTCGCCTTGCTTAAAGCTTGCGCTATTTTCTTCGTAAAAAGTACGGCATGTCGCTTCGTTCACTTCGTCAAATGCTACTTCTTGCTGCAACAATGTACCGATAATTTCTTCTTCGCTACCTGCATTGATATCGAGCTTCGCCGCTTCAGCCATCATCAAATTACGTAAAATTAATTCTTGAATTGCGCTATCGCGTAATTGTTCGCCCTCTGGGTGGCCAGCAGAGCGGGCACGGTTCATTTCAGCATTGATGGCTGTTTCGTTAATTTCGGTGCCGTTGACGCGAATAGTCATGATGATCCTAAAAATAAAATGAATTGTGTGAATAAATTGGTAATTGGTTTAATTGACATAATTAAACCAGAGCAAAACAAAAGTAAAACTGAATTTTGAGAACATTGCGTAATTATGGGCAAAACAGGCGATTTCAAGCCTGTTTTGCCCGATTTTGTCGAGATTTTATCGACATACTACGCAATTGCTTTCTGCCCTTATTCCGGCATTGCTTGTGCTGTGGCTAGCTTCGCGCTTAATTCCGCTACTTGTAATTTAAGCGCTTGATTTTCTGCGCGTAAGCGTTCTAGCTCAGAAACTGCTGGTGTTTCTGGGTTGCTGGCAGATGCATCTGAGCGAGCAGCGACTGCAGATTCTTGTTCGACGCTCACTTTCGGTGTGCGAGTTTGGCGTAATTGACGAGCTGCTTGTTGCAATTCCTTTTTACCACCCGCAACCGCGGCAACTTGTTGCTCGCTTGGCAATGAAGCAATGGTGGCTGCGGTGTTGATTGAGATCGTGCCGGAACGTATCGCTTCAACCAATTCTGGGGTTGCCGCTTTACGAATCTTCTCGATTTGCGCTACAGCTGGTTTGCTCAGTCCTGCAACTTTGGCGATTTCATCGCGTGTTTCCACTGAAACAGGATCAGGTTCTTTCGCGGCTAATTCAGCTTCAGCAGCTTTTTCTTTACTGGTCTTCTCTTTACGGCGAGTGGTGATAATTTCTTTCTTGCGTAATGCCAAAACACCGCGCTGAAAGCTAGATACACTGCGGCGCGCGAGATGATTGTCTATCATCCAAAGCATGACGTCTTCGATACTCTGAAAATGATCATTCTGCTTGGTTTGAAACGGAATCTGATGCTTCTGGCAGATGGAGTATCGGTTATGGCCGTCAATGAGCGTTTCTCCCCATAGCACAAGTGCATCTCTACATCCTTCTTTTAGCAGGCTGCGCTCTAAGGCCAGATATTCTTGGGTTGTGAGTGGATCGATGTAATCGCGTAATTCTTGATTGATGATGATATTCATAGTACTTAATTGATCGCATTAAACTGCGGAGGCGGTTTATTGAGATTGGATCTTGTCCAATTTCTAAAGACCAGCACTTTACAGCATTCCTTTGATGCGGTCATAGCCAGAACGGCTAATCGGAAGAACAACGCCATTATGCATTACGGCCTGATAGCTATCTTTGTTAGCGCGTTCCAGACATTTAAGTGCCTGAAGGCGGATGATGGTAGATCGGTGTATGCGCACAAAAAAGGCGGGATTGAGTTGCTTCTCTAAATCTGAAAGACTTTGGGTTTTCAATAGAGATTTTCCGGCGAAGTGAATCTGTACGTAATCATCTTGCGCCTCGATGTAATCGATTTGCTCGATCGTGATGACATGAGTTTGTCCACGATCTCTGACCGTCAGGCGCTCTGGCATTGCGTTAGTTTGTGTGATCAGCGCTTGTACCGCGTTATTAGTTTGTCCTAATAATTTACGTGCCTTGTTTAAGGCATCGTCAAATCGTTGTTGTGAATAGGGTTTGAGCAAATAATCAATCGCGTGTTGATCAAAGGCCTTGACCGCATATTGGTCGTAGGCTGTAGTAAAAATGACGCCATCTTTGCGTCCAGTTGCCGCTAACACTTCAAAGCCATTGAGTTTGGGCATTTGAATGTCGAGAAAAATCAGATCGGGTTGATGTGCGGTAATTGCATCGACTGCTTCGATGCCGTTTTCACATTCACCTATGATTTGTATATCCGTATGTGGACGCAAATATTCTTTTGTCAGGCGACGTGCAAGTTCTTCGTCGTCGATGATTAGGGTGCGTAAGCTTGTATTCATAGATGAAAGTGTGATGATATGAATTGAAAAGTCAGCTGCGTTCTAAAGGTAAGGTAATTTCTATCCGGAAAACTTGCTCAGCGATCCGCCATTCCACACGAGATTTATCGCCATATAAGCTACGCAAGCGTGCTTGCAAATTCTTCAGACCGGTACCTGTTCCTTGCGCACTGCTTGGCTGCGTATCGACAGGATTGTCAATCGCCACAAATAGCCATGGGGCACGCACTTTGCTACTGAGTTCAATTGTGCCGCCATCGACCAAATCGCGGATACCATGTTTGATGGCGTTTTCTAACAAGGGCTGCAATAGCATGGGCGGTAACAAGCAATTTTCGGAATCTGGATCAATACGCATTTGCACTTGTAGCTTCTTACCAAAGCGAATTTTTTCGATGGTCAGAAAATGATTGCACAGTGCGATCTCATCGCTAAGCGCAATTTTCTGTTGTTCAGAAAGCGCTAAAGTTTGCCGAAAAAACTGTGCTAACTCTATCGTCATATCGCGCGCGCCTGCCGCGTCTATGGTGGTCAGTGCACTGATGGAATTTAAGCTATTGAATAGGAAATGTGGATTGATTTGAGTGCGTAAAACTTGTAATTCGGCATCGCGGGCTAACATTTCAGAAGCCGCTTCGCGCCGTTCTGCTTGGCGGATATTATCAAGTGCAAGCAAGACGTCATAGACGAGAATCGATAGCAGATATAGCAGCGTTCCACAGATGAGCAATAGGCTTGCCAGATGTTGATTCATTTCAATACCAGCCCAGCTTTCATCGAATAGCAAAGTGATCTTATTCCAAAAAAAGCACAATATCCCCCAGATGATGCCGTAAATTAAAGCAGTACCACCAAATACACCGGCAACAACGAAGAAGCTACGTTTCTTCATCGGCAAGGATCGTGCGACATAGTAAGCTGATGCCGATAAACTGCCAAATACCAAGGTCGCTGGAACCGCAAATAACAGCGCATTAGCCCACAGACTGATGTTTGTCAGAACTAATAGTGCAGCCAGTAAACATCCTATCGTTAACCAAATTGCATAGGTCAGTGTGATATTACGCAGATTGGATAAGATAGGATTCATCTTGCTCAGATTTTTCTAGAAATGATCGTTGTATCGTCGTTAGCTACTAATACCAGTTAGTTTTTTATCTCAACACCACCCATCACGGCGGTGCCAGTGATGATCAGACGTTTGTTCGCATTCATTGATGGAATACTTGAATCATCGATTCCACCCAAGAACGCAAAACCATTATTCACTACCGTCCAGTCACTAGGGATTTTGAGTGTAATACCACCCCAAAATGCCGTCACATTGAGGACTGCCTCAGTTTGGATCACCGCATTGCGCAGGTCAAGTTCTGCGCCGCCCATGATCGCAGTAATCGCACCGCCACGGAAATCGCTAGAAGCGATATTGCCTTGATGACCGCTCATGATAGCAACGATATCTAAATGTGTATCGCTAGAAGTTGTCACGTTGTTGTTCATGGTGCTGCTGTTGAGTCCTCTAAAAATATCATTCGCTTTATCTTTAAAGATCACTACCAAACCGCCAGCAATCATGAATACTGGCCACCAATCACGCATGCGAAAATGGATGATGCCGATACGATTAAGTGTGATGATCGTACCTGCGGCAATCAATCCACCACCAATAATGTAACCAGAACGCGTATTTGCTTGCGATAACTTGATTGCGCCTGCAACGATAAATACGGTAGGCCAAAATTGAATCAGGTCGCGGGTATTAAAGATTTGTAAGTTATCGAGCAGAGCTAATGCGCCGAGGACGATAATGAACGCACCGAGGATCAGGCGTTGCTGTGGATTAACGTTTTTCATAAAGGTATCCTGTCTTTTGAATTGAGTTCGATTTCAATGTCTACGTAGTTTTATGTAGTGATTGCGTTGGCTTATCGATGATTTATCGACGAATCACTTCAATTGTTTGGTTTGTCAGCAAAATATTTGATCACCATGCTAAGTCCTGCGGCGATGACAAACAGCGGCCAGCTGTTGCTAAACGTCAAACCGTACAGTTTTTGGGTGACGGCATATAACCAAGCAGCGATACCAATTTGCATCAAACCATTGAGCACTTCAGCAACACCTGTTGCCCGAACTACACATATCAATCCTGAAATGGCGATCAATGCTGGCCAGTATTGGAAGTAGTCACGGGCATTGATGTAATCTAGGCGGTCAAGTAAGAAGAAGCTACCTAGCAAAATCAGAATAATGCCGAAACTGAAGTTATCTTTGTTTTTGCGTGTTGTTATTGTGGTTTGATCTGACATGATATTTCCTTTCGATGTAGCAATGATCTTTAACGGATATTAATTTGATCTTTAGATTCAACCAGCTTTAGTTGATTGAGTGCGCATTGCATTGCGCCACATCGATAAGATAAAACAGCCGTTGTGAGAAGTCATGCCGAATTCGGCGAACTGCAGGAATGGATCGGTGAATGGCGAAACAGATGGCGAATCACAGCTTCTGAACATGAATTCAATACGCATCAGTTACACATCAGCGATCACGACTGCTTAGCGATGATTTGTCGAAAGGTTAAATTAATACGTGCCTGACATGGATACTTTTCTTTTGCAATCGCGTGCTGCCAATGGCTTTGTGTGTCACCCGACATTATCAGCAAACTGCCATTGCACAAGGCAATTTTATAGCGCAGTTCTTTACGAAATTTGTGCTTGAGGGCAAACTCCCTAGCGCCACCCAAACTCAAAGACGCGATGACTGGTTGTGGCCCTAATTCCGATTCGTCATCACTATGCCAGCCCATGCTATCTTGCTGATCGCGGTAATAATTAAGTAGCACGCTATTAAATTGATGCCCAGTGTGTTGCTCAATCGCCTGTTTGATGCGGCGTAGTTCCTCGCTCCATTCCAAGGGTTTTAGGTGCAAGCCGGAGTATGTATATTCTGCTTCTGCGTCACCATACCAAGCACTTAAACGCGGTTGTAAACGCGGCAATCCAGCGATTCGGATCTGGTCTTGACGCCATGGTGTCGCATTTTGCAGATGATCAAATAGTTGATTCGCTTCTGCACTGGCATAAAATTCAGGATAAAAATCTAAGGTGGCGTCTTCTAATGTAATACGCTCACCACCTTGTTCGGTATCAAATAAGGACGTTTGCATGGATTATTTTTTGCCCAACAAACGATGCCGTTCATATTCGATATTGATAATCGTACGTTGGACTGCAATATCCATCGCCCGTGGCAAATCAACGAAGCTAAAACCGATTTGATATCGAAGCCCTTTGTGTTTGTCAATTTGTGTAATGTGCCTGACGATCACGGAGCAATGCAGATTTGATTTTGGTGAGAGTGTGATCCAGACACGATGTATGGTATCGCCAACTTTGAATTTTGGTTCGCCATCGATGGTTATGCCAAAGCCTCCGACGCTGAGATCATGTATGGGCCAATTCGCGATTAAATCACCATCAGTATCACTTAATTTTGCGCGAAAAGGGTTCGCGATTGGGAGTAAATTGCGATAACTTTCCCGACGTTGCAGACGAATAATGCGATTGGGGATAGGAACCCAAAATGCATCTTGTTCGCCCCAAGTAAATCGCTGAGGCTCTAAGCCTGTGAACTGTACCCGAATACCATCGGGAAATGCCATAAACACGCATTGGGCGGCTTTTTCTAGCAATGCATTTGATTTAGGATCTCCTCCTAAATCAAACACCAATCCATCTGGACGTGCCGATAAAATTAGGCTCAAAATAAAATGTTGACCGCTGTTGAAATAGACAGAAACAGGCTCACGTCGGTGTGCGAGTTCGTTTAAAACACTGAGGATTTCTACTTGACCAAGTAAAAAATATCTTTCCTCGATTTGTTCATTGCTGAGTGATGCCGCCATGAACTTCCTTTGCTATAACTAGATGTACGATTCAATTGCATGGTGTATTGATTGATCATCAATTCTCTAAGCAATTTATTGTAATAATTGGATAAAGTGTTCTGCGCTGCGGATGACCGCTTTCGATTCCATGCCAAACAGATTGCGAGTTTCCTGAACCACAAAATCATTGGTTCCTTTGACACAGTACAAAACGCCTTCAAAATTGGTTCCCAAATAAGTAAATGGCGTTAATTTCGTTTTGACTGGAACATCACTAGCCAATAAATTGCGCAACTTTCTCTCTACATCGTACAGTGAACTCGCTTCAATTTTGACCATGCCACCTTTAGGATTGGGAAAACTGGTAGAAAAAATGGGATGTTGCCCCATCGGATTTTTCATCGCAATTTTTACCCCTAATTGTAAAAATTTGCTGATGGCGAAAAAATCGTCTTCGGTAAACATGAGGAATTCTCCTGTCCGCAATTGATTATTGCTAGTGAGGTTACCAGAAAGTTTCTTTTATCCCAATGAAATATCGGCTTTTTAAAGCAATTTCATTCGTACTTGTGGTGATTTTTTGTTTTTTCACAAAAAAACAAAGTTCTCTCGATAATTGCTCAGCTTATTGGACACCTTTACAGGCATTTGTTTTACCATGGCAACTTCAGAAAAACCTATACGAATGAACAATTCTACTTTTACCAATGAATCAACGCGAATCTGAATTTGAATTTATTAAGGGATTGAGTGCAGAACTATCGTCCCGTAACTTGGTCTTTCCAACTTCATTGAAAGCAACGATGAAAATTCGTCAGGCTTTAGATGATCCTGACATGGCAAGCGAACAAGTTGGCCGCATCATCAGTACGGAACCTGTATTGTCTGCGCAAGTTTTGATGCTGGCAAATTCTGCGATGTTTAATCGCAGCTCAAAGAAAATTGAAGAGCTAAGAATTGCCGTTACCTTGCTGGGTTTTAGTGTAGTGCGAAACATTGCCATCTCTGTCGGCATGAAGCAATTGAAAGATCAGCAAGAAAATACATCGAAGTCGGAACAAATGGAGGGTTTGTGGACTCGCAGTATGCGAGTCGCTGCCTTGTCTTACGTGATCGCCAGAAATCGCACTAAATTAAGCGCAGATAAGGCGATGGTGGCGGGGCTGCTACATGATATTGGTAAATTTTATATTTTAAGCCGTGCGGATCAATACCAGGGCTTATTTACTTCGGACGAGGCTTTGTGGGATTTGATTGATCAATGGCACGCCGACATTGGCGCAGCGATCCTTGAAAGTTGGGAAGTTTCTGATGATATTCGTGAAGCCGTGATGGATAGAAAACGCAACGATCTCCCTCCGCATAGTCGTCCAACATTGACAGATGTTGTTGCTGCGGCAGATTTTCTTGATGTGGGATTCGTTAAACAATCTTTGAGTGAAGTTGATTGGAATGCCGTTCCAGTTGCATTGAAAAATCTTGATTTAAATGAAGAGTCAGCAGTAAGACTGATGACGGAAACACGCCAGGAAATTGCACAGATCTTAAAAGTAATCGCTTGATGGATACTTTCTTTGGCAAGAAATTCCGGGTCACGACTGAACTAAATTGTGATTGCTTGCTCTAAGTTCAGTTATTGCGGTGCTGTGTTTGAGCAAGGTGCTTGGTAAATTCTGATGATTTGCCAATGGCAATTTCAACGAAAACTACATGGAGAAACGATGAAAAAATTATTAATGGCGTTGGCGATTACAGCGGCAGGTACGCAGCTTGTTTATGCAAGTGATGCGTTGAAAGCAGCTATTGCTGGCGAACAACGTACACCAGCAAATGTGACACGTGATGCAGCTCGTCATCCTTACGAGACTTTACAGTTTTTTGGCGTGAGTCAAAAATCAGCGGTAGTCGAGCTGGCACCAGGTGGCGGATGGTACACAGAAATTCTTGCGCCGTATGTGCGTAAAGACGGTAAGTTGATTTTGGCAGGTGCGGGAGCAAGATTAAAGACGCGTTTAGATGCTAGTCCAGCGACTTACGATAAAGTTGTTTATGGTGAATTTGCGCCAGGCAAGAAAATCGACTATGCCCCGAAGAATAGCGTTGATGTAGTACTAACCTTCCGCAATGTTCATAACTGGATCAGTGCGAGCGATACCGCGGCAAAAGAGGTATTTCAAAGTGCGTTTGATGCCTTGAAACCTGGCGGTGTATTTGGTGTGGTTGAACATCGCTTACCTGTGAGCGCTACACAAGATGCAAAAGCTAGTAGTGGCTATGTACACGAAGCCTATGTCATTAAGTTGGCAGAAAGTGTTGGATTTAAATTGGCGGCAAAATCTGAAGTGAATGCGAATCCAAAAGATACGGCAGATCATCAAGGTGGTGTATGGGCTTTGCCACCTGTGTTAGGTAATAAGGAAAAAGACAAAGAAAAATATATGGCGATTGGTGAGAGTGATCGCATGACCTTGAAGTTTGTAAAGCCTTAAATTCTATAGCTAGTTAGAAAGCCCAATGACCACTGCGTTTTTGGGCTTTTTTTGTTTGCATCTGATTGTTTTGTGATGGATTTCTTCTATGTTTAAGCGCTATTTGTTCTCTTCGATGTTCATCATGGCAAACATGCTTCTGCTGCATTCTGTCTCGCAAGCACAAACCATGTATCGATGCGGCACTAGCTATCAGGACAAACCTTGTGCGAATGGGCAGCAAGGTGTTGCGATTGGTACTATTAAGAACGCAAGCCAAACTGCCAGCGGGTCTATGCCCGCTATTGATGCAGCTTGTAAGCGTCGTGGTGACGAAGCGAAGAAAATCATTTGGATGCGCGAAGCAGGGGCGCAGAAAGATGATCTATTAGCGAAGTCAAATAGCGCTGCACAAAGTCAGTTGATTGCTGACATTTACGCAGTGCGCGGGAACGCTAGCGACATACGAGCGAATATCGAAAAAAACTGTATGGACGAAAAAGATGTGGGCAGGCGTTTGGGTATCGTGGCCGATGCCGATAATGTGCAAGCCTTACGTTTGGCGCAACAGGTCCTGCAAGCGGCAGAAAAATCTGCAGTTCAAGCTGCAGCCAACAAGTCCGCGACCGCAAACAAAGAAATGGCCTTAGAAAAAAATTCGGAACCAGCTGAAGTCGTGGCTGCGAAAAAACGTTTGCCATGCCCTAATCTGAAAAATCAATTGGAAATCGTGAAGGCGAATTTGCGTGCTGGAGCGGATGCGCAAACGATGCAGAGTTTGCAGCAACAAAAACGTGATTTGGAAAAAGAAGTGACGCAAATTTGTGCGCAATGAGAGCTTGCGCAGAGTTAAGCAATACGAGAAATGTGAGTGATGCAAGTATTTATTGATGTGAAATAAATCTGCTACTTACTTAAAAATGATTAATGTTTCGTTTCTGAAAAACAGGAGCTTGTATGACTAAATATAGCTTGACCGTGAACGGCGCAGCAAAGTCGCTAGATGTCGTTCCGGATACCCCTTTGCTTTGGGCTTTGCGAGATTCTTTAGAGTTAAGCGGTACCAAATATGGTTGTGGTGTGGGTCAGTGTGGTGCTTGCATGGTGCAGATTAATGGCGTACCAACGCGTTCATGTATGACGCCGGTGTCCAGTGTTGGTCGTCAAAAAGTGACGACGATAGAAGGTCTTGATCCTAAAGCTTCACATCCATTGCAGCAAGCCTGGCAAGAACTTGATGTGCCGCAATGCGGTTACTGCCAAGCCGGACAAGTGATGAGTGCGGCTGCACTATTGAAAGATAATCCTAATCCTAGTGATGCAGATATCGATGCTGCGATGGGTGGTAACTTATGCCGCTGTGCGACCTATTTGCGTATTCGTGCTGGCATACATCGTGCTGCTGAAATTGCGCGTACTCAGAAAGGTAAAAAATGAAAACATCTGATTTGGAATTAGCAAATTCTTCCCGTCGTGGTTTTTTACAACAGAGTGGTGCGGGCGCGGGTGCTTTGGTGTTGGGCAGTTTTTGGACTGTGGGTGCGAATGCAGAACAATCGGTGACTAAACCAGTTGATGGCGCTGCGTTTACGCCAAGTGCATTGATCAAGATTGCTGCCGATGGTAGCGTCACTTTAATTTCTAAGCAGCCAGAAATCGGGCAGGGCATTAAAACATCGCTGCCTATGGTCATCGCCGAAGAACTGGAAGTGAACTGGAAAGATGTGAAGATTGTGCAGGGCGATTTAAATCCTGCGTATGGTAGTCAGTTCGCTGGAGGTTCTTTATCGACGCCATTGAACTATGATGAATTCTTAAAACTCGGCGCATTAGCGCGCACGATGTTGATTGAGGCAGCAGCGCAAACTTGGAAAGTCGCTGCTGAAGAATGTTATGCAGAGAAGAGCAAAGTCATTCATAAAGCCAGCAAGCGTCAGGCGACTTATGCAAGCTTGGTCAGTAAAGCGGCGACTTTGCCTGTTCCAGATGTGAAGACAATTAAGTTAAAAGATCCTGCTAAGTATACGTTGATCGGTAGTCGTATCGGTGGTGTCGATAATGCAGCAATCGTCACTGGCAAACCTTTGTTTGGTATTGACGTTAAGTTACCCGGCATGTTGTACGCAGTGTATGAAAAATGTCCAGCTTTTGGTGGCAAAGTGATCAGCGCGAACTTGGAAGCCGTCAAGGCTTTGCCTGGTGTGCGTGATGCTTTCATTATCGAGGGCACAGATAACTTAAACGGATTGATGCCAGGTGTGGCGATTATTGCCGAGTCGACTTGGGCTAGCTTTAGCGCGCGTAAGCAATTGAAAGTCGTGTGGGACGAAGGCAAGGTCGTCAATGAAAGCTGGGATGATTTTAGTGCAAAAGCAGTGGCTGCATCGAAGCAAGCCGGCACCATTAATCTACGCAAAGATGGTGATGTGAACGCGGCTTTAGCCAATGCTGCGAAGACAGTCGAAGCCAGTTATAGCTATCCGTTTATTTCTCACGCGAGTATTGAGCCGCAAAATTGTACTGCTTGGTACAAGCCAGAAGATGGAAGCTTAGAAATGTGGGTGCCGACTCAGAATCCAGCAGCAGGTCAATCGATTGTTACCAATGTCTTGAAAATTCCCAAAGAAAAAATCACTTTGCACATGACCCGCAGTGGCGGTGGTTTTGGTCGTCGTTTAAGTGCCGATTATGTGATTGAAGCGGCGGCAATTGCGATGAAAGTCAAAGCACCAGTGAAGCTGACTTGGTCACGTGAAGATGATATGCGTCACGATCATTACCGCGCTGGTGGTTTCCATTTCTTGCGTGGTGGTGTCGATGCAAAAGGTAAGCTCAGTGCTTGGCATAATCACTTCGTCACTTTTGCTAATCGTGTGACGCGCGATGGTAAAAGTGTGCTGCAGCCTGGCAGTGGTGCTAGTTTGTCGGGCGATGAATTCCCGGGACGTTGGGTAGAAAACTGTTTATTAGAACAAACACCGATGGAAACAGGCGTACCGATGGGGCCATGGCGTGCACCTGGTAGCAATGTGTTTGCTTGGGTCTTCCATAGTTTTATCGATGAATTGGCGCATGCTGCTAATCGAGATCCGCTTGAATTCCGTCTCGAGATACTTGGCGATAAAGATGTGATGCAAGGCACCGGTGAACGTGGCCAGCCTTATAACGTCACTCGGATGCGTAATGTGTTGAAGATGGTGGCTGAGAAATCAGGCTGGGGAAAACGTAAGTTCCCGCGTGGTCAGGGGCAGGGCATTGCCTTCCATTTTAGTCATCGTGGTTATATTGCCGAAGTCGCCGAGGTTACCGTGTCCAAAGATGGTCAATTAAAAGTTGATCGTGTCGTGGTAGTCACTGATATCGGTTCGCAAATCGTGAATATGAGTGGTGCAGAAAATCAGGTGCAAGGCTCCGTGATTGATGGTATCAGCACCTTGATGTTCCCTGAACTCGATATACAACGTGGTCGTATTGTGCAGGGCAATTTTGGTGAATATGGTTTGCTGCGTATGCCAGATTCACCAACGAAGATCGATGTACATTTCTTGAAGAGTAATTTCCCTGTTACTGGACTTGGGGAGCCGGCTTTTCCACCATTGGCGCCAGCGGTGTGTAATGCTATTTTTGCTGCAACTGGTAAGCGAGTACGTCAGTTGCCTTTGTCTCGTAATGATTTGCGCTGGTCATAAAGTTTGAATTGTATAAATAAAAAATCCGACATGTTTTCATGTCGGATTTTTTATTTTTAAGAATGCTTTGCTGATTAGGCTTAGGCTTCTTAAAGTTTTTATTGACGCACGCGTTTCTTTGCACCAGTTGCTTTGCTGCTCTTCGCTTTAAATTCAGGTTGACCTGCTGCACCGGCAAAGCCGGATTTGACTGCTGGTTTGGAAGGTAAACCGACCACGGCTGATTTTTTGACTGGTGTGGTGACGACCTCTGCCTGCACGATTGAAGTTGTTTCTGATGTTTTTGGTTTCACTTTTCTAACCTTTGGTGTTGGGGTATCGATTGCAGCTAGATTGTTATTATCCTTGGCATCAACTCTTACAGTCTTTGTTTTAGGAGTCAGATCTGCGGCCTTGATTTCCACAGTTGCTGCGTTAATTTTGTTTTTTGTCCTGCTTGTTACGACTGCTTTTTTTACCGGGTTGATATCTTTCATGATTTTGCTATCAGCTTGAGGTAAGGGCGCTTTATTTTCTGCTGGTGAGACCGCGACGACAGTTTCCGCCATCATAGGTGAAATTGTTTGGCCTAAGGCAAATATTTTTTGCTGAATTTGTTGACCCAAGTTGACCAGTTCTTGCAAATATAGTTGGCTTTGCCCCGCTGCCACATGCGTTTGTGCAGAGAANNCAGAGAATCGCAAGAAAAATTCTTGTGGATTTTTAAGTTGGCTTAGATCGACGAAAAATTCGCTCCAACTTTCGCATGTGGTCTGTAGTGCTTGGGCTTGCAATTCATGTGCACGATCAAACTCTTCGCTCAAGGATTGCGTCAGATTATTGTATGCCGCCAATTGCTGTTCAAGTTCTGGCATCGGGTTTGCCGTCAGTTGGTTTGATACGAAAATCATATTTCCTCCTTGGTGATGGATTGAGCTTAGAAAGTCGTTTGAGTCTGATACTGCATGCTTAATCTAAATATGCGGCATCGCAACATCGCCAATTGTAGTAGCTCAATAGGCAAATAGCGAGTTTTGTTTGGATATTTATGTTGCCATGCGGAAGGCGCAACTCTTCTCCTGAGAAGTGCTTTTATATGAATGCGGAAATTATCTGCTTAAGATAGGGGCGTTCAATCCAATATTCCCACTGATGCAGCATGAGTATTTGATTGAACGCAAGCTTCGTGAAGATGCTTGCTATTCCAGCGTAAAATGCCTGACATTGCGTAAAACACGATAACGGATACGATGATGTTGGAAAAAATTCAAGACTTGCAGCAATTACGAGATCGTTTGCGTCTCTTTGCTGCCGAACGGGAGTGGCAGCAGTTTCATACACCTAAAAATTTGGCGAGTGCATTGGCAGTTGAAGCAGCGGAACTTTTGGAGCCGTTTCAGTGGTTGAAGTCTGGTGAATCTGAGGAGTTAAGTGCCGAGATGCAAACTGCGATTCGGCATGAAATGGCTGTG
>DLGN01000184.1:13778-17720 GCA_002482715.1 Oxalobacteraceae bacterium UBA7693
CCGGCATGAAATGGCTGATGTGTTGAATTATCTGGTCATGCTGGCAGATCGGCTGCAAGTCGATTTAATTGCTGCTGCCGACGAGAAAATACAATTGAATGCGCAGAAGTATCCGATTCAAAGTGCTCGTGGCTCTGCGCAAAAATATACTGAATTTCACCTACAGCAAGAAAGTACCTCATGATGCAAGTACACATGATCAATCGACAAAGTTTGGATGACTTGTCGGTGCAAGCAAAGCAAAGTCCGCGTTTACGAAAAAATCATAATTTTCATGCGAGCAATGAGTCCGCATGTCATCGTTTGTTAAATGCGCTAGAGCCGGGCACATATGTACAACCACATTGTCATTTGGCGCAGGAGAAAGATGAAACGCTGGTTGTGATTGCTGGTCGTATTGGCGTTTTGCTGTTCGATGCGAATGGTGTCGTGGTACAACGTGTTGTATTGGCACCATTGACTGAGAATGTCGGCATTCACATTCCTATCGGCACTTTCCATAGCATGGTGGCGTTGTCGCCAGGATCCATTTTCTTTGAAGCAAAAGCAGGTCCTTATGTCGCGATCAGTGCGCAAGAGCGTGCTGCGTGGGCACCCGCTGAGACGGATTCTGCAGCTGCCGACTTTTTGCAGTACATGCTAAAACATTTTGACGGCTGTGCTGATTGAGGTAATTGATTAGGCGGGTTTGGTTCTGGCAATAAAGTCTTGATGTGGATATTCATCAACTGAAATCGCAAAACCTTTGCCAGTTAGCCATTCACAGGCTTGCGCAAGTTCAAAGAAGTAGGCGACTTTATCTTCACCAAACTCACCAGTTTGCGTTTGGTAGATTTTCTTTTTGAGTTTATTTGGCATGACAATCGCTAATGCTTGGCAGTGGTGTGCAAAAGCCCAGTCGCGCATGGCAGAGATACGTTGCAAGCTACCAGCACTCGACATTTCCCAATTTTCTGCATTCGTCAAGCCAGCCCAAGGAGCTGTAATCGGTGCTTTTTCTTGAAATTCTTTGAATGCCGCCAGTGTTCCCTCTTCATTAAACACACCCGCAGTGCTGCGGACAATAATTTGCCGAATGATGCTGATTTCCCATTCGCCATGAATATTATGCATAGCTTATAGGCCCGTTTGAGGTAGCAATGGGAAACGTCCTGCCTGTTGAATTTCTGAACCCGTCCATTTACGCAAAATAAACTCAATTCCTGCTTCTGCGACCGGCGTTAGGGTTTGATCAAAACGTCCAAGTTGATAACGATAACTTGCATCAAGTAATTCTAGCTTGAGGATTTGTGCAAAGTCTGAAAACTTCGCAAGGAAGTCGAGCAAATTAATGGATTTTGGTGACCAGCTTTTCTGCTTGTGTAAGGTAAATGTCCATTTGTGATCAATATTAAATGTCGATGGAAACTTCCCTTGTTCATATAAATCTTCGTCTGGGATTGTGATGATCATGTGGCCGCCTGGTTTCAATACTCGTAACCAGTTTTGCATCGCAATTTCTGGGTCACGCATATGTTCCAGGCAGTGACTGGAATGAACAAAGTTGACACTTTCATCGGTGATGCTTGCCAGATATTGTGCATCGCCATCTGGCATATCCCAATTTTGGACCTGCTGCATCAAAGGGAATTGTTCTGCATATTGGCTAACTGGATCTGGACCACATCCAATGTCGATACCATTGCCAACGAAGTAGCGGGTGACGAATCGACTATCGTGTAGACGGCGAGTGAGGGCTTTACTGGCTTCGTGCATAAATCAACCTGAAGAATTTGATGAGATGAAGGCGTATGTTTATCAATCTAAAATCTTACTGATAAATACTACACGATCACTTGTGGCGGACTGCATGTTCTATGTGGATTTTAGTGCGGCTTGTTTCATTTTTACGATAGTGAGGGGAGAATGATGTTGGTTGACCAAGAACTTGTTCTTTTGGTTCAAAACTGTCTTTTTTATATAAAGGTATCGTATTTCGGTACCGTCTAGTTTATTCGGAGCGACCTGCTAAAACCAATTAGGGCTTCTTTGACGCTATCACTAGACTCGCCTCCATGTTGTGCACAGCGATAAATTTCAGTGCATACATTGAAGCAGTTGGTTTTGATTACTTTTAATAGAGGTTGATATGTTAAAGAAAAATTTGTTTGTATCCCTGTTGTTGCTTGCTGGTTTAGGTATCGGTGCTTCCGCTTCTGCACAAGTTTATGTTGGCGGTACAGTGGGGCAATCAAAATGGAACGTCGATTGCAACCAGTCTGGTGTGAGCTGCGATAAGACAACGAATTCATACAAAATTATCGGTGGTTACAACATCGATAAAAACTTTGCGGTAGAAGCAAGTTACTTCTCATTGGGCAAAGTAAAAGCGAATGCTGCTATCGGTGCGGTTAATGCATCTGCTGAAGCTAAAGGCACGGGCTTTGAATTGGCTGGTGTGCTTAAGCATGATTTCACTGAAGAATTCGGTGGTTTCGCTAAGTTAGGTGTTGCACGCGTTTCTGTTGATACTAAAGCGAATGTGCCTTCTGTATTTTCATTATCCGAAGACACAACATCGACACAGCCTGTACTTGGATTGGGCTTGACTTACAAGGTCAGTAAAGAAATTGCATTACGTGGTGAATTTGAATCACGTCGTGTGAAGATTGGCGATGAGAAAAATACTGTTAATAATTTCTCAGTGGGTGTGCAATACACGTTCTAAGTTGATTCGCTAATTTGGTTTAATTGAACTGCATTAGCTTGTATGAAGTCGTACTAAGTTGTACTAAATAGATCTTACCGGTTGAACGCACGCTCAAACTAACTTGAGCGTGCGTTTTTTTCACTTATAAATATAAATTGAAATTTTGCTTAATCGATACGCGCAAAATCTCGCTGTAACCATGCCATTGCTGAAGCTTGATTGAGCTTAAAGTCAGGTCGTACTTTGACTTTAGCGATTTGCTCACCATCAGCATTAAATGCACTCAGATAAGCGATTGGATCATCTTCATCAGGAATGATTTGCAAACAAATTTTGTAATCAGCATCGTCACCACTTAGCATCAAACTTTTGTTCAAACTGGCATGTAATTGTTGCTCGTGGCGACGTACAAATTCACTTGCGGTTTTGACTAAAGTATTGAATGCGTTGTGATCTAGTGGCTTAGGATTTTTCTTGTCACGTCCCATCGTCCACGGCCCGATCAGCGCGGCCTCTGCTTCGCCATCTTTGTACATAGCGACCGCCCAGCCATCATCGTCATCATTTTTGATCACGCGCGCGGTCCAGCCTTTTGCTTGCCAAACGCGTGCTTCTTGAATCAGGGTATCTTCGTCAGGTGGTGTTAGTTCAGACATGCGATTTCTTTTTACTTATTCGAGGTTGTACTAAACACTTTGACGATACTCACGCCTTCACTACCTGTGTTGCAAATGTAGGCGCCGTCTTTTAATTGAATAAATTGTTCTGCATCCAAATCGACTGCTTGACCGTTCACTGTCAGCGCGCAACTACCAGTTAAAACATATAAGCGAAAACTGTGGGATGCCTTGATGGTGATGCTTTGATTCGCTTCGTAGGTATTGCTGTAGAACTTGAAGTTTTCTGTTGGACGGTGCTGTTGGCGGACGCCGATTTCTGAAATAGCGCTGTCTGCGATAGTAGACCAGGATTGAACTTGTGACATGAAATTCCTTGAAAATGAGATTGGTGCCGCACACAGCATCGTGCTGCTATGCGGGCGAATTCTGAGAGCTGGGATGTGATAAGAACAACGAAGTGCTTAGAAGTCTGCGCGACAGAAGAATCGACAGTATACGTGAAATCAGCGACTTCTTTATGCGTCTGCTGAAAGAGTTAGCTGAAACTACAAATCGCTTACCCAACTACACATTGGATAAGCGATTGATTGCTTTGATAATTACGCTGCGAACCAGTCAGCCACCATGCTTGCT
>DLGN01000184.1:17755-25250 GCA_002482715.1 Oxalobacteraceae bacterium UBA7693
GACTGGTTTGGCTTCCTTGTGTAGGAATTCATTGGTTGCGCAATCATAACGATAAGCTGTCGCCCATTCTTGATGATGTACAGCCAATTGTTTAATGCTGGCACAAACATAAGCAATTTCAGCATTCGTCGTAGTCGGATGAATCGACATACGTATCCAACCTGGTTTGCTGGTTAAATCGCCAGAGCTGATTTGGTCAGTCAGTTTGTGTGAAGTTTCTTGGTCAACATTGAGCAAGTAATGTCCGTAAGTACCAGCACAGCTACAGCCACCACGGGTTTGTATACCGAAACGATCATTGAGTAACTTTACGCCAAGATTGAAATGCAAGTCTTGAATGAAGAAAGAGATGACACCCAGACGATTTTGATGCTGTGGTGCGAGTATGGCTAAATTAGGAATTTGACCAAGTTCCGCAAACACATAATCAGTGATCTCTTTTTCGCGTGCCAAGATATTGTCTATACCCATTTGCTCTTTGAGCTGGATCGCCAACGCAGTTTTGATGACTTGCAAAAAGCCCGGCGTACCGCCATCTTCACGGCTTTCAATATTGTCGATGTATTGGTGTTCGCCCCAAGGATTGGTCCATGTCACTGTGCCACCACCTGGGCAATCTGGCACCATGTTTCGATAGAGTTTTTTATTAAATACCAAAACACCCGAAGTACCAGGGCCACCTAAGAATTTATGGGGTGAGAAAAAGATTGCATCCAGATAGCATTCAGGATCAGCGGGATGCATATTGATTTCGACATAAGGGCCAGAGCAAGCAAAATCAACAAAGCACAAGCCACTATATTGATGCATTAATTTGGCGACTTCGTAATACGGGGTTTTAATGCCCGTCACGTTAGAGCAAGACGTGATCGAAGCAATTTTCATTGGTCGATCTTGATACTTGATTAGTAAAGTTTTTAGGTTGTCGATACAAAATAAACCTTGATCGTCGGCTGGAATCACTTCAACATCGGCAATGGTTTCCAACCATGAGGTTTGGTTGGAGTGATGTTCCATATGCGAGATAAAAACGACCGGGCGTTTATCTTTAGGCAGAGAGAAATAGTCTTTCAAGGACTCTGGTACTTTGAATCCCAGGATGCGTTGAAACTTATTCACCACACCCGTCATGCCCGTACCATCATTAATCAGCACATCGTTGTCATCTGCATTCACATGTTTTTTGATAATGTGTTTGGCTTCGTGATATGCCAAGGTCATGGCGGTGCCGGAGATCGTCGTTTCGGTATGGGTGTTGGCGACAAATGGACCAAACACGTTCATCAACTTTTCTTCAATAGGACGATATAGGCGTCCGCTAGCTGTCCAATCGGTATAAATAATATTTTGGGTACCGTAAGGCGATTCAAATTGCTGATCGATGCCGATGATTTGCTCTCTGAATGGCGCGAAGTGTTTCTCAAGTGTACTTGGTGTACTTGATGTACCAATTGGTGTCGAAGACGAGGAGGTTGCTACGTTATCCATTGCGATGTTTCTCTTGATGAAGAAGCGATGTAGAAAACCACGATGTTAACATAAGCTTATGCCGACAGGGAATTTACAAATTACGAGAAAGTCTATGGATAAATCTGAAAAACTTGCCTCTTTGGATATGAAAATGCCCCGTTTGGGTTTTCTGGTGAGAAAAACCGAACGAGGCATTTAAAATTGTGATGCGTTATTTTGATGTTCTTGTTTGTAGGATGCAGCTAAGTTTATGGAAAAAAATTAGTCATCGTTGTAGTCATTGGTTGGGTTCTGATTGCGACCTGCAGTGGCTAAATTAAAACGATCTGCCAACCACATTCCTAAGCACATCATCAGCACAAATGCGGCACCCTTGGCGATACCTGCACCGAGTAAAACAATACTTGGGCCGGGGCAAATACCAGCGATTCCCCAACCAATACCGAACAACAAACTACCGCCAATTAAGCGCCCATTAATCTCGGTTTTTTTGGGAAACCGGAGTAGTTCACCAGTCCACGCTTTTGTTTTTTTTCTGAGGACGGTAAATGGCACAATAGCGATGCCAATTGCTCCTGCCATCACTAAAGCTAACGAAGGATCCCAAGCACCAAATAGATCGAGAAAAGCCAACACTTTGCTAGGGTCAGTCATGCTTGCAATAATCAAGCCTAAACCAAAAATAATTCCGCTAATCGCGGCGATAAAAACAGTAATCAACATAAAAATACATTCCAATTAGAATACATGGCGAATTAGCGCAACAGCCGCGAAACCCGCGCCCATAAAGGCTAAGGTGGCAATGATAGAGCGTGGTGATAAGCGTGAAATGCCACAAACGCCATGTCCGCTGGTGCAGCCAGAACCGAGCCGAGTGCCGAAGCCAACGATCAAGCCAGCAAACAAAAGTGCGGGCCAATCTGTTTGTATTTCAATCGCTGGTAGTTCGCCAAAAATCGCGTATACAAATGGACTGATAGCGAGGCCAAGAATGAACGCTAAACGCCACGACCATTCTGACTTATTCGCTTGAAATAGGCCGGTAAATATGCCTGCAAGAATGCCCGTAACGCCAGCAATGCGCCCGATTCCTGCCATCAATAAAACTGATGCTAATCCGATTAATAAGCCGCCACCGATTGCAGTGAACGGGGTAAATTGTTCCCATGCGATGTGCATAGATTTTCCTCAAAAAAATAGTCGTCAGTTTGTTTTTTAAAGCGTGCTAAAGCGGCGTATGTTGAGCATCAGATTGGAGATCAATTGTTGGTGTCAGGGCTGGTAATCTGAACCAAAAAATCTCAATACTGTATTTCATTTTTTAATTTTTTGGCGCTAGTAATTACATACTAGTGGTGTGAAAAATTGTCTCGTGCAACTTACTTTAAAAAACCGAAAATAATTATAGAGGGAAAATAAGGAATACGTGGTCGGCTACAGGCCGCAGAAAAGAAGCAGAGGCAGGAAAAAAGGCGCAAAGGCAGGAAAAGGGAAACAGCAAGTTGGATGTTTCCCGTGTACGTCGAAGTTTTAGTTTGCTGTATGCCAGTTCGTCACATAGGTGGGTGCTTCCTGCGTGTTGAGTTCGTGAGGGACAGGCTGCAGTGTTTGGCGACAAAATGGTAAAACTCCAGCCCAGACAGCTTGTGCCATGTCTTCTTCATCGTCGTTTGGACCACCGCTGCGTTGTTTGCAAGCGGCCTCAGTTAAGGCGATACGCATCACCGTGGTTCCTGCCAGTTCGGCGCGATTGCCGGGGCGTGCTTCTTGCTGACGCCCTGGGGCAATTTTATCCATGAAGGCGGCCATCGCCGCCGCTTTGTGGTCACCATCTACACGTTCAAAGACGCCATAAATCATGGCCGAACGATAATTCATAGAATGATTAAATGCAGCGCGTGCCAGCACTAAGCCATCCAGATGGGTAATGGTCACGCAGGCTTGTGTCTGGCGCATCAGGATTTTTGCCAAACGACTGGGATTCGCTGCGTGAATGTATAGAAAATCCCCTTCACGCCAGCAAGCAGTGGGAATGCAATGACTGCCTTTGTCATCGGCAAACGCAACGTGGCAAAGATAGGCGTCATCAATAATCGCGTAAAGCGTAGCTTGATCGTAGTTGGCATTTTCAGCAATTCGACGTACTTGAGTGCGTTCGCTTGGGGCTGCGGCGTTTGTATTGCTTGTCATTGCGGGGTGTCCTTGAAAGTAGCTTTGTTGAAAATAAAGTGAACTATAATCATCAACTGGTTCTAGCTCAAGATCCAATGGATGTATATTTTTTAGGACTACAAAAATGGATTATGCTTTATTGATAGCGCGTTATTTCAAAGATCAAAAGAAAACGTGGTCAGCGCAAAAAAACTTACATGCGGCTTTGAAAGCGGCGATTCAAGAAGGTGCCTTAGCTGCTGGTACACGTTTATTGGCCAGTCGTGTGTTAGCGCAAGAGTTGGGGATTGCGCGTAATACGGTGGTTTACGCCTATGAACAACTAGTCAGCGAAGGCTATTTGAGCACTGATCGACGCGGCAGTGTGGTCAATAATATGGCGGTGATCGCCAGGAAGTTGCAAGCTGTTGTATTGGATGATGAACCAAGCTTGAGCCTAGCACGTCGTGCGCAAAATCTCATGTCTCTACCGGTGGCTTCTGATTTGACCTCAGGATTCGCACCCGGTGTGCCTGCGCTGGCAGATTTTCCTATGGCTTTATGGCGAAAAAATCTGGATGCCACATGGCGTCAGCTTACTGTGGCGCAGCTTGGCTATGCCGACGCAGCTGGTGAACTTGTATTGCGCACTGCCATTGCCGATCATTTACGTGCCTCGCGTGGCGTGGACTGTGATGCGGAGCAAGTGATCATTACGGATGGTACGCAAAGTAGTTTGAGTTTATGCGCACACGCCTTGGCGGATGTGGGCGATAAGGTGTGGATAGAAAATCCCGGCTATGTGGGCGCGCAAATCGCTTTTCGTTCTGCGCAGTTAAATGTGATAGGGATAGCGGTCGATCAGGATGGCATTGCACCCAAGGCCAATGATTGGCAATTACATCCGCCTAAGTTTGTGTATGTCACACCGTCGCATCAATATCCTACTGGACAGGTGCTGAGTTTAAGTCGGCGTTTGGAACTGATTCAACAAGCACGCTTACATGGCAGTTTATTGATAGAAGACGACTACGATAGTGAATTTCGTCATGATGGGCCGCCACTTCCAGCCATGCAGGGATTAGTAGCCGATGCGCCAGTCATTTATCTGGGCACGTTTAGTAAAACACTGTTCCCTGCGTTACGTATCGCTTATCTTATTCTGCCGAAAAATTTGCTGACAACGATGCGTGCCTTGGTCGCCAAAGCATCTCTGCGCGGACGTTCTGCAGATCAGATTTGTTTGGCAAAATTCATGCGTGACGGTCATTTTTTACAGCATTTACGGCGTATGCGTCGTTTGTACAAACAAAGACGCGATGTCTTGGTGGAATTGTTACAGACGCAATTAGGTGATATCGCCAGTGTGCATGGCGATACGGCGGGTATGCATCTGTCCTTATGTTTTCATGACGGCATCATAAACGACCAAGCTTGTAGTCAAGCTGCTTTAGCGCAAGGCATTGTGGCGCCGGCCTTGAGTTCACATGCGGTAGGAAAACGGCGACAAGCTTGGTCGGGCTTGATGCTAGGGTATGCACAAGTGCCGGTGGAAGAGATGCCCGGCTTAGTGGATAGGTTGCAAAAAGTTTTGCGTTGCCAGTGTTGAATTATTGATGACTGAATGCATTGATTAGGTAGCTGAAAAGCCAATAAAAAATAGTCTAAACAAAGTTTTGAAAAAATCTTGAACAAGGAATATACTGTATATCCATTCAGTATTTTTTCTTGTTATGTTTTCCGCCATATCACCACGATCCAATGTCAATTTAGAAAATCTGCATCCGTCTTTATGGCGCGCATCGCAGTTGGGGCGTAGCTTTGGCGAATATCTCGAATGTGGGCATCCATCATTGGCGGAGGAGTTACCAGGATCAGGCTGGCCCTTGGCCAATTTGACAGAATTACTGGTGCAACAAGCGGGCAGCGCTGAATTGCAATTACTTAGCCCTGCATTGGCGCAACTGCGAGAAGGTCAGATTATTCTTTTGAATACGCCATATCAACCGCAGATTCTGGCACTTTCCGCTTTGCGTCTGGATTTATCGCGGGTGCTATGGCTACCGTGCAGCAAACCGCAAGATGCTTTATGGGCAGCGGAGCAAATCGTCAAAAACCAAGCTTGTAGCGCTTTGTTGCTATGGCAGCCAGCGCGTCAGAATTTTAAAAGTGATGCTTTACGCCGCCTGCATTTGGCGGCACAAACGGGACGTAGTTTGTTTTGCCTGATACGCCCGTGGGAAAGTCAGCTCAGTCCTTCACCAGCGCCGCTTCGATTAAAGCTGGCACTTCACAATACCGGCCTGCAAGTCGAAGTATTTAAGCGACGAGGGGCACAACAGGTAAAGCCCATCGTTCTGCCATTTAATGATTTAGTACCGCAGTTTTTATTGCCAGCCAATCAATCTTATACCCGACATCATGCCAAGCTTGATTCCTCCTTTGTGGATAGCAGTTTATCTACCGCAGCTCGCGCTGGAGGTATTTCATCCGCATTGGTGGAGTAGTTGCGTAAGTGAAGATCAAGGTGATCATCAGCGTGATCAGCAAAATCAGCAAAATCAGCAAAATCAGCAAAATCAGCAAAATCAGCAAAATCAGCAAAATCAGCAAATAAGTCATCATCTGGTCGTTTGCGAACAGCAACGTATTTATGCCTTAAGTGATGAGCTTAGAGTTGATGGTTTATTGCCCGGCATGCGACAAAACAGTATAGCCTTATTGTGCGAACAAGCTAAGATCAAACAACGTGATCCTGAATTAGAACGAACATTGCGCCAGCAAGTCGCCGTTAGTCTTTTACAGTATTCCCCGCAAGTATGTTTTTGCGAAGATCACGCAGACATTATTCAGATCGAAGTGGCTGCAAGCTTACGCTTATTTGGTGGCATACGACGATTGTATCGCCGTATTCGGCAAGATTTGCACCATCTGGGTGTCAGCGCGCAAATTGGGATTGCACGTAATGCCAGCGCAGCCAGCTTATTAGCGCAAAAAAGCGCACAAAAAATCGCTGCTAAAAAAGTCAGCCAGCAGAATCGTGTGCGCCAGTTACAACTATGCTTGAGCAATCAAGGCTTAGCGCGACATCTTGATGCTCTGCCTTGTTATTTGCTTCCTACTACGCATCGCTATCTTGATTGGCTACAAGGAATCGCGTGTACTGATTTAGGCGCATTACGCCATTTGCCACGCGCTGGTTTACAACGACGCTGTGGTAAAGCCTTGCTTAATGCCTTGGATATCGCCTACGGAGAACAAGTCGTTCTACATCAATGGATCACTGTGCCGGATAGCTTTCATGCGCGTTGTGAGTTACCCGATCGCATCGATAAAACCGATACCATTTTTCATTTCACACGCGGTTTGGTATTGCAATTATGTGGCTGGCTCAATCAACAACAAAAAGCCATTAAGCAATTAACGCTCATACTCGAACATGAGCGCGGCCGCCAAGCGGTTGCACCGAGTCTATTACAGATTCCATTTGCGAAGGCCTGCTGGCAAGAAGAGCACATCACGCGTTTACTAAAGGAAAAACTCGCCCAATGGCAATTGAGCAGCGCGGCAATTGCGATACGTTTAGAAGTCAATCAGATGGAGGCGCGGCAAGCTTTCAGCACATCCTTATTTCCTGATCAAGCTAGTCAAAGCGAAAGTGGAAGCCGTTTGTTAGAACTCCTCATCGCCCGCTTAGGTGCAGAGCAAGTACTGCAAGCCGCACCGCATGCCGATCATCGGCCTGAAGTTGCCAATCGCTGGATTTCCGTGTTGGAAAAATCACCAAAAAAACAGCACGCATTCGCTTTCAATAATCCACGACCGAGCTGGTTATTAAAAGCGCCCTTAGCACTTAGCGTAAGACAGCACAGCC
>DLGN01000332.1 GCA_002482715.1 Oxalobacteraceae bacterium UBA7693
AGAAGTCGTCATAGTTTTGTGGGGGTATCTAATTCGAATAACTGAAAGATAGCACAAAAACAGAAAAAAACTGTAACAAACTTTCAGAAAAGCGATAATTTTCCATTTAAAACATGAAAACCATCAAAAATATCGTAATGAAACTACATTTTTGAAGAAATATGGTTTAAGCTATGGCATAATTTATGACATTAATAGACATCCAAAATTTAAACCTTTCAAGATAGAGACTCGCAGACACAGTGAAAAAATCAAGAGAAGTTAAAAAGCAAATCCACATTGCCTTTCTCATGCTTTTTCTCGGCGTCTCTGTATTGAGAGGTTTTAAGAAACTTTTCATCCATTAAAATTATTCGGAGTCCACATGACTACTTTTGTATTGTTTGGCGGTACTGGCGATCTGGCAAAACGCAAGATCATTCCTGCACTGTACAGCGCGTTCGTGAATGGACGTCTTGATCCCGAATTTAGTTTTATTGGTGCCGCACGTGAGGCGCTGAATGATGATGATTTCCGCACCCGCGTTGCTGCGAGCATAGAAACCTACGCAGCAAAAGCGAATGGCACGCCAGAACAATTAGCAGCCTTCTTGGCACTCACGGGCTACTCAAAAATTGATGCAAAAGTACCGGGTGATTTTGATGCATTGAAAGCGCGGGTAAATGCAGACACCACGAAAGCAAAATTATTCTATCTGGCAATCGGCCCTGACATTTTCATTCCAGTCGTAGAGCAATTATCTAAACACGGTCTAGTCGAAGGCAATGCCCGCGTTGTGGTCGAAAAACCTTTGGGTCGCGATGCAAAATCTGCCAAAGAAATCAATTCCGCTTTACGCACCTACCTGAACGAAAACCAAATCTATCGTATCGACCATTACCTCGGTAAAGAAATGGTGCAGAACTTGTTTGCTCTGCGTTTTGCCAACTCCTTCCTTGAACCTTTGTGGAATCGCAAGTGGATACAAGATGTACAAATCTCTATCTCTGAGCAAGTCGGCGTAGAAACGCGTGGTGATTTCTATGACAAAACCGGCGCATTGCGTGACATGGTGCAAAATCATTTATTGCAATTGGTCTCTATCGTCGCAATGGAACCACCTGTGAATGCGAATCCTGATGCGATCCGTGATGAGAAGGTCAAAGTCCTACGCGCCTTGCGCAAATTCACAGCGGATGATGTAGCGAAGAAGACCGTGCGCGGACAATATCGCGCTGGTGCAGTCGATGGCAAACCCGTAATTGGCTATCAACATGAACCGGGCGTACCAGCTTCCAGCCGCGCCGAAACTTTTGTCGCGATTCGCGCTGAGATTGATAACTGGCGTTGGGCTGGTGTGCCCTTCTACCTGCGTACTGGTAAGCGCATGGCGAGTCGCTGCGCTGAAATTACGATTAATTTCAAACCGATTCCGTATTCCATTTTTGGTAAAGGCCAAGGTCCATTGCGTTCCAACCGTCTGGTCATCACTTTGCAACCCGAAGAAAGCGTGCAATTGTTCATGAAGGCCAAAGAGCCTGGCGAAGGCATACGTTTATCCGATGTCGCGTTGAATCTGGATTTTGCCGAAGCATCAAATTTACGCCGCGTGGAATCTTATGAACGCTTATTACTTGATGCTTTGCACGGCGATCTGACCTTGTTTGTGCGTGATGATGAATTGGGCGCAGCATGGGAATGGATAGATCCGATTATGTCGGCTTGGGACAATGATGCGGAAGGTTTGAAATCCTATATCGCAGGCAGCTGGGGCCCGGCCGCAGCAAGTTATTTGTTAGCACAACACGGAGCAGCGTGGGGCGAAGAATATGTGGAAGGCTGAGCAGAACATGGACGCGGTGATGGAGACTATAGGACAACAAGTGAGCAATCAGACTATCAATGCAAATATTAATGGAAATATTAATGCGCAGTTTCGTCGCTTCGAGAATTTCGGCGAACTGACAAAATCACTGGTGAATGAGTGGGTGAATATGATCGATATTGCCGCCACCGAAAATCGCCCAGCCGCATTTGCCTTAGCAGGTGGATCAACTCCGGCACCAGTGTATCGCGAACTCGATCAAGCCTTGGCACATCGCACGCCATCCGATGTACGCTTGGCTGCGACAGATGAACGCTGGGTCAATGATAATGATCCGCAAAGTAACGAAGGATTGTTCAAAAAATGTCTGCCACTGAGCTATGGCAAACAATGGAATCTGGTCTCTTTAAAAAACGCAGCCAACACGCCAGAAGTGGCGATGGAAGCCATCAACGAACGTCTGCATCAACAGTTGCCAGGACGTTTTAATGCGGTGCTGTTAGGCATGGGGGCAGATGGTCATATCGCTTCCCTATTCCCCGGTGCTCCTGTGCAAGCCGATGGTTTGGATTGCCTCGCTGCAGTCCATCCGCAAACCCATCAAACGCGGATTTCGCTATCCTTGCCACGTTTATTACAAACAGAAAAAATCTGGCTGGTGATTACCGGTGACGAGAAGCGTCAGGTATTTGAAAACGCATTAACGACAAGTCTGCCTATCACCAAGCTGCTAAAGCAGGCACAATGTCAGATTGAAGTTTTTTGGTGCCCTTAAAAACAAAGCCTGTTTTAGATTTTCACCAAAGCCGCATCAAAAGCGCGTCCCAGAAGGTCGCTCTTTGAACAAACGCACATTCATTTTGACTTGATCAGCAAAACAAATCGCAAGAGACAAAAGGCAATCACACTATGGTCAACGTTCTTTCCAACAAAAATACCACGACCAATAATCCTCCAGAAAAAGGATTACTAGCGCGCATACGTGTCGCCAGCACTGCACTAAGTCGCGCCGAGCGACAAGTCGCTGATTTCCTTTTACAAAAGCCACACGATGCACTGGAAATGTCGATACGCGTGTTGGCACAAGTTTGCAATGTTAGCGAACCGACTGTCGCGCGTTTTGCCCAATCTTTGGGTTTTGATGGCTTTAAATCTTTCAAGCTTGCGTTCGCCAAAAGTTTGGCTACTGGCATCCCTTATTTACATCTCGATGTAAACCAAGCCGACCAAGTCAAAGACGTCTTACCGAAAGTCTTTGATCGCACCATCGCAACCTTGATGGAAGCACGTAACAACGCAAATAGTGCGACGTTTGAAGCGGCAGTCAATTTACTCGCCCGTGCTCGGCGCATAGAATGCTATGGTCTAGGGT
>DLGN01000329.1 GCA_002482715.1 Oxalobacteraceae bacterium UBA7693
TCGATTCCTGCCAGCCGCACCAGATTTAAGGAGTTAGATGAAAATCTAACTCCTTTTTTCGTTTTTGCTGTGGATTTAATTATTTTGACTCAGTTATTTTGACTCAGTTATTTTGAATTAACTATTTGAATTATTTATTTTGTGATGTTTTCGATTGCTTTTCGCAAGCTCCAATCTGTGGCTAGCGGATAATCTGAGTTTTGAATTGTTCTTGTCATCTGTTCAATGCCGATTCTTTGTAGATCGCTTTCGTAAGATTGAATCAATCGATGGACTAAGCTCGCATCCGGTAACATTGTTCCTAGAAATAATACTTTGTGCTGATACTCAATCAAGATAGTGGGAAAATTCTCGATGTCGAGATCATCAACCAGATCCGCATGATCTTCAATATCTATCCACGCAAAACATTTGTCTTGATGTGCTGTTTGTAATTGCGCAAAATCGTCTTGATAAGATTTGCAAGTGCCGCACCATGCCGCGCAAAGGCAGGCTATTAGCCAAGGTGTTTCTTGAATTTTCCGTTGAATGACGAGCAAATCGGTGCTCGGGTAAATTTGTGTATTCATGCCTTTTATTTTAACCGATCAAGCTTGGCGTTGACACAGGTGCTATCAAATCTAGCTGAAAATCCGATGTGAGCGGAGCTTGGTACAGGGTAAAATAACAATATGACGATATTACTAGCACTCGAAACTTCAACTGATCTCGCATCAGTTGCACTGATCTCTGATCGACAAATTACTTATCGTGATTTGTCGGGAGTCCAAACACACTCTTTTGGCCTGTTGCCCGCTGTGCAGGATTTATTGCATGCGTCGGGGATTAAACTCAATCAGCTTGATGCAATTGCTTTTGGTTGTGGCCCTGGTGCTTTCACTGGTGTTCGCACAGCCTGTGGTGTAGTTCAAGGACTGGCATTTGGATTGCAGATTCCCGTCTTGCCAGTGATTAGTTTGTTAGCAATGGCTGAGGCCGCAAAAACCCATCATCAGTTGCAGAATGTTGTATGTTGCCTAGATGCCCGCATGGGTGAAGTTTACTGGGCGCATTATGGATTTCACGAGGGGGCATGGCAGGAATCGTATGCACCTGCTTTGAGTAATTTGGATGCCGCATTAGATTATGCACAAGGTTTGCAATTAGATCTGGTTTTTGGCGTGGGTCTGTCTTTGCCCCAAGCGCATGCAAATTTGAGGTTAGTAATCGAAATGCCACATGCAAGATCGGCATTAACAATCGCTGAAAAGTATTTGCAAGATGGATTACGATTTGACGCGACGCAAGCACAGCCACTTTATCTGAGAAATAAGATTGCACTAACGACAGCTGAGCGCATTCTGGCGGCGAGTGTATGAACACGATGCATCAGTCCATTGCTGAGTTTGGCGGTTACGAATTTTGTCAACTTGGTTTATCCGATCTGGATCAGATCTTGGCAATAGAGCAGGCGGTGTACACGCATCCGTGGACTTATGGAAATTTTGTTGATACTTTTCAACATGAGCACGAAGCATGTGGGATACGTGATGATCAAGGCCATTTGGTCGCATATTTTTTCTTAATGCCAGTAGTCGATGAGTTGCATCTTCTGACATTTGCGGTCGATGCAAAGAAGCAAAAATTAGGATATGGACATATCTTATTAAGAAAAATGATGGCATTGGCGCGCGAAAAAAAATTCGCATCAATCATGCTTGAAGTGCGAGTCAGTAATACGCGGGCAATTGCGGTTTATCAACGCTTTGGATTTGTCGAGATTGGGCGTCGCAAAGGCTATTATCCGGCGCAAGATTTGCTTAGAGAAGATGCGATTGTGATGCGTATCTTGACACAAACCGATCATCTTTCTACCTCCGATTGAGCGATCATGAATGACATTCGTAATTACTATTTACAGAACCTAGGCATTGGCGAAGTTTGGATGCTTCGTCATACCGATGCGCTGATTGATGCTGAACTGTCCGTCACTGAGTCGGCACAAAGTGTGTTTGAGGCGAGTACAGTTGCGAGACAGGTGTTGCCAGTGAATGAGAGTCAGTCCACTTGGCGTGATATTCAGGCAGAGATTCTCCGTTGTGAAAAGTGTCCCCAATGTCAGTTACTTGGTAAGTCGCAAGATCAATCTCATTCAGAAATTGAGGCGATTGATGTTGTCCTTGTTACAGAATATGCCGCACCCGAGCAAATCAGCGAGAGTGAGAAGTTGTTGCGCAATGCATTAGCTGCTTTGTCATTAGGGGAGGGCGGTCGAAATGCTCGAAGTTTTCGCTGCTCATTGTTTAAAGCAAGAGAGCCACAATCCACCGCGCTTGATTCGGGTATCAATAAAAATCATGCTGACACTTGCTTACCATTTCTGCTTCAAGAAATCCGCGCAATCCAGCCACGTGCAATTGTCTTGTTCGGTGAGCGGGTTGCTACCACATTGTTAAATTTGGTAGCGCAACCAAAAATGTCAGATTTGCGCAAGATACAACACTCATATTTAGATATCCCTGTTATCGTGACATATAGCTGTGAAGAAATGTTGTCTGATCCCAATTGTAAATATGATGTTTGGAGTGATTTTTGCAGGCTTAAAGCGCTGCTTTAATTCTGTATTCTGTGTCAGTTGTTGACTGAGGTCTCCATATTATGCAGCTCAATTTATGCTGCATAATTGAATTGGTATTCGTTCATGGTGTAACTATTCTGTAGAGACAAGTTATGAATACTTATCAAGATAAATTTCATCGAGAATGGTCTCATTTAAACGATCCACATGTTCGCGCACTCGCTTGGCTAATCACCTCCCCTGATTTGCTGGATAAAGAATCAGCGATCTGGTGGCGTCAGATCGGTTCGCTTGAAACACCGGATCTGAGTAAGGTGCGAACCTGGCTGTTTAATCTCGATCAACATCCAAGTACTTTGCATGAGGCCTTAAAAATTCACCGATTTTTACGTCTCGGCCATTACGCTGAAAATCTGCTGGCCTTCTATTTTGCGCACGAAGGTCTTTTGTATGGACACGGATTGCAAGTTCACAATGAAAAGGCAGAGACCATTGGCGAGTTCGATTATCTTCTCTTCGCGCAAGGCGGATTATTGCATCTAGAGCTTGCAACAAAATTCTACCTGTTTCATCAACCGATGACGGCACATGAGCATATGCGCCGATTGCCGGATGTGTACGATTATCTGGGGCCAAACTTGAATGATAGTTTGGGAGCGAAGATGCAAAAGATTTTGCAACGCCAGCTGACCTTATCGCAGCATGATTCGGCTCGAAAATTAATTCAAACGCGAGTCGTTGCTGCGCGTGCATTGATTAAAGGCTGGTTGTTTTATCGTAGCTCAGAGCCTAAGCAATTGGTGCCAGGCATCGCGTCGAATCACTGTTTAGGATTTTGGTGGACTCTCGCGGAATTTGAACAACTCGCCGTGCCTTATGCTTTGAAATTAGAGCGCTTGCAGTGGTTAGCGCCAGCGCAAGTGAGTCTTGATGAAGTCATGGACAAGAGTATGATTTTAGACACTCTGCAGCGTTATTTTCATACTGATTCCACACCAGTTCTGGTTGCAATTATGAAGAAAAATGGTGATCTGATGCAGGAATTTTGTCGTGGTATGGTGGTGCCTAATGACTGGCCAGAGAAGGCCAGTCAAATTCAGCGGATACAGTAGATGGTGTTAATGTTTTGCTTCACCGATTAAGGCAACTGAATCAAATATTTTTTGATTTGCTTTATGCTTTAGCATCACCGCATACATGGTTGAGGCGACAAATAAACCAAATATGACAATCACGACATTTGTCGGTAATTCTAAAGACACCATTAGGGCGTAGATCGATAACAGCACCAGAATAGATAAATTTTCATTGAAGTTTTGGACGGCTATCGAATGTCCAGCGCTCATCAAAACATGACCTCGATGTTGTAATAGCGCGTTCATAGGCACCACAAAGAATCCCGCCAAGCCACCGATGAAGATCAATAGCGGATATGCCAACCAGACATTCGTGACAAAGATCATGGTGGTTACGACCAGTCCCATTAATACGCCGAGCGGCATCACAGATAAAGATTTTTTTAGCGGGATAATCCGCGCAGCAAACAAAGCGCCAATGGCGATACCAACGGCAAATACACCTTGTAATTCACTCCCTTTGTTTAAAGGCATATGTAAATTGACTTCGGCCCACTTGAGGACGAGGTATTGCAAGGTTGCTCCAGCGCCCCAGAAGAGCGTTGTTACTGCGAGTGAAATTTGTCCAAGCTTGTCACGCCAAAGCTTAATCGAACAATGTGTGAAATCGCGTAAAAGGCAAATTGGATTAGATTCTTGCTTTTGATATTTCGCTCCAGTATCTGGAATGTAACGATTGAATATCGCGGCGATAATGTAGCAAACGGTAATTGCACACAAGGCAGATTGATTGGTTGTGTTGATGCCGGTACTAATTAAAGGGAAGTCGAAACTTAAGAGCTTGTCGGAAATTTGCGGGTCAACTAGTTTGCCACCTAAAACTACGCCCAAAATGATGGAGCTAATTGTTAAACCTTCGATCCAGCCATTCGCTGCGACTAATTTTTCAGCTGGAAGCAACTCGGTCAAAATGCCATATTTTGCGGGTGAATAGGCGGCAGCACCAAATCCCACGACACCATAAGCAATCACCGGGTGGACATCAAAAAACATTAATGCGCAACCAGCAATCTTAATTAGATTAGTGAAAAACATCACTTTGCCTTTGGGGCGCGAATCTGCGAACGCACCAACGAAAGCCGCTAACAATACATAAGATAGTGCGAAACTCCATTTAAGTAGGGGTGTCATCCACGCCGGAGCGTCCATCGTGACTAAGAGTGCTATCGCTGCGATTAGCAGTGCATTGTCGGCCAGCGACGAGAAAAATTGCGCCGCCATAATTGTATAAAAACCGCGTTTCATTCGTTCTGTTGACCTTTGCTTTTGGGATTTGCTTTGTCTGGCAGGCATGCTTTATACCACGAAATACGGCTAGGATTCTTGAAATGGCGCAAGCAAATAATGTAATGAGCTAGTAATACTGGGTAAAATAACAGTATTTCTTTCTTTCAGAATTTGATTGAATCACCACTCTAATTTATGTGCTTCTAATATGGCTAAACAAAAAACAAATTACACCTGTACAGAATGTGGTGGTGTGCAAAGCAAATGGGCTGGTCAGTGCCCGTCGTGTCAACAATGGAACACCTTGGTTGAGACAGTGGTGGAAGAGGGCGGTAATCGTTTTTCGAATAAATATCAAGGCATAGCACAAACTGCACCGGTGCTAAATTTGGCTGACATTGAGGCGGAAGATATTCCTCGTTTTGGTACCGACATTGAAGAGTTTGATCGGGTGCTGGGTGGCGGTCTTGTGCCTGGTGGCGTGGTACTTATTGGTGGCGATCCAGGAATCGGGAAATCAACCTTGCTGTTGCAGGCACTTTCCAATCCCACCAAAATCAAAAAAGTATTGTATGTAAGTGGTGAAGAATCTGGCGCGCAGATCGCTTTGCGTGCCAAGCGTTTAGCTGTTGATGCCAAGGGGGTCT
>DLGN01000202.1 GCA_002482715.1 Oxalobacteraceae bacterium UBA7693
CTCTTGTCATTCCTCCGATGAAAAACGAATTCGCTTACAAGATTTACCCAATTTACTTAATCGCGCTCAGGCACAAAAAGCATTCGCTACATGGCCCGCTTATCGTGTTAGCCAAGGTGCAGTAAGAACCATGCAATGGCGATTAAACGATTGTTTCCGCCAGCAGCGTTTTCCTGATTTGCAGTATGGATCATTAACCTCGATTGATTTGATTACCTTCTTAGGTGTAATGGCAAAAAATGGCACGATGGATGCACCAGCGCTCAAGCGCTGATCTTGCGTCCCGTACTTTTCCACAATCAAAATGAGAGACCATCATCATGAAAACTAAGTACAAGATGTCGATATTGACTGGCGTTTTACTTTCCTCAGTATGTGCGAGCGTTATTAGTATGCCTAGCGGGGCACAAGATCTTAAAAACTTCAAAGCCTCTTTTGCAGAGAAGGGAATTGCAAAGATGGATCGCTTGGATCAATCGGAACTGCAAAAAAGTTGTTCGGATTATGCAAAGAAACCAATGCCAGCCAAGATGAAGGCAAAACTGGAAAAAGCGGAGCTTGATGCAGTTAAATTGCCAGCAGATGGAAACTATTTAGGGGATTGGAAAGAAGGCGAAAAGATTGCCCAAAATGGACGTGGATTACAATTTTCTGACGACATTAAGACGGTCAATGGTGGTAACTGCTATGCATGCCATCAAATATCGAAAACTGAAATCGCCTTCGGTAATATCGGCCCGAGTTTGGCGGAATACGGAAAACTACGTGGCGGTCCCACTCCAGAAATAGTCAAATACACTTGGAGTAAATTGTATAGCTCGCATGCATATAACGCGTGCTCGGTGATGCCTCGCTATGGTGCAGGTGGGATTTTGAACGAGCAACAACTGAAAGATGTTATGGCACTTTTGCTCGATCCAAAATCGCCTATCAATCAATGAAGCGCATTCTAGACCGTCAAGAACTTCATTCGTCATTCAAGAGTAAATTTGGTCGTAACAAACATAGTCTATTTAAGTTTAAGAACGTGACTTGAACAAACTATCAATGATTCAAGAAAAGTAAAAAGGTAAAAACATGAGCATTAGTCGACGTGAATTTTTGCAGGTATTGGCAGTGGCCAGTGCTGGCGGTATGGCCATCGGGAGTGAAGATATTCTGGCGGCGCAACCAGGTGCAAATGAACGCATTTATGATTTGCCAAAATTCGGCAATGTCAGTGTGATGCACTTTACCGATTGCCACGCTCAACTAATGCCTATCTATTTCCGCGAACCGAATGTGAATTTAGGTGTTGCTGGTGCGTTAGGTAAAGCTCCCCATTTGGTTGGCGAAAATTTACTGAAACAATTCGGCATCAAAGCACATACTGCGCAAGCGCATGCCTTCACTTATCTCGATTTCGAACGTGCCGCAAAAACCTACGGCAAAGTTGGTGGCTTCGCCCATTTGGCAACATTAATTAAACAAGTACGCGCTAGTCGTCCTAATGCCTTGTTGTTAGACGGTGGCGACACTTGGCAGGGATCAGCAACGGCATTGTGGACCAACGGGCAAGATATGGTTGATGCTTGTAAATTACTCGGTGTGAACTTAATGAGTCCACATTGGGAATTTACCTTGGGTGCTGAGCGGGTGAAAGAAATTATCGACAAAGATTTTAAAGGTCAGATTAACTTCCTCGCTCAAAACGTGAAAACCACGGACTTTGGTGATCAGGTTTTTGAACCATACGTCATTAGAGAAATGAATGGTGTTCCAGTTGCGATTATTGGACAGGCTTTTCCTTACACGCCGATCGCTAATCCTCGTTACATGGTGCCTGATTGGTCATTTGGTATTCAAGATGAGAATATGCAAAAGATGGTGGACGAAGCACGTCAAAAAGGTGCTCAGGCAGTGATTGTGCTTTCGCACAACGGCATGGACGTCGATCTGAAAATGGCATCACGTGTTACTGGTATCGATGCCATTATGGGTGGTCATACGCATGATGGCATTCCCGTACCAAGCGTGGTTCACAATGCCAAAGGTCAGACCTTGGTCACCAATGCTGGGTCAAACGGAAAATTCTTGGGTGTGCTTGATCTCGATGTTCGACACGGAAAAGTGCAAGGATTTAAATATCGTCTGTTGCCGGTCTTCTCGAATTTACTACCAGCCGATAAAGAAATGCAGGCACTGATTAATAAAGTGCGGGCACCCTATAAAGACAAGTTAGAAGAAAAGTTGGCTGTCAGTGAGGGACTACTGTATCGACGCGGTAATTTCAATGGCTCTTGGGACCAGCTGATTGTGGATGCCTTGATGGAAGTGAAGGGTGCAGAAATCGCGTTTTCGCCAGGATTCCGTTGGGGCACAACGATTTTGCCTGGCCAAGTGATTACGCGCGAACATTTGATGGATCAGGTGGCGATTACTTATCCATCCACCACGCTCACTGAGATGTCAGGCGAAACCATCAAGACCGTATTGGAAGACGTCTGCGACAATTTATTCAATCCTGATCCTTACTTCCAACAAGGTGGTGACATGGTGCGGGTTGGTGGCTTGCAGTATTCATGTACGCCAAATGCAAAGGCGGGTGCTCGTATCAATAATATGATGTTGAATGGCAAAGCGATTGAGGCGAATAAGACGTATAAAGTCGCAAGCTGGGCGCCTGTTGCTGAAGGTGCGAAAGGTGAGCCAATTTGGGATGTGATGGAAACCTATTTCAAATCACACAAAGTCGTCAAAACACGAAAATTGAATCAGCCAAAAATTATCGGTATCGACGGCAATCCAGGAATCGCATCATGAAGCCGATCACCTCATTTATCACATCTGGCATCGTCGTGTTGGGATTGAGTACAGCACTATTCTCATTACCAGTTGGCGCTACTACGGATATCAAAGCCACGACAAAAGTGAGCAGTCTTACTTTGGAAGCTGCGCAAGTGGCCGCCAATGCGGCTGTCAAAGCGTGTCAGCAACGAGGTGCGATGGTGGCAGTGACCGTGGTTGATCGATCCGGCATTGTGTTAGTCACGCTGCGTGACAGCTTGGCAGGTATGCATACACCAGAAACTGCAACACGCAAGGCTTGGACAGCGGTCAGCTTTAAAAATTCAACCACCGAATTGGTGAAAGTGACTGCGTACAACCAAGCAAGTAGCGGCATTCGCGAATTGGATCATGTTGCCATGATTGGTGGTGGTTTGTTGATCCAAGAATCAGGCAGTATTGTGGGCGGTATTGGGGTATCAGGAGCCCCCGGTGGCGATATGGATGATGAGTGCGCAAAAGCAGGTATCGCTGCTATTCAAGATGCGATCGACCTTAACTAAATAACTCAAAAATAAATCGTCAAGATGATGCAGCAAAAGAAAATCGCCGACTTAAAAAATCTGCGTAAGGAGTTTGCACATATCGAGAAATTTAAAATTCCTCTGGTGCTGTTGTTATCTCGTTCTGATTGTCATTTCTGCCATGAGGTCAGAAGAAATTATTTATCTCCGTTAGCCAGAGAGACCAGCGAAAGAAAATTGGTGATACGTGAGTTACAAACCGATAGGACAAATACTTTAATTGGGCGGGATGAAAAACTAATTACCGTGAAAGAATTTCTTAAACAGTTAAAGGTGAATTTCTTTCCTACCGTGGTTTTTCTAGATTACGAAATGCAAATCTTGGCTGAAGCGCTCATTGGGCTAAATCAGTCAGGTTTTTATAGCGCCTATTTAGATCAAAGAATTGAATTGGCGATCAAGACTGCGGCTAAGACNNTGTAGTAAGTAGAAGTATGCATTTTAGAAGTGGTTTTTATAACAGCGTCAATGAACGCAATAACTCTAAGCGGGGACACAATGCAGCAAAAGAAAAAGAGCTTCAAATTCACCACCATTGCAACAGCAATTGGAATCGCGTTATTGGCGCAAAATCCGGCATCGGCAACTAATGGCTATTTTTCTCATGGCTATGGGATAAAGGCGAAAGGGATGGGAGGTGCTGCATCAGCGATGAACAAAGACGCATTTGGTGGTGCAAATAATCCAGCTAGTATGGTATTTGTTGGCAACCGCTTAGATGTTGGGATGGATTGGTTTAAACCAAGTCGCGACGCCACCCGTAGCGGTGCTGCTATTCCATCACTTAACGGTAAAAGTAACAGCGGTGAAAACGATTTTCTCGTGCCTGAATTTGGCTATAATCGCAGCATCAATAATGACATGAGCCTTGGTATTTCGGTTTATGGCAATGGTGGGTTGAATACTACATTTGATCAAGGCAATTTTAACTGCGGCAATCCTTCTGGGAATAATATGTTGTGCGGTAGTGGCAAGTTAGGTGTCGATATGATTCAGCTGATTCTTGCACCAACGTTTGCGATGAAACTGAATAATGATCATGCCATTGGCGTATCCATGTTGCTCGGTTACCAGCGATTCAAGGCTGATGGTCTGCAAGCATTCAATAATTCCCCTGGTTTTCCTCCATTCACCGGTGCACCCGGTTTTGTCACTAACAATGGTTACGATAGTTCTACCGGCGTAGGTTTGCGAATCGGCTATCAAGGTAAGTTGACTGATAGTTTTACGGTCGGTATCGCCTATGCGAACAAGATGGATATGAAGGCCTTCGATAAATATAAAGGTCTATTTGCGCAACAAGGTGACTTTGATATTCCAGAAAACTACAGCGTAGGATTTGCCTATGCTCCCGATAAGTTGTGGACGATTGCGGTTGACTACCAACGTATCAACTATAGCGGTGTTAGCTCCATTGGTAATTCAAGTATGCCAAAAGCACCTTTGGGCGCGATGAATGGTCCAGGATTTGGATGGCAAGACATTGATGTATTTAAACTCGGCGTTGAATACAAGTTTTCAGAACAACTTGAATTACGAGCTGGATACAATCAAGGTAAGAATCCAATCGGTAATGGTGATGTGACTTTCAATATTTTGGCTCCTGGTGTGGTGCAATCGCATCTGACATTAGGTATGAGCTATGCGTTGAGTAAAGAGAGTGAAATATCTGCATCGTTCATGCACGCACCTCGTCAAACTGTGAGTGGGCCATCATTATTCAATGGACTTTTCCCTGCGCCACCAAATGCCGGCGGTACAGAAACGATCGGTATGAGTCAAAACGCATTGGGCGTGGCATGGAGTATGAAGTTTTAGTAGTAGGGATCGAACTTTAGATTTCTAATTTTTGATCTGTGATGACCTGAGGGCGTTTGATGTTCTCAGGTCTTATCAAATAAATTAATCGCCAAAAAATGTAATCGTATGGCGTAGAAAAGTTGAATCATGAAATTTTTCACCCAACTAGTAGCAGAGCAGATGAAAACACTAACGGCACTCACGTTGATGCTATTTTTAAGTTGGTTTTCATTGCAAGCTCATGCAGAATCAGCGACAGAAGTAATCAAACTAACTCCAATTAAAGTATCTCCGCATGTCTACTATTTTCAGGGTGAATCTGGTGTAGCCAGCTCTGCGAATAAAGGATTTATGTCGAATGCAGGCTTTGTGGTGACCAAAGCCGGTGTCGTCGTTTACGACGCCTTGGCGACTCCCGTTCTTGGTGATGCCATGATTGCGGCGATAAAAAAAGTGACCAAGCAACCGATAAAAAAAGTCATTATTGGACATTATCATGCGGACCATATCTACGGTTTGCAAGCATTCAAAAAAATCGGTGCCGAACTCATTGCCCACGAGGGTGGAAAACTCTATCTGAGTTCTGAGTTAGCACAGCAACGTTTAGAACAAAGAAAAGCTGAGTTATTCCCATGGGTTGATGACAAAACCGAAGTGTTGCCAGCGGATGTGTGGCTCAACTTTGCCGATAAAAAGCCTTACACATTTAGTCTAGGCGGAATGAAATTTCAAGTGATCGATAGTAGTGGTGCCCACTCGTCGGAAGATGTTTTGCTATTCGTTGAAAGTGAAAAGGTGTTATTTGCCGGCGACATTTACTTTTCAGGACGCATTCCTTTTGTTGGCAATGCGGATAGTCGCGTTTGGCTCTTAACACTGGATCGTCTGCTTGATGTGAAGCCACAAGTGGTTGTTCCAGGTCATGGAAAATATTCAACCGACACAATCAAAGACATGCAATTGACCAAAAGCTATTTGGAATTTTTGCGTGAAAAAATGGGGAATGCGGTTCAAGATCTAGTCGGGTTCGAGGAAGCGTATCAACAAACAGACTGGTCGCGGTTTGAGAATGTTCCCGCATTTAAAGCGGCGAATCGTTTGAATGCATTTGGAACTTACATCTTGATGGTAAAAGAAAGTTTGGAAAAGAAGTAATTCTTATCTTTAGGGGCGCAGCCCTTGTCCTTAGAATAAAGCAAAGCAGTCGGGTTCAATATGTGTGAATAGGACTAAAATCATCGAAACGTAACAGACAGGAGTCGTCATGAAATCATTTAGTAAATGGATCAGTGCAGCACTATTGTGCATCATCGCCAGTACGGGATTTACTGCAGAACGTGAAGAAAAAGTGATTTACCATATCAGCGATAGCGTGAATGCGACAGCAGCCTTACGCAATGCGAAAAATCATCTAGATCAAAGCCCAAAAGCCAAAATTGTATTTGTTACGCACGGGCCAGGCGTCGATTTTTTGCTCGACGGTGCAGCGGATAAAAATGGCAACCCTTATGATATCGCGGTGCAAGATCTGGCCGCGCGGAAAGTCGAATTTCGCGTCTGCAATAATACTTTAGTCGGCCGAAAGATCGATAAATCAAAGCTGCTGCCGGAGGCGAGTCTAGTCCCATCTGGCGTCGCCGAGGTTGCCCGACTTCAAGTTCATGAAGGCTATGCCTATCTGAAGCCATAAGTTTCTTGCTTCAAGTTGGGTCATCGATAGACACAATTCATGCTATCAATTTTTGCTTGATTCTTTGTGAATTTGGAGTGACTTACTCCAATAGTTGTATTGAACAGAACGCCTCTTTTGCTATTTTCATTTGGGAGCCTGTATATGAAATTGCTATATCTATGTAACGTATTCATTTTATTCGTACTATTAACGCTATCGAGTACGCAAGCCGCCAGCAAGGAGAGATTGTTCGCCAAGGCGGATATCGCAGCTGGTAAATCATTGCATCAAGAGAATAATTGCACTGCGTGTCATCAACAACGTACCGGAAAAAATGATAAAGACTTTTATACGCGTGTCGATCGTAAGGTCAAAACTCAAGAGAAATTAATTTCACAAATTGCTTACTGTAGTTCGCAGCTAAATCTGAGTTTTTTTCCAGAAGACGAATTAAATATTGCTGCTTATTTAAATGACTCCTTCTATAAATTGAAATAGGCATTGAGAAACGCAAACGGAGGCTATGTGGATTTCGCATCAGTATTTGAACGGTATGGTGAACCGAGTGTGATGGCTTTGGGTGGAGCCTGCATAGGATTGATGTTTGGCTTCTTTGCGCAGCGATCAAAGTTTTGTTTACGCGCCGCGGTCATCGAATTTTGGCATAGAAAATTTGGTGAAAAGCTGTCCGTTTGGCTGCTGGCGTTTTCGACTGCTGTGGTCACTATTCAAGTACTGATTCTTAATCATAGTATTGACCTGAGCACCGCGCGCCAGTTGGCTGCGACCGGAAGTATTTCTGGCGCTCTGATTGGTGGGCTCTTATTTGGCATTGGTATGATACTGACGCGTGGTTGCGCTAGTCGCCTTTTGATTTTATCTGCCAATGGAAATCTGCGTGCCTTGTTATCTGGTCTCGTGTTCGCGGTCGCAGCGCAAGCCTCATTGTCTGGCGCACTGGCTCCTCTACGAAACACCATGAGCGCGTGGTGGACAGTGGAGGGCGGTAGCTCACGCGACTTGTTGGCGATAGCGGGCGTGGGTAATTGGGGCGGTATTTTATTTGGCATGGTCTGGTTGATTGCCGCATTGTATTTTTCTATTCGTAGCGGTGGAACAATTTGGAAATGGATCGGGGGTATAGGGTCTGGCCTTGCCGTGGCATTGGCATGGTGGTTCACCTACACATCATCGGTCAACTCGTTTGAAATTATTCCTTTGCAAGGCCTTACATTTAGCGGCCCTTCAGCTGAATGGTTGATGCGAATTCTTTCATCTCCAAGTGTGCCTATTAATTTTGATTTTGGATTGTTACCTGCGGTATTTATCGGCTCGTTCATTGGTGCTTGGTTTGGAAAAGACTTGAAACTAGAAGGCTTCAAGGATGGCTACAGCATGGGGCGATACATTATTGGCGCTATTTTGATGGGCTTCGGTGCCATGTTGGCTGGTGGCTGCGCGGTAGGTGCAGGGATTACCGGAGGCTCTATTTTTGCTTTAACAGCATGGTTAGCATTAATAGGAATGTGGGCCGGTGCGGGTATCACAGACTGGTTATTTGATACGCACCCAGAGTCTGCACAATCGAAAAATTTGGTTGCTGAGAGTCCTGCCAATATGCAGGCTCCTTAATAAGGTATTTCACCTAAAGTGAGACGAAAATGCAAATTCAAATCAAGTTGATTTTAGTCAGTGTCGCTCTATTTTTGTCTGGGACTGTTAACTCGCAGACCTTGCCAGGGCCGATTGTTGATACAGCATGGCTGGCGGCAAATCTCGATAAAGTTCAGATCGTTGATGTGCGTTCGAATACCAAATCGTTCACATCCTTACCTGTGTTTGAAACCGAGATAAAGACTGGCAAGAAATTTTTGAAAGTTGGTGCTGCTCATATTGACGGTGCGCGTCTGATCGACATGAATTTAATACGTACAGAGCGAACAATAGATGGATTGAAACTTAAGTATATGATTCCTGAGAAAGCGGATTTTGAAAAGATCATTCAAGCGGCAGGAATTAATCGAGAAAAACCCATCGTATTGATGTCTATGGGAAGCGAGATTAGCGAAGTCGATGATGTATTGCGCGTATATTGGCAGTTTAAAGTCTATGGCGAAGATCAATTAGCAGTCTTAGATGGTGGAATGGCAGCGTGGTTGCAGGAGTCTCGTGACTTTTCGACTGATGCACTTGCTGTCAAAGCGGGAAATTGGACTGCTGTTGTTGACCGTTCCGACCAATATCTAGCGGGATCCTCTGAAGTTGCTAGTGCTGTTGAAAACAGACAAACTATCTTAATCGACTCCAGAGACAATAAACATTTTTATGGGCTAGTGAAACGCGATTACGTTACTTCTTACGGTCATCTTGCAGGAGCAAAATTGTTTCCGGTAGATTTAATGTTCAAATCTGAGGGGAGAGCACTCAAGTTCATGTCAGCGAACACATATAAGTCTCTATTCCGCAATCAAGGCATCAATACCAACTCCCCTCTCATCAGCTACTGTAATAGCGGTCATTTATCAGCGGGAGTTTGGTTCCTTGCATCAGAATTATTAGGTAACAAATTGAGTAAATTGTACGACGGCTCATTACATCAATGGACTCTGGAAGGGCGCAGCTTAGTCGGTGCAGTTCCATTAAATTAAGACTGAGACTGTGATTGTTATAAAAAATGGGAAATTGATATGGCAGACAAAAATTGGCTATCTGGATGGCTAAAAGAAGCAAATTCAGAAGTACCGATGATTAACGACACAGCAGTCAGGATCAGAGCGGGCATCATGCTCGCTATCCCGCTATTTATGGGGTTTACTCTGTTTGAAGCGATCTATGGATCATCGTGGGTCGTGACGGGCAACAGTGTGGTTGATACCTACGAAACCGATATGAGTGGAAGAATTCTTTATCAAGTTGAGGCGATACGTCAGACATACGATTATTCATTGCAGACCATCATCCTTTTTTACGGTCTCTTTGAAATGCTAGTAGGAATGTCGACACGTACAGCAATACTTTCACCAACAATTTGGGTATCAAAATTCTTGGCGAGATACAGAGCTCCGGATTGGAAACTTTTAGCACCCAAGAGATTCGCATGGTCATTTGGTGCGTTCATGATTTCCATTTGCTTGATTTTCTTTAATCCAGACACTTTTGCTGAGTGGGTGAACTTTGTGGCTCGAACAGATGTATTGCCAACTACAGTGAATTACATGCCAAGTTGGATACCCAATGTCTTGGTCATCACTTGCATCAGTTTCATGTGGATGGAAGCGGTGCTGGGATTTTGTGCTGGATGTGCGTTATACAAAGTGGCAGTGAAATTAGGCTGGGTAGTGGAGCCATGTGAGGCTTGCAATGCCCTCGATTTTCGTACTTCGAAATCATCTGAAAATTAAACAAGATGAAGCAGTCGCGTCAACGTGCCCTGACTATTCCAGAAATTAATTATTCAATTCATTGTGAATCTTTTATTTTCGGCACTATAATTCGCCATATCCGTAATTAACCATATAGAATTATTTTGCCGTGAACGAAAATCTCCGTAAAGAGCAGACAGAAGAGCTGTTCGAAGAAGTCGCCAATTATTTTTCCTTGTTATGTGAACCTACCCGCCTAAAGATTATTAACTCCATATGTAAGGGCGAGAAATCCGTTGGAGATATCGTTATCGCTGTGGAATCAACACAGGCAAATGTATCTCGACAAATTAACTTGCTTTACCGAGCAAAAGTCTTGGCTCGGCGAAAAGAAGGCACACAAGTTTTTTACCGTATTGAAGATCAAAAGACTTTATCCATGTGTCAAACGGTATGCAGCGAAATAGCCAATCGTTTAGGAATTAGTATGGACTCCGAGGTGATGGCAACCTCCATGGAATAGCGCCAATCAAGTAATGCTTGATTTCGTATGACTTTTTGTGACGATCGACAACGTATGTCGCTATAAGTGAGAACAAGATGAAGATATGAAGTTTCATGGTGAACTTCAAGCTTCATTTGTGAAATCGACTAGAGAGGTAAGCTAAATGAAGACTCCACAACGTAAGTGTGATTTTGTGTGAGTACATTGTATTTTATTATGTGATCTGATTTGACATAATATAAATTATGCGAAAAAGTAGCGGTTATTTTCCTGTTGCGCTTATTGGCATATTTGGGCGATGAACTTTATTCACAGCATGGGTTCAAACTAAGCTCATTAAATTATTAAAAAAAACGGAGCTGAAATGAATGTAAATCCTTATTTCGTTTTCACAGGGTTATTCTTGAACTTTGCATTGATTTGTAGTGCGCCAGTGCATGCGACTGAAAAGCCCGCTATGTTGCAGCAGACTTCGCCGGTCTTGGTTTCGACCCCTGCCGCACGTAGTCTTGATGTGCAATCAATTGATGGGATTGTTGCCGCGCTTTATGATGTTATTTCTGGTGGGATTGGTCAGGCACGCGATTGGAATCGAATGCGCTCGCTGTTTATACCAGAGGCTAGGATTATGGCAATCGGCCCAAAGCGAGACTCGAAGGATTTCGGTCTTCGTATCATGAGTGTCAGTGACTACATTGCAAGTTCCGGCCCGATTTTAATTGAAACTGGTTTTCGCGAAAAAGAACTCAGTCGAAAAACAGAACAATGGGGTGAACTTGCACATGTGTTCACCACCTACGAAACAAATACGGAAAAAAATAAATCAATACAGCGAGGTATCAATAGTGTGCAGTTAATGCACGATGGAACTCGCTGGTGGATTATTTCTTTATTATTTGAAGCCGAAAGACCTCAACTTCCTCTGCCTGAAGCCTATTTGAAGTAGTCGGGCTATTGCTTATTCTTTTAGAGAGAAAGGATTTGTAGTGCATACAAATCCTTTGGTTTGCAAATTCATTGCGCGGTAAATTTTAGCAGATGGTTGCGGATTTAAAGATTTACTCTTTGGGAGTTTGATCTGTCACAGATTCTGTATCAGGTGCAGATTCTTGAGAAGAGTTTTCATCAGAGTCAGTATGTCCCCGCTCCGCACGCGTCTTTAGTTTTTCTTCTTTTTTGCGCTTTTTCGCCAATTCTTTTTGGCGTTTTTCGTATCCGTAATTTGGTGTAGCCACAATTTTCCTTTAGTTATGCCAACACTTTAACACATGGAGGGTGTTGCGATCTTAAGAATAAAATTAAAAAGGGACTTAGTAAATTGTCCAGCGAAGCGTCCGTAACGACGCTAGCGACCGCTTTCCGTAGGTCCTAACATTATTCAATAGTATCTTCTTTATATTGTCAGTTTCCATTTTATCATTTAGTATCCCCCGATCAACACTTGGGACACAAGGATACGATATGACTCAGCTGCCTCCTGCTTTGAATGGATCTATCAACGATAATCCTGAACTAATGTACAAAGGATTGGGTCATGTAGTTCGTGCCTTACATGATGCGCTAACTTGGGTTGGCGCCAACGATATTCTGGCCGAAGCTTCCAATGAATTCCCCTCTGCGCGCGAACGGCTCAATCATATTGCGGTACTCACGGAAAAAGCAGCTAACACAGTTCTATCCGCCGTGGAAAACACCCTTCCATTGCAGCAAAGCACGACAAGAAATGCCGAAATGCTGCTGCAAAAAATAGACACGCCACAATTGGCCGAACTATCTAAAGAAGATCTAATCGCATTGACTTTGCAAATGCATGGATTTATTCAGGAAACAAAAAATAACAGCACCAGTACTGAGCGGGCATTGTCCGACATTATGATGGCGCAAGACTTTCAAGACTTAACAGGACAATTGATTAAAAAAGTCGTGAGCTTATTAGAGCGAACTGAAAAAGATCTACTTGCCCTACTTATCAGTGGCGCACCAGAGGGCGCAGTTTCTGCTACAAAAAAAGAAGATCTTCTGGCAGGGCCAGGAGCTGTTGGTGGAATACAATTGAATCAAGAAAACGTGGATGATTTGTTGTCTGATTTAGGGTTTTGAGTGACCTGAGAAACTAAAAAAAGATTAGTTTACTTAGCTAGCATTTCATCCGATGTACATCGCTGAATTAGCGCATAAAAAAATCAGGCTTAAAAAACAGCCTGATTTTTTGTTTGGAATTGCATGAGTGCGATGCACTATTAACCGCTCACCACATCGTATGCAGTATTTTATCTAGCCTTAGATAAAATCACCAACCATTTACGGAACAACAAAATCTCTAAATGACCAGCCTGTACTCCAGTTGAGCACTCAATTACAGGATTTACTTGGTAGTGTCGATTTCTAAAATCATTGCAGACAAAAATCTCGCGACGTCCGAAACGCATTAAGAAAGTGCTAGGAGAAAATTGCACGGTGAAACGCGTATCCAGTGTTTGTTCTAAGTTAGTCATTTGATAAAATCTCCGTCATTAAATGTCGATATGGTCTAAGCTGATTTACTCACAATTCCTCGCAACAGAAATACTGTATGCGCGTTCAGTAGTTAGTAATGTAAAGCAAAAATACTGTGTATGCAATCAGTATTTTTGCATTGTTGTTTCAGTTTTAGTTTGTATAGACAATAGCTTAATGATGCCGATTTGCAGACCACATTCTATTCAGGTATGCACTGCTTTCCCTCAAGTCTTAATGACTTTCAACCAGGCCTTGATCTGTTAATCGTAAAACTCGATCACAACGTTTCGCTAAATCTGCATCATGGGTAACGATCACAAATGCCGTTCCTAAGGTTTTAGATAGTTCCAACATCAAAGCAAATACCTGATCGGCAATGCCACGATCTAGATTGCCAGTCGGTTCATCTGCCAATACGCAAGCTGGATTGGTGACCAGAGCTCGTGCTAACGCAACGCGTTGACGTTCACCCCCAGATAACTCGCCTGGCACGTGCGTTACGCGATGAGCCAAGCCAACTTTAGTCAGCATCGTTTTGGCAATCTCTTGCGCCTCCGCGCGCTTCATGCGGCGAATTAACAAAGGCATGGCGACATTATCTAAAGCAGAAAATTCAGGTAGCAAATGATGAAATTGATATACAAAACCGAGCGACTGGTTACGCAAATCGCCACGCGCAGATTCACTCATATTGGCAAAATCATTGCCGAGCAAATTGACGATGCCTTTACTTGGTGTATCTAAGCCACCAAGTAAATGGAGTAAGGTCGATTTACCAGAACCCGATGCACCAACAATCGCGATACGTTCGCCAGCATGGATAGCAAAATCGACACCATGCAAAACCTTGACTGCTTGCTCACCTTGACCGAAGGTTTTTGCTAAATTTTTACACGATAAAACAGTTTGTAGCTTACTCATAGCGCAGTGCCTCCGCAGGTTTAACGCGGGCCGCACGCCAGCTAGGATAAATTGTCGCTAAGAATGCCAATACAACTGCGATGCCGCCTATGGTCCAGACGTCTGACCAGTGTAAATCTGAAGGTAAAGTGCTAATGACATACACTTCTTTTGCCAAGAACTGTATACCTAGAATTTTCTCAATGAAGGGCACGATGACATCAATATTGAGTGCTACAATAATGCCCGACAAAACGCCGAGAGCAGTGCCAAATAGTCCGACTAAACCGCCCTGCACCATAAAGATTTTCATGATAGACATCGGCGAAGCACCTAAAGTACGCAAGATCGCAATGTCAGCTTGTTTCTCGGTCACTGTCATGACTAAAGTCGAGACCAAATTAAAAGCCGCGACCGCAATAATCAAAGTAAGAATAATGAACATCATGGTTTTTTCTGTTTTTACGGCAGCAAAATAATTACTGTTCTGCTGAGACCAATCGCGCGTAATTAAACTGCCTCCTAATGAGCGGCTCAATTCAAATGCGACCTGTGGCGCTTGCAACATATCTTTGATGCGCAAACGCACGCCGGTTGGTGCCTCTTGACGGAAAAATTTCTGTGCATCGGCAAGATGAATGAAAGCCATTCCCGAATCAAATTCATAGTGCCCTGCTTCGAACACCGCAACGACCGTAAATCCTTTTAAACGCGGGATCGTACCAGCCGGGGTTAATTGACCTTCAGGTGCTGCTAAGGTGACCTTATCGCCTATGCCAACGTGCATCGCGCGCGCCAGTTCAACACCGAGAATGATATTGAAGGCACCTTCTTTCAAATCGCTCAATTTGCCCGCTTTCACTTTGCTCGCGACGATAGAAACTTTAGGTTCTTCCTCAGGCAAAATGCCACGCAATACAGCTCCGCGCATTACACCATCATTGACGATCATACTTTGCGCATCGACATACGGCGCAGCGCCTAAAACCGCAGGATGTAATTGCGCCTGTTTTGCGGTTGCCTGCCAATCTGGAATAACACCACTGGCATCAAATACTTCGATATGCGGCAGTACCGACAACATTCTGTCCCGCACTTCTTTTTGAAAACCGTTCATGACCGAAAGGACGATAATCAAGGCGGCCACACCAAGTGCGATGCCAGCCATAGAAATAAGGGAAATAAAAGAAATAAAACTATTGCGGCTACTACGACGACCTGCACGTGTATACCGCAAGCCGACCAGCCATTCAAATGAGAGATTTTTCACGTAAAGAACGATTCCAATTAAACAAAAAAAGCAGACTAAGCTTCAAGAGCCCGTAGTTTGCCATACAATGACGCTATGAGCTATTTAGAAATTATTTTGCCTTTCGGCATACCGCCTGCGCCCTTGGCTAAAGAATTAGTCAGGCAAATGAAAACACCTTCACTTGCCGCACTTTTGGGTTATGCCACAAGCGAACAACATCATGATTTTGATGAATTTGCGCGTTTGCTACCGCATGAATTGTGGGTTACCCAACACTTCAATCAAACGCATGCTAAGCTGAATAGCCCTGCGCTTAGTCATAGTGTTATGCACGGTTTTGGAATACAAGCGCCTGCAGGTTTTTGGTTTACTTTAAGCCCTATTCATATCCATATCGCGCGTGATCACATGGTTATGACCGATCCGCGTCGTCTCGATATTAATGAAGAAGAATCGCGAGCGCTTTTTAATGCCGCAAAAGAAATTTGTGAAGAGCTAGGAAAAACACTTGTCTATGGAGATGCGAAAACCTGGTTTTTAAGAGCCGATGAATGGGCGTCATTACAAACAGCGAGCCTAGATGCAGCGGCTGGTCATAATATGGAAATTTGGATAGCCAAAGGTGAGCACGAAGTCGCTTGGCGCAAATTGCAAAATGAGATCCAAATGCTCTGGCATATTCATCCCGTTAATCAACGCCGAGATGAGCATGGTCGAAACACGATTAATTCAGTTTGGCTACATAGCGGAAGTGCGGAACTTCAAACCTTGGATTGCCAGTTAGGCCTCAAGCATTTTTCCAATCTGTATCAGCAAACAAGCCAGCAAACAAATAAGAGCGATGCCAAACAAAGTGTCGTGATCGAAAATTTAATAGAACCCGCGCTAAATAGCGATTGGGGTACATGGCTGGCACACATGAATCAATTGGAACAAGACTGGTTTGCGCCAGCTTTACAAACTTTACAAAATAAACAGTTCAAATCTTTGCAATTGGTATTGAGTAATGGGCAATCTCTGGCGGAGTTGTGTTGCCAGGCGCCACAAGCATGGAAATTTTGGCGCAAACCTAGCTTAGAAACTTTATTCAAACTAGCACATCGATCACAGCAAAATGCATAGAAAATAGTTCGTCAAACCTATCAACTTCATTCACTTATTTACTTTCGATCGCTATGACACGCATCAGCATACGCCCCTACGCATTTCGCCAAGCAGAGTTACTGAAACAAAGTGGCTTACATCCTGTATTGGCGCGTCTTTTTGCAGCACGTGGCATTCTCAGTGCAGAAGAATTATTGACGGATCTGCCCGCCTTAATTCCACCAAATCGTTTATTAAATAGCGAAAAAGCGGCGAAGTTTTTAGCCGACGCGATTGCTGCCAAGAAGAAGCTCGTGATCGTTGCCGATTATGACTGTGATGGCGCCACGGCTTGTGCTGTGGGCTTGCGTGGCTTGCGTATGTTGGGCGCTGAAGTTGATTACATCGTACCGAACCGATTTGAATATGGCTATGGCTTAACGCCAGAAATTGTCGAACTCACAGCGCGGGAAAAATCGCCTGATATTATCGTTACCGTGGATAACGGCATCGCCAGCATCGATGGCGTCGCGGCGGCGAACGCACGTGGTATACAAGTCTTGGTAACGGATCATCATTTACCAGCCGATACTTTGCCGCAAGCGAGTGTGATCGTGAATCCGAACCAGCCATTTTGCGACTTTCCGAGTAAAAATTTGGCCGGTGTTGGTGTGATGTTCTATGTGCTGCTGGCATTGCGCGCAGAACTGCGACAACGCGGTGCATTCGATCAGCAGAATCAACCCAAACTGGATACTTTGCTTGATCTGGTTGCGCTAGGCACGGTCGCTGACGTGGTTAAACTTGATCCGAATAATCGTATCTTAGTGGCGCAAGGACTCAAGCGTATGCGCGCTGGTCGTATGCATGCGGGTATCGCTGCGCTATTTCGTGTCGCTGGTCGCGAGCCACGTTTAGCTAGTCCGTTTGATTTGGGTTTTGCGGTCGGCCCGCGTTTAAACGCAGCAGGTCGCCTAGCGGATATGTCGTTGGGGATAGAATGTTTAACCACCGACGATGAAGGCCGAGCTTGGCAAATCGCGCAAGAACTGAATAGCATCAATGCCGACCGCAAAGACATCGAACGAGAAATGCAGGATGTCGCCCTCCTCCATCTCGATGATTTTCAAGCGCAAGACACGCACACCATCACGGTCTTTGATGAATCTTGGCATCAGGGCGTGATTGGTATCGTTGCCTCACGTTTGAAAGATAAATTTTTTCGCCCCACGATTACCTTCGCGCCTGGCGATGAAGGTTTAATCAAAGGCTCAGGGCGCTCCATTCCAGGTTTTCATTTACGTGATGCCTTAGATTTGGTCTCAAAACACGCGCCCAGCTTGATACAAAAATTTGGTGGACATGCAATGGCCGCAGGTTTGACTATTCGCGCCGAAGACTTTGCTGCGTTTCAAACAGCATTTGAAGCGGTGGGAAAATCCTGGCTACGCCAAGAGCAGTTGGAACGGATCATAGAAACCGATGGTGCCTTAGAAGAAGCGTATTACACCACCGATTTTATTGAACTTCTTGATAGCCAAGTTTGGGGGCAAGGTTTCGCACCACCAATATTTTGTGATGAATTTAAATTGGTGTCACAGCGCATTTTAAAAGAGCGCCATTTGAAGATGGTATTGGAGAAAAATGGCATGCGCTATGATGCGATTTGGTTTGGCCATACGGATAGTTTCGGCGAACGTATCAATGTCGCCTTTAGACTCGATGCAAATGAATACAATGGCGTGACCAAGGTGCAGTTATTGGTCGAACACATAGAGCCAGCTTAATCGTCATCGGCAATCTGCAAATCAGCTTGGTCGATGTCGTAATCAAGAATATCAGCAGGTTTGCAATCTAATACCAGACAAATTTTTGCCAGCGTATCAAAGCGAATCCCTCGCACTTTCTCAGTGCGCAACATGGATAGCTGCGTTTCAGAAAGTCCGATTTGTTCGGCCAATTGCTTAGCACGCATTTTCCTGCGAGCCAGCATGATGTCTAAGTTGACGCGGATGGGCATGTCAAAAAGACTTAAATAAAGCTGTCAACTTGGCGCTGTAAAGACTGTGCACGCTGCGCGACATATTTGAGAATCAGACCTATCATACCTATCGTCACAGCTTCGACATCCCAGTCTGTTGTTAGATCGCGAGAACCTTGATTGATCCAAGCTTCAATACTTGGCACAAACAAGATCGTGGCCATTGCCGCATACATCAAATTGGCACCAATCGACTGCAAGCTTTTGAGTAAGTCATGATCAAAAGATTTGCTGAGTTCAAATTTTTTCAAAAAATCTGCAGCTGCCCAAAGTGCAAAAACATAGATGATTGGCACTAGCAACCCCGTCCAAAAAAATGGCAATTTCAATGAAAGCATGAAGGTATTTTCCACACTAAAATTGCCGCCTAAGGTATAGGCAGGAAGCACTTGGATCAACCGATCTGCGATTAAATTAAGGATGAAAATAATTGCGATGATTCTGACAAAAATACTTAATTTGCCTGATAGCGGTGTGGTTTGCTTTATCGTTGCCGCTTTGCTTGAATTCATACTTATCCTTGGGTGAAAACAAAATAATTACATTAAAACATATATTAATTTAAGTAAAACTTAAAGTAAATAGGTTTGTTGTCTGTGAAGATTTAAATAAACTGATGCTAGTGATAAGATTCTGACTTGTCTTCCTAATAAAAAATGTCGAAACCTATATCGTGCAATCAACTATCTACTGGATTTATCATGCATAAAATTGCTCTCCTATTCGCTAGCATGCTACTGCCAATCGCATTCGCCAGTGCGCAGTCCAATATCCGATTAAGCACTGTTGAAGGTGTAGAAAACGAAGACTTAATGAACGTCTTACGTTTTCAAGGAATTAATTACAACAAAGTAAAATTTTCAGGCACGCATTTATGGGGCAAAGATTTTAAAATTTTTATCCGTGACTACGAAAACGGCAAACTCATCAAAACGCACGAAATCTTTGATTCAAAAGAAGAAGAGTTCTTTAAACTTAAAGAACAAGAGTTTAAATTTAATGTGTTAGTGCAAGGCACTAGCAATGGTAAAGCTAAATTTGATTTTCGCTTTTTGGGCTTTGGCGTTGTGAAGGAATTTAACTTGGGTGCCGCACACAAGGACTTTATTCTGAAAAGTTTTCAAGCTAAATCAGAAGAGCTTGCCTTCCCTGTCAATCAAAATCACAGTATTTTGACTTTCATCATGCCTTATAAAACAAAGGCCAAATCTATGCAGTATCCTGATGTAATCGGTTCGGGCATTCGCCCTGAAGATTTGGGGCGACATTTTAAAATTCCACGTTATTTCTTGATCGATGTTCGTTTTGACTAAGTCTGGTTATTCAGCCTGTTGAATAAGCCTGTTGATTCAAACAGCCAAGTATCTAAATAGTTTTACGCGGTAAGTATAAAAGAAAATAAAGCGCATCAGCTCAAGCTTGATGCGCTTTATTTTTTGCGGGCTAGCTGGTAATCGGAAATAACAATTTCGATTACTTTAGTAGATTACTTTAGCAATTTAGCTGCTGGCATTGAGATACTTGCACTGAGCAGATTATTTCGCATTCCAGATTGCCATCATATCGACGGAACCTTGCGAACGAATTCCATTGTCAGATAAAACACCTTCAGTTTCAGCTAGCATGGCTTTGCGTGGTAACACCATCGTTTCTCCATAACGTTGGTCGTAATGAATCACAATCAATTCATCTTGCATATCACGTAACAAGGTTACCAGATGTTTTAAGCTTTTTA
>DLGN01000407.1 GCA_002482715.1 Oxalobacteraceae bacterium UBA7693
ACTGCGTCTGGGTGTGGTGTGACCGTCAAAGATTACGCGATATTGCTAGCGCATGATCCAGAATATGCAGAAAAGGCAAAGCGGATTAGCGCGCTGACCGTGGATCTGAGTGAATACTTAGAAAATCTCACGACAGAATTGATCGCTTTGATTGGAGGAGAAATCTCTCAGCGACTGGTTTGGCATTCACCATGTAGTTTGCAGCACGGACAGCAAGTAAGAGGCAAGGTCGAAACAATCTTGGGTAGTCTTGGTGTCGATGTGCGTGGCTGCGAGAATAGTCATCTGTGTTGTGGTTCTGCAGGCACCTATTCCATTTTACAGCCGACTTTGGCAAGGCAATTACGTGATAACAAAATTGCCGCATTGGAGCGAACTGATCCCGATGCCATTATTAGTGCCAATATGGCGTGCCAGCAGCATTTGCAATCTGGAACAAAAACACCTGTCATGCATTGGATAGAAGTACTCGATTTGGCGATGGTGAAATTGCCTACGCTGCCTGACGAACCGGATAAGAAAAACTTAGCGGCGGAAATTGATGTGACCGTATCGTCAAGTGCAGATTCAGGCACAAGTATAGAAATTGCTGTGCTGGCGACCACTGCTATTAGTTCTACTAACGTGAAGACATCGGAATTGCATCACAAGACGAATCCTGTGAAGAAAAATCCGAGCAAGAAGAAATCCAACAATGCAGGCAAATCGAAGAAAGCAAAAGCGCCTTAAGCTTTACTATCGGCCTGATAAATACAAAAGTCGCCGGGCTGTCAGCGCGGCGACTTTGTGGACTTAGGTACGACTAGCTTAAACCCAAATTAGAAACGGTAGCCTACGCCAACACCGATCAACAATGGATCAACTTTAACAGCACTTGCTTTTGCGCCAGCAATTTTGACATCGCTACGAATCTGTACTTTTTTCACATCCAAATTCAAAGACCAATTTTTGTCGATCGCGAAATCAACACCAGCTTGGAAAGACAAGCCAAAGCTGCTGCTTTCTAAACTACCTTTGCCGCCTAACAAATTCACTTTAGAGATATTGGTGTAGTTCACACCAACGCCGAGGTAAGGGTTGATGCTAGCGTTTGGCGCGAAGTGGTATTGTGCAGACAATGTTGGTGGCAAATGTTTGAATGTACCGATATTGTTACCGTCCAAGTACACATCGTGTTTTTGTGGATAAGTCAAAATCAATTCAGCAGAAACATTTGGTGAGAAGAAATAAGAAATATCGATTTCTGGAATAGTTTTCTTGCCCACAGTAATACGGTCTTCTGCGCCAACACCACCAACTTGATCAGACTTATTTGCGGTGTCGATATTCACAACACGTGCACGAACCAACCATGGGCTATCTTGTGCAATTGCTTCTGCGCTGATGAAACCAACTGATGCTAAAGAGAGTGCGAGAACGAGCTTTTTCATTTTCATTTTCCTTGGTTATTAAACTAAATTATCAATGTAAATTATGAATACTGATGTTGATTTTGTGGATTCTGATGACTCTTTTGCTTGAGAGATTTTTTCCTGAACCTGATGGAAACAGTGTAGTTGCGCACTGCAACATGCGTCTTGAGCTAGATCAAATTTGCTGATCGGTAGACCAAAAATCTGAAAAAAGTGGTTTTCCTACTTTACTGAGGAGGCAACGTTGGTGCTTGTTTCTGGTACTTGTATCTGGTGCTTGTACGTGGTGCTGGTGTGTAGTCCATGAGTTCTGAGTGCGGCTAACAAGCGAATACCAATCGATCAGACAATAAAAAACGCCAGCGTTTAATGTTAAACGCTGGCGCTCTTTTTATAGTTTAATTTTCTTGGTGCTACTTCGTCTCTTCCTACTACCTCTACTACAAACTGGTATTACGACTCTGCGCTATGAAATTGGCATGAATTTGATACGCATAATACTGCATTTTGACTATTGCGCAAACACTTTATATTCCCAAGGCTTGAGATTAAATTTGACGTTAGCGCCTTGTGGGGCTTTTGCGCCACTATTGATATCACGTAATTTACCTTTTGCCAGTGCGGATTGAATATCGGCTGTTTGTGCTTTATTCGACAAGTTAAAGATCGCAACAATCTTGTTGCCATCTTTTTCGCGTGTAAATGCAAACACATGCTCATCCGCGCCAGTGTGAATACGCTGCATTTCGCCACCCGCTAAACCATTCCATAAAGCCTTATTCGTTTTCTTCAATTGAAATAGTTTGGTATATAGCTGTTTGAATGGGTGAGCCTTCCATTCGATAGGATCGCGCTCAAAGAAATTCAATGCCTTGTTATTGCCCGCTTCTTGTCCGCTATACATCAAAGGCATGCCTTTCATGATGTTGGATAGCACCAGAAAGGTTTCTACCGCATCACCGAGTCGAACAAACTCAGTGCCTTCCCAGCTGTTTAAATCATGATTGGTGATGTGTAACATGCGATACGCATCAGGATGATAATGTTTTTCTTCACCATTTAAATAAGCATCTAAATCTTTGACAGATTTTTTGCCTTGAGCGATTTCATTAAACAAGTCTTTGTATTGCCAGCCATACGTCATATCAAAGGCTTTTTCGTGCAATTCGAACTCATGTGCTTCTGCTAGCATGAAGACTTTTTTGGTCTTGTCTAATTCTTTGCGAGTATCGTTCCAAAAATCTGTCGGCACCATCGCAGCAACGTCGCAGCGGAAACCATCGATGTTGTACTCAGTGAGCCAGAAGCGCATCGCTTCCAACATTTCTTTGCGCAATTGTTGGTTACTATAATCAAGTGCAATCACGTCCGCCCAATCTGGCACTGGCGGAACAAATTTACCGTCTTTATCTTTCTTGTAGAACTCAGGATGCTTTTCAGTCCAAGGATGATCCCAGGCCGTGTGATTTGGCACCCAATCGATAATCACATACATGCCTTGTGCATGAATGGATTTCACCAGTTTTTTGAAGTCGGCAGGTGTGCCAAATTCTGGATTGACACCTTTGTAATCACGCACAGCATAGTAGCTACCTAAAGGGCCTTTGCGATTTTTTTCACCAATAGGATTGATCGGCATTAGCCAGATGACTTTCACTCCCATTTTTTTGAGTTCAGGCAGATATTCTTCAAATTTCTGGAAGCTGCCTTCTTTTGAATGCTGACGAATATTCGCTTCATAAATAGTGGCATTTTTTGTCCATGCTGGATGCACGACTTCGCTTCGTGTTTGCGCTGTAACTGGTAGCGCATTCAATGTGCCTATGCTGAGTAAGAGTGAGAAAAGTAAATTCTTCATGATGTGACCTCGTTGGGGGGGATTTGCTTTATTGAATTGTTACTTGGCTTAGTGCAGTTCCAAAATCATCGCGGTCTTGGCGTTGACCTTGAGCGTTCTTTCTAAAACAAGATTTTGATTGCTGATAATTTCGCGTGCTTGATGGGGTTTTTGTAGCACTTCGTTAAACCGCGTTAAATCGAGCTGGAGTGATTTTTCGTTACGATTGATGATGATCATGATCTTCTGTTTGTCGTGCGTGCGGAAATACACATAGCAATTATTCTCAGGAATAAAGTGCAACAATTTTCCTTGGTGGATTGCAGTCGCAGATTTGCGCCAATTGAATAAGCGCGTGACGAAATTTTGCATTTCTTGTTGTGCGACACTCAGATTTTTTCCGGTAAAGGCGTTGACGTGATCGTCTTCCCAACCGCCTGGGAAATCACCACGAACCTTGCCGTCATCGCGTTGTTTCGGACTGGTCATCAAGATCTCAGCGCCGTAAAACATTTGCGGAATTCCGCGCAGCGTTGCTAACATCGCGAAGACGAGTTTGTTTAAGGCGATATCTTCATTCAGCGCCGAAAAAATACGTGGCGTGTCGTGATTGCCTTCAAAGATTGTTAGATTATCTGGATCGGCGTAAATGAAATCATTCGCAATCGCTTCATACATCGTCATCATGTCAGCATCTTTGCCATAGCCACCGACCAGACTTGCGTGCAAAGCTTGATAGACAGAAAAATCCATTAAGCTTGGAACAAATGAGCGATAGCCATCGTGATTCTGTTTGCCGCGCTGCCAATAAGCGACGATATTCGGATTCATGCTCCATTCTTCGCCAACGATATTCAGATTGGGATATTCCTCCATCACAGCTTGAGACCAGTTTGCTAGAAATTCCTTATCCGAATAAGAATAGGTATCCGTACGCAGGCCAGATAAGTCGGCGAATTCTATCCACCATAAACTGTTCTGAATTAAATACTTCGCTAAGAATGGATTGCGTTGATTGAGGTCCGGCATGGTTTTTACGAACCATCCATCAGCAAATTTTCGCTTGTCGATTTGCGCAGCGCGCGTGTCTTGTAAAGTGCTGCGGATATGATTCGTCTCGGTATATTGTTGGGGAAAATTCAGCCAATCCTTACTCGGTAAATCTTGCATCCACCAATGTTGAGAGCCTATGTGATTGAGTACCACATCTTGAATGACCCCGATATTTTTGCTCTTTGCTTCTTTGGCGAACTGTTGATAATCCGCATTGCTGCCAAAGCGTGGATCGATGCGATAGAAATCGGTCGCTGCATAACCATGATAGGAATTGATTGCCTGTGCATTTTCCATCAAGGGGGTTGGCCAGAGCATGGTGAAGCCAAGTTTGGCGATGTAATCGAGATGTTGGCGCATGCCTTGAATATCACCGCCATGGCGTCCACCTGGTACATCGCGGGCAAGACGATCGGTGTAATTCTTTTGATTATCATTGCCCTTATCACCATTGGCGAAGCGGTCGGGCATTAACAAATAAATCGCATCGCGTGGCGAGAAACCTGCACGTTGTGCAGAATCTGTGCGTCTTGTTTGTAAATGGAAATCAATGCTACTCATCACTTTTTGAGCGTGCAGAAAATTGATCACCAGTACGCCGGGTTTCGTTTTGCTGGTAATGTTTAGATCGATGAACAGATAATTAGGATTGTCACTACGATGCACTTGCTTGATGCTGACGCCCGGATGCTGAACTTGAGGACTGAGTTCCGCAATATTTTTCCCGTACACCATCAGTTGTACTTCTGGATTTTTCATCCCTATCCACCAAGAAGCAGGTTCGATGCGTTGAATCTGATCATTTGTTTGCTGCGCCATCGCGGTCTGAATCGGGCTGGCTGAGATGATAAACGGTGACGCAAGCAGAGCTAACAAAAATTTTGAGTAAGCTGCGAAACGCTTTGATGTGAATGAAAGTGACGAAAGAAAAAATGCAGCGCTGCATTTTTTCTTTCGT
>DLGN01000187.1 GCA_002482715.1 Oxalobacteraceae bacterium UBA7693
ACCTTCGTTACGGAAGTTACGGTTGACTTCAAACACGCGATCAAAGCCACCGACGACTAAACGCTTCAAATACAGTTCCGGTGCGATACGCAGATACATTTCCATGTCCAGCGCATTGTGATGCGTGATGAATGGCTTTGCCGCTGCGCCACCTGGGATGACGTGCAACATCGGTGTTTCCACTTCCATGAAATCATGGCTGTTCATGAAGCTACGAATCGAGTTCATGGCTGCCGTACGCGCTTTAAATGTGCGACGCGTCTCTTCGCTCATGATCAAATCGACGTAACGTTGACGATATTTGGTTTCTTGATTGGACAGACCGTGGAACTTATCGGGAAGAGGGCGCAAAGATTTAGTCAGCAAGCGCAATTTTGTCACTTTAATAGTCAATTCGTCAGTCTTGGTTTTGAACAAAACACCTTCAATACCCAAGATATCGCCCAAGTCATAATGACGGAAGGCTTCCATTTCTGCTTCACCCGTTTTATCGCTAGTTACGTAGAGCTGAATGCGGCCATCGGCTTTTAAACCAGAAGCATCTTGCAAAGTCGCGAACGCCGCTTTTTTGCTTGCCTCACGTTTGAGCATCATACGACCAGCTACAACAACTTCCACGTTTTGCACTTCTAAGTCTTCACGGCTGATGTCGCCATACTGAGCTTGTAAGTCAGCGGCCTTATGTTGCGGACGAAAATCGTTAGGGAAGGCGACACCCTTCGCGCGAATCGCATCGAGCTTGGCACGACGCTCAGCGATAATCGAATTTTCGTCTTGTGGCAATTCTGCTGCTGTATTTTGTTGGTCGGACATGATTGTTCTCTAAAATTGAAATTGATTTTTTGTCGTTAGGTAACGTGGTCTAAAACTAAACGCCTTGTTTGAGCGACGCCGCAATGAATCCATCTAAGTCGCCATCCAATACTGCTTTGGTATTACCCATTTCGTAATTGGTACGTAAATCTTTGATTCGGGATTGATCCAGAACGTAGGAGCGAATTTGGTGTCCCCAGCCGACATCGGTTTTGGTGTCTTCTAGATTTTGTTTTTCGCTCATGCGTTTGCGCAATTCCAGTTCAAACAATTTCGCTTTCAACATTTCCCAGGCTTCAGCACGGTTGCGATGTTGACTGCGATCGTTTTGACATTGAACGACGATGCCGGAAGGTGCATGGGTTAAGCGCACCGCGGAATCGGTTTTATTAATATGCTGACCACCGGCACCAGATGCGCGGTAAGTATCGACGCGTACATCCGCTGGATTGATGTCGATTTCAAATGATTCATCGACTTCCGGATACACGAATAAACTGGAGAATGAGGTATGACGACCATTCGCAGAATCAAATGGTGACTTACGCACTAAGCGATGCACGCCAGTTTCTGTGCGCAAAAAGCCATAAGCGTATTCGCCTTCCACTTTGAGTGTTGCAGTCTTAATGCCAGCAACCTCACCGTCAGATTGTTCGAGGATTTCGACTTTAAAGCCTTTGCGTTCGCAATAGCGCAAGTATTGACGCAGCAACATCGACGCCCAATCTTGAGCCTCCGTGCCGCCTGCACCCGCTTGAATATCGATAAAGCAGTTGTTCGGATCCATAGGATTATTAAACATCCGACGGAATTCCATGCCTTCGACCAATTCTTTCAGATGCGCGGCATCGGCTTCTATCGCTTCTAAGGTATCGTCGTCTTCTTCTTCACGCGCCATCGTAAAAATTTCGTTGGCGTCTTTCAGATCGGCATCGATCTTGATGAGGGTGTGAACAATGGCTTCTAAGGATTTTTTTTCTTTGCCAAGTTCTTGTGCGCGTTTAGGTTCTTCCCAAACTTTAGGATCTTCTAATTCACCGTTAACTTGTTCGAGTTTCTCTGACTTGATATCGAAGTCAAAGATACCTCCGAAGTTCGGCTTCACGACTAGTTAAGTCGATGAGCAGGTTGGCAATACTATTGAGGCGTTCGGCTTCCATTTGGGCTTCTTTAGGTGAGATAAATAAACCCTAAATTATACCCGAGTGTGCTTCAAACTTGCGCAAACACAGGCCAAATGTCGTCATTGAATGCATAAATACATGGTTTCAACCAATGTAGCTTCGACTAAGGCCGTTGAGAAATACCTGTGCGTACGGATATTTCTCAACTTCACCGAGCAAAGGAAATGGTTCGTCACTCATTCATTGCAGACAAAATCTTGGTGAACTCACCACACCGAATTGGATACAGTAGCTTTTGCTTGTCGATGACTTTCAAACCATGCGCTAAGCTTGGTTTTAAAACAAGTCGGGCAAATGTGAAATTGTGTTTGTGTTGATTGACCGCCATTTGGGAAGGATTCTTCCTCTTCTAATTGTACGGTCGTAATATGTTTTTCTGGTTCTGCACTTGACCAGTTCTCGTCCCAGTGTGATTCCGTGCCACAGACATCGCAAGTTAATTTATCAAACACCTCTTCAGTATGTTCCAAAATTAACACGGTTTTCATGTGTTTCATCGCGACTCTCCTGTGTAGGAAAATTAGGGGGGGGGTAAGAAATTTAGAGAATTTCCTCGATGAAAATTGTAACGCGAGATTGACGATGTAGGCTGATAAATTCTTGTGCTTGTTGTTTAAGACGTATTCTTCTTCATATGATTCAGCATGCTGTCAAGGAATTCGCTTCCAGCATGCTGAAGATGCACGGAAATAATTGTTTATCGTCGACCAGACTTAGCAGCTACTTTTTTGGGTTTGGCCGGATTATAAGCCAGGCCAGATTTGGACGCAGTAGGAGCAACTTTAGCTGCCAGACGTGTTGCCGAACTTTTGCCGAAAGTGTTTAACTTTGGTGCGGCGCCGCGTTTAACTGCCACCACGCCTGTACTCACCAAATTAGCGACGACTGGCGCTCTCGATGGAATCAAATGGCGCTCACTACTACCGATTAAGTCACCGCGCCCCATGCGCAACAAACCTTCTTTAACAACTTCGTAATTTTCCGGTGCGTGATAACGCAACAAAGCTTTATGGAATTTACGGATTTTGCCGGAACGCGCAGTTTCTACCACTTCAGAGTCTGCCGTAATTTTCTTCAAAGGATTTTTACGCGTGTGGTACATCGTCGTTGCCAATGCCATAGGCGTAGGCATAAAGGTTTGTACCTGATCGAGTTTAAAATCATTCTTCTTCAGCCACAACGCCAGATTCACCATGTCCTCATCAGTTGTTCCCGGATGCGCCGCGATGAAGTAGGGGATCAAATACTGTTCTTTGCCGGCTTCTTTGGAATATTTGTGGAACATCGCTTTGAATTCGTCATAAGCGCCGATTCCAGGCTTCATCATTTTCGACAAAGTATTGGTCTCGGTATGTTCTGGCGCGATTTTCAATAGTCCACCAACGTGATGCGTGACTAATTCCTTCACATATTCTGGCGAGCGCACGGCAAGATCGTAACGTAATCCAGAGCTGATCAGAATTTTCTTCACGCCGGGTATTGCACGCGCCTTACGATAAAGCGAAATCAATTTACTATGATCGGTATTCAAATTGCTGCAAATGCCAGGATAAACACAAGATAAACGGCGGCAAGATTCTTCAATCTTTTTATCTTTGCAAGCGAGTCGATACATGTTCGCAGTTGGCCCGCCGAGATCTGAAATCGTGCCGGTAAAGCCCTTGGTTTTATCGCGGATTTCTTCGATTTCACGAAGGATAGACGGTTCAGAACGACTCTGAATAATCCTGCCTTCATGCTCAGTGATTGAACAAAAGGTGCAGCCACCAAAGCAACCGCGCATAATATTGACGGTGAAACGAATCATTTCCCAAGCAGGAATACGCGCTTTGCCATAACTAGGGTGAGGCGCACGCGCATAAGCGCGATCATAGACGCCGTCCATTTCATCCATTGCTAAGGGTAGTGGTGGCGGATTAATCCACACATCGCGGTCACCATGCGCTTGCGACAATGCTTTGGCATTTCCTGGATTTGCTTCCAGATGAAATACCCGTGAAGCATGAGCGTACATCACCGGATCATCTTTAATCGCTTCAAATGATGGTAATCGAATCACGGTGTTATTGTGCTTATTCTTGAGCATCGCCTGACGTTCTTCACGACTCATGATGCGAATCGCTTGCTGTTTGATCACGTCTGCTTGCTCTGCAACTACTGAAGCCGCTGCTGATACTGGTGCTTGTCCAGTCGCGCATTTTGCCTCTTTTTCCGGCATCATTTCATACGGATTGGTATGCACTTCAACTTTGCCTGGCGTATCGATTTTGATCGACTGGATTTCAGACCAATCGTCATCTGGCAGCCAGTTAGAAGGCGTCATGAATGCAGTACCGCGCAAATCACGAATAGATTTGATTGATTCACCCGCTGCCAGTCTGTGCGTTAAATCGACAATCGCCCGCTCTGCGTTCCCAAACAACAGCATGTCCGCTTTAGAGTCTGGTAAGACTGAACGCTTCACTTTATCCGACCAATAATCATAATGCGCGATACGGCGCAAACTCGCTTCAATACTACCGATGACGACATTCACTTCAGGAAAAGCTTCACGTGCCCGTTGTGCATAGACCACCACAGCGCGGTCTGGACGTTTATTCGGATCACCATCCGGTGTGTAGGCATCTTCTGAGCGAATTTTGCGATCTGCTGTGTAACGGTTCACCATCGAATCCNNGCAGTGATGCCGAAATACAGATTTGGTCTACCTAGGGCGCGAAAATCTTCCGCTGAATGCCAATCGGGTTGACTGATAATGCCGACCCGAAATCCTTGCTGTTCAAGCAAACGTCCAACTAATGCCATACCAAAACTAGGATGATCGATATAGGCATCGCCGGTGATTAAAATGACGTCACAACTATCCCAACCAAGCACATCCATTTCGGCACGTGTCATAGGAAGAAAAGGAGCAGCATGTTTGCCGCCAACATCGGGGCGATAACGCGGGGAGGCGAAGAGATTTTTCGGTGCAGGATTCATGGGCGCGATTTTACCTGAATCTAGGAATCTTCGCCTGTCTGATGTAAAACAGTCGATCTTGTAAGCCTTTGTTTTTGCTAATGATTGTGTGAAGGCTCAACTAGCTTATTCGGCAAAATTCTGGCCTTACAGAATTTCTGTTTTGATGACGAGCAAATTTGGATTGTTGAGCTTAAGCTCATTCTCACTCTCATGTTCAATCTCGATTTTGCAAGCAAAATGAGCGATGTGTGCTGGCAATTGAATCGCATATATTTCATTTGATGCAAGCAAGTCGAGGCAACAGAGGGTAGAATCGATCTAAGCTGATACGATTCGATTAATTACAAAATAAGCATAAAGTAAGCCCCAAATAGGCTCAAAATAAGCACACAAGAAATTTCGGCTTACAAAATTTGGACTTGTATTGCGTCTGTCAGCGCTTTGTTAAATGGATAGCAGTTTAGCGTGAGGAAAAAATGGATTCACATCAAATTGTGAGTAGAAGTAATCAATGGATTGCTGTTTGTGTTGCCATCATTAGCTTGTCTGGATGTGCAAGCAATTCAGAAACAGTGCAAAAAAAGACAGAAAAATCCGGTGCAGACACCGGATTTGATTCCAGAGTCGGTACGGCGATAACATCGCCGTTGAGTGACCTGAATATTGTTAAATCGGATATTCCTGAAGTCTTAATGAATGCTAGAAAAGCACCTTATCTAATCGTGCCTGGAGCAGATTGTGCTTGGTACGAACGTGAAATAGATAACTTAAATGCTGTGTTAGGCCCCGATTTAGATGCGGCGAAAGTCGATGCAAATGGCAATATTGTCGAGCGTGAATTAGGCAATGCGACCATCAACGCATTAAAAAGTTTTACTGAAGGATTTGTTCCTTTTCGTTCTTGGGTAAGACGATTAACAGGTGCGGATAGCCATGCACGAGAGGTCGCCGCGGCAGGAATGGCGGGCATTGTCCGACGCTCATATCTAAAAGGTGTAAGCACTGCAAAATCTTGTTCAACTAAAGCACCAACAACGCAAGAGTCGGCCACAACTAAATAATTTTTTTGTTGTCCAAGCGAGGGGGGGAATGTTCGTCTAGGTTTCATCGTTGTACATCTCAACATAGACTTGTATTTATTTTGCGTTTATTTTTAGTCGTTGTCTTATTTAATTTTCATCTACATTTTTATAATAACTAGCTTATGCAAAGAGACTCTCAGATGTTTAAAAAGTTTTTCGCAGGTTTCAGTTTTATCTCATGGACCTTATTCAGCTCAATGAATTTAGTGCATGCAGCCGATAATAAAGTGGCGACCGCCACTGCAAGTAATTTAGAAAAATCCGTGGTTAAAGTATTCTCTACTTTGCGTGGCCCCGACCCATTCAAGCCTTGGGGAAAAGCCTCACCACAAGAAGTGACTGGTTCCGGCGTGGTCATTGAAGGGCGCCGCATTCTAACCAATGCGCATGTAGTGGAATATGCAAGTCAGGTACAAGTACAAACGGGGCAGGAAGGTGATAAGGTTTCTGCCACTGTAGTTGCTATCTCACGTGGCATGGATTTGGCAATCTTAAAACTTGACGATGAAAAGTTTTTTGATAGCCATGCAGCCGTCGCCCGCAGCAATAAATTACCCGAAGTCACTGATGC
>DLGN01000139.1:0-8968 GCA_002482715.1 Oxalobacteraceae bacterium UBA7693
CAGAAGAGGTAAATCATGTCTACATCCAGCGTATTAAGATTGCGTCGTCACCTGCTCGCTACCGCATTTACAGTATTCATTGCTACGACATTCATCGCAGCGCCAGCTTCCGCCAGCTGGGGTAACTGGTGGGGGAAATCGGTCGAAGGTTCTGGTAAGGTCGTTAAACAAGAACGGCAGGTGCAAGATTTTCGTGCAATACAAATTTCTGTGCCTGGCAAGATTGAATTAAAACAGGGCAATCAAGAGGGCGTGTTAATTGAAACCGATGACAATATTCAAGCGATGTTAGAGGTTGTGGTTGAGGGCAATACTCTGAAGATACGTTCCAAAGAGAAAAGTCAGTATCCTAAGACGCGACACTTATCGATCGTGGTTCATTTTAAAAATTTGGATGACTTCGTTTTGGAAAGCTCTGGCAGCGTTAAAAGCGACAAAATCCTCAGTACAGATTTGAAATTGCGTATCGCTGGTTCTGGCGAAATGACGGTGAATGAGTTAAAGGCTGAGACTTTAAAAGTCAGCATCGGTGGCAGTGGAAACTTTTCCGCACGTGGCTCGGTACCGCAGATTTCTGGCACGATTGGTGGTTCAGGTGAGTTGGATTTAGTGAAGTTGGCAGCAAAAGATGTAAGGATTAGTATCGGCGGTTCTGGCTCTGTACAAACTTGGGTTAGCGATAATTTAAATGTCCGAATTGGTGGCTCTGGTAGTGTGGATTATTATGGTGATCCAAAAGTCAGTAAATCCATCGGCGGTTCTGGTAGCGTGACGCGGAAAGGTGCACAACCGTAAGCCATGCTGTTTGATAAATTCAACTAGAAAGGCGATCATTTGGTCGCCTTTTTTATTTTTCCAGTGCGTGTTCACGCCACAAGACAGCTGAAGATAGCAATCTAGAAAGACCTCTGCGCAGTAGCTCGCGCAGAGGTCTCTAGAACGGAATCTTTCTGAAAACGCCTACTCAAATTGTAAAGATTGAATTCGACCTTGATCTTTATGGCATCATTGCAGGCGATCTCACCAAATATCTTGATTGGCAAATTGCGACCACGAATAGCTATTTTCATCCGATTGCCTATGCACTCAAGCGCAATCAAATCGCGCATTTGACCTGCTTTCAACAAGGATATTTGACCCTATGTGCTTTAGCCAGATATGAATGTATCAATGAATAATCATCCTATTTCTCAAACAGAATCTCCTAGTGTATTGCCAGATTATCCCGGTATCGCATTGGCGCAAATCGTGGTGGTGCAAAGCCCTGCACAATTAACATTCGCTCGCGATCACCTGATGCTCGCGCAGAGCTTAGGTTATGACACCGAATCTAAGCCCGTATTTACTGCTGGGCAGACTTCAGACGGGCCGCACTTGATTCAATTAGCGACCGAAACGCATGCGTTTTTATTTCCTCTTGTGAGTGCTGCCCAAAGAGATATGAGCCGCGATGTGTTGAAAGAAGTGTTGGAGTCTAACAAAATTCGAAAAGTCGGATTTGGATTGTCTGACGATAATCAAATGTTATTTCGGAAACTGGGAATTAGGATCGCTAATGTGCTCGATCTCTCACGTAGTTTGAGTGATAGTCGTAGAAAACAGATGGGCGCGAAGCGTGCAGTTGAAAAATATTTCGGACAGATTTTACAAAAATCAAAACGGGTATCAACGTCGAATTGGGCGGCCGAGCATTTGAATGAACGACAACTAAAATACGCCGCCGATGATGCTCAATCCGCTTTACTGGTTTACCTCGCTGCGAATACACAAGCTGGCGCACTGGCGAAATCTGGAACTTCAGAACTGAACTCATCAGCCAATTTTTAGTCATACTCACCTAGCAGCATCTTATCAAGGAATTTTCATGTTTAATCGTAATAAGTTATTGCTATGCACATTTGCCATCAGTATGTGTGCGACGACTTTGGCCCATGCAGATGGCTTAGCGGATTTGAAAACCGCATTGACTCGCTTGCAGGGGCAGACGCCATTGAAGGCTGTGGTGGAAGCGAAAACATGGAATCGACAAGGCGAAGGTAAGGATCAAGAAGAAACGCATGGTTTAGCCAGTGTCAGTGTCGAGGAAAGTCCGCGTGGTTTGCATGTTTTGTATAGCAAAGACATGCTGGCCAAATTAGAGGTGGAAGAACGTCAGCGTGAGAAAGATAAGAAAGCAAAAACACCGACTTTATCTGCCTTAAATGAAGTCAATTCATCCGCATTGCGACCGATGATTTCTGCCGCAGGAAGTCTAAGCCGCAGTTTGGAGAAAGCGAATTTTAAGAGTGAGAAGCTCGATGTGTTTAATGGCAAACCAGCACGCTTATTAAACTTTGAAATGTCGATGGACAAATTAAGTGAGCGCGAACGCAAATATCTGAAAAAATTTGATGGGCAAATTGATGTCTGGATTGCTGCGGACGGAACGCCTTTCGCGAGCCGTTTAACTCAGGCTGTATCAGGTCGTGCTTATGTGGTGATTAGTTTTGAAATGAAAAATGAAGAAGAGTGGATTTACGGAACGGTCGGAGATCGTTTAGTCGCACTGAAAAAAGAGAGTAAAAATAGTGGTGCTGGGATGGGTGAGAAGAGTGAAGTTAAAGTAACAAAAACTTTACAAATACAAGCCTTATAGTGCGATTTAATTCACGCGATTTTCTTAGCACCGAACGTTGATAAAACACGAACCAAAATAAAGGAAAAAATAATGCAGAGTGGCTTACAAAAAAACAGATCTCAAATGATCTTTAATCATTTATCCCGCCCAGTCAGTGCGCTTGTATTGGTTTTGGGGCTGCATGCGATGAGCGTGCCGCAGTCTGCGTTTGCGCAGACCACCGCTGCGAATAAAGAGGTCAGCACGGCAAGTGTGACCCAGAGCGGAAAGAAATTAATTGGCCATGAGGTTTATGCAAACTGGCGCAGTATTCAAAATGCGATCGTGAGCCGTGATGGTCTATGGGCTGCGTATGCCTTGGTAGGGCAAGAATCTGACGGAGAGATTGTTCTGAAAAATCTTCGTGATGGTAAGGAATGGCGTGCGCCGCGTGGCAATGCGCCAGTGTTTAGTTACGATGGAAAATACGTGGCTTTTTCAGTTGTGCCAACCCGCGCAGAACTGGATAAAGCAAAAAAAGCCAAACTCAAACCTGAAGATGCACCAAAGCCAGGCGTTGGCGTGATGGATTTGTCGACAGGTACAGTTGAATATGTTGAACGTGTAAAGCGTTTTAGCTTTCCAGAAGAAGGTTCTGGCGTGCTCGCAGCACTGCTCGAGCCAGTGAAAGAAACCAAAAAAGATGCGAAAAAAGACGATGCTGTAAAAGCTGATAGCGACGTTGACAGTAAAGAGTCGATGGAAAGCGAAATCGAAGAAGATCAGCAAATGACTCTTGCTGGCGTTGGAAGTGCGACGAAGAAAAAGGAACCTGGTACAGAATTACTGGTTTGGGATTTAGCGAATAAGCAAAAAACATCGATAAAAGATGTGGCGGACATGAGCTGGAATAAGCCAGGAACCATGTTGGCGTATTCCATATCCTTGAAGGATTTGCCGAAAGATACTACGAAGGATGTAGCTAAAGAACCGAGTAAAGACCAGTCACAAGAAATAGCGAAAGCAGAAAATAATACGACAAATGAGAAAGCGAAATCGGCGACGCAAGTCGAAGGCGTCTACATTTGGTCGTCAGAAAGTAAGTCATCAAAAGCGATACTGACTGGTGCTGGTAGCTATAAATATTTGCGCTTTGACGATGCAGGTCAACAATTTGCCGTGTTAAGTAATCGTGATGAGTTGGCAAAGAAAGCGAAAGATCCACAAGTGTATTCCTTGTTTTATTGGCGAGCCGATGCGCCGCAGGCAAAGCTGCTGGTGAACGCAGAGTCAAACGGAATGAACAAAGCTTGGGCACCGAGCGAACATGCCGATCTTAATTTTAGTAAAGATGGACAACGCCTGTTCTTGAGCACTGCGGAAGTAGCGATTGCACCAGCAAAGAATGCGCCAGAGGCCGTAAAGGTCGATCTATGGCATTGGAAAGATCCTGAGTTACAGTCCATGCAAAAAGCCAATGCTGAGCGTGACAAACAAAGATCTTATCGTGCGGTTGTTCACTTAGCCGATGGTAAGTTTGTACAGCTCGCGAACAAATTGATTCCGCAAGTGATGCTCAATGATAACGCGCAGTTTGCAATGGGAATTAGCACTTTACCTTATCGACATTTAATGTCGTGGGATAGCCTGCACTACGACGCTTATGCAGTAGATTTGCAAAACGGCCAAGCCAAAATGCTCATAGAAAAATCGCGCTTTATGCCGCAGTTTTCTCCAGCAGGAAAGTATCTTGTTCAATTCGATGCGGACAAAAGTGTGTGGTGGTCATATTCCACTATTGATGGTAAGAAGACGAACTTAACTGGTCATATTAAAACGCGCTTCGATGATCAGCAACGCGATACGCCAGAGCCGAAAAATGCGTTTGGTCTTGCTGGGTGGACTGCGGATGATTCCAGCGTTGTTATTTATGATCAGTTCGACTTATGGGATGTGAATTTGCAATCCAAAGTTGCGCGCAATCTCACTGCTGGATTTGGTCGTAAAAACCAATTAGAGCTGCGTTATGTTCACTTGGGTGACGCACGTCAATCCCCTCAAACCAAAGCATTACCTGCCGATAAACCATGGGTATTATCAGCGACCCACGATGTGAATCAGTCGACTGGTTACTACACGATTTATCCGACCGTCAGTGCAACGGCCGAGCCTAAGCGTTTGATTCATGCGGATAAATTGTTTTCAGGTTTAATTAAGGCGAAAGACAGCGACACGATATTGTTTACGCAGCAGACATTTACCGAGTTCCCTGACTTGTGGAGTGCCGATCTAAACTTTACTCAGCCGCAAAAAATCAGTTATGCGAATCCACAGCAAGCTCAGTACAACTGGGGTACGCAAGAAATGATTGATTACACCAGTGCTGATGGAAAAAAATTGAAAGCTTTGGTTGCGAAGCCTGAAAATTTTGATCCTAAAAAGAAGTACCCGATGATGGTGTATATCTATGAAAAGATGACGGACAATATGCATCGCTTCGTCTCTCCAGCGCCGGCACAAAATATTAATGTTACGCGTTATGTCAGTAATGGATATATCGTGTTGCGACCTGATATTGTTTACAAAACTGGTTATCCAGGTAAGAGTGCGCTCGATACCGTTGTGCCCGCTGTACAGCAGGTGATCGCAAAGGGCTACGTCGATCCGAAACGGGTTGGTATTCAGGGTCATAGCTGGGGTGCTTACCAAATCAGTTACATGATTACTCGTACCAATATTTTCCGTGCCGCAGAAGCGGGTGCATCAATGGCGAATATGATTAGTGGCTACGGTGGTATTCGTTGGGGTGCAGGTATTAGCCGCGCATTTCAATATGAAAAACAGCAAAGCCGTATTGGTGGCACGCCTTGGGATAGTACTGCTAAGTATGTAGAAAATTCTCCGATTTTCGCGATTGATAAAGTACAGACACCATTTTTGACAGTTCACAATGATGACGATGATGCGGTACCTTGGTATCAAGCGATTGAGTTCTTCACAGCGATGCGTCGATTGAATAAAGAGGCATATTGGTTTAACTATAATGGTGAAAAACATGGTTTGCGTGATCGCGACAATATCAAACATTTCACCGTGCATATGAGTGAATTTTTTGATCATTATTTGCTAAATAAGCCGCGTCCAGAATGGATGGATAAGCCTGTTCCTTATTTGGAAAAAGGAAAACGTGATGTGATGGGACAGTTTGTGCCTGCGAAAGATCAGGAACAAAAAAAATAGAGCGAAGATTTCTTTTTCGTGATGTGAAACAAAAGGGTGACACTAGTGTCGCCCTTTTGCATTTGGCTAGCACCGTATCGCTTATATAATGATGTTTTGGAGCCTGCGCATTTTATGGTCGCCAAATTGACTTTGAATATTTTTTGATTGAACAATTGAACATGACTATTACGATATATCACAATCCAAAATGCGGCACCTCTCGCAATACACTTGCCTTAATCCGTAACAGTGGCGATGAACCTGTGGTGATTGAGTATTTAAAACAGCCGCCGAGTAAAGAAGTGTTGAAGAATATGCTGACCACGATGGCGTTTTCAGCACGTGAGTTGATGCGAAAAAAAGAAAGTCTCTATGAAGAATTGCAATTGGACGAAGACAAATGGAGTGAAGATGCTTTAATCGATTTGATGTTCGCGCATCCTATCTTGATTAATCGACCAATTGTGATAACGCCTTTGGGTATGAAGTTGTGTCGTCCTTCGGAGTTAGTATTAGATATTTTGCCGTCGCCGCAGCGTGGCGCTTTTACGAAAGAAGATGGTGAGCAATTAATTGACGCTAGTGGAAAACGCGTGTGAGGACAATGTGACTAAGTCACGAAGTTCGCAAGATCAATCCGACTTCAAAGTGGAGCGCTGGTTTCGCCATATTGATGTGCGAAACCAGCCAGTTCAATGCGCCTGGCGCTGTGCGAATCGGTTAGCGGGCAGCGTGTTGATTCCGCCAAGCCAAACGATCAAAAGCCTAAGCTTATTTACTCAAGGTGTCGTGAATTCTTCCCACATCCATCATCGCTGCGGAACCGTACCATTTATGATATTCAGCCACCATTTCTCCTTTGATGATGACTGGATCTGTGGCAGTTAACTGTTTCGCTTCTTCGATATCTTTTACTGCAAAGATAAACAATCCACGCCAACCATCGACACCGTCAAATGGTCCTGCAACAGCAAGTTTCCCCTCGGCTGCCAGACGTTTTATATTGGCAAAATGTCCTGCAAACATTTCATCTCTCTCTTTTCCGGCTGCGATCTTGTTTGGTCCAGTTTTTAATACAACCAAAATATAAGTTCGCATACCGCGATGATCCGCTCCCAAACGTTCTGCCGCCGCGGCATCGTATTTTGGATTCGATGTTGGTGGGTTGCTTTGTGCCTCCACCTTCGTTGCAGCAAGAGAGTGGCAGGAAATGCAGAGTAATAAACTAAGAAGAAGTGTGGTTGATCGCATCATATCCTCGCGGTGGTATAGAGTTGGAGTAAGTGGCAAACAGTCTGATAAGCTGAATCTAGATGTTAGTCCATAAAGGACCAATTTGTGTTCTTTTCTCGTGAGACCTCTGCACAACCTACTGCGCGACCGAATTTTGAATTTCCGGTGCTCGCTGTGCTCTAGCACAGGTCCGCTCCTCAAATCAAACTTCGACCGCTCGCTACGGTTGTGCAGAAGTCGCTCGTATGCGCGTGGCTTTGCCCTTGCATGCTTGAATCGGGGGCGTGTCACGGACGATAGTACAATTGTCTGGCACGCTTCTACGAAGGCAGGGTTGCAATATCGATGCTAGCGCCTGTTTTAGCGAAGTCTCATTGTTATTTGATATTTTTGTTTTGGTAACTGTGTCGTGTAAGTCCTACATTGCATTCGTCTTAAGAATATTTTTCAGGACGAAAACGTGCCTTAGATAGGAATGTGTTTGCTTTCCATGCACAATGTTTGCGATGTTCGGGCGTTCTTGGCGTTTTTTTATGATTGTTCAATGGAGTGCAATGGAGTTCAATGGACTTCTGTATTGAAAATCTTGTTTTGATGATCCATGTTTGTATGTGCAACATGGCGTTATTTTTTTCGTGAAATGGAAATAGATTGTTTGCCAGCTCGTACACAAATAAGCTCGCTGCCTACTCACATAGAATTTACATGTCTTTGTGGTTTTTCTGGCGCGTGCTCGCAGTGATCTTTGCTGTGAGTGCGATAGTTTCGCCCGTGCTGGCAGAATGTTCGAGGCCGATTCAAGTGCCGTTTTCCGTTACTGGACTAAGTGTAATGGTGAAAAATAACCACTATTCAGGGATTACGCCAGATTTCTTGAATATCGTCGAAGCAAAGAGTAACTGCCGGTTTATCTATTTTCAGGTGCCCAAAAATCGCCAGGAAATTTTGTTTGAAAATGGCAAAGCAGATTTATTGATTACGACTATTAAAACAGATAAGCGTGACAAGATCGGAAATTTTGTGCCGCTAATTCAAATTCGCGCGATGGTCATTTTGATTGAATCGGCACATACAGAAATCCAAAATTTATCCGACTTAGCAGCGCGAAAACAGCTGAAATTGGTCGCTGTTCGTGGCTTCGATTATGGCGCTGGTTACCAAATGATTTTAGAGGAAATGGCGAAGCGTGGACGTTTGATTGTCGAGCCAGACGTTATTTCAGTCGCGCGATCTATGCAAAAAAATACCAATTACTTCACGATTATGACGCCTACTCTGTTTTCAGGTTTTCTTCGTACCGAAGCCATCCTAAAAAATCTTGAGGGACGAGTGCGTTACGATAAGTTGGATGAGCTGCCATGGACTGATAGTGGCATTTATATTTCGAAATCTTCTTTACAGTTAAGTGATCAGATTTTTCTCAAGACACAGATGGAAAAAGCTGCATCGACCGATGTGATCTGGAAGTCTTACGTGAACGTGTATCCTACCAATGTGGTTAAGATGGGATTGCGTCCACGTCATCCGGGTACGTTTGATGTGATAAAAAATGTCGACACAAAATAGAATTTACCCCCTGCCTTTGATTGACGAATCGATGCGTTTTTAACACCGCTAACGATTGGAACTAAGTTAAGATACCGCGGTCAACATCATTTGATCGATCTTTTTAGTCACTTATCCTTTCCTTCGGAGTGTGTAATGCGTCCAGTTTATCCTGCCGTTACTTTAAGTTTTCTTTTGGTAAGCGCTGAAGTATTAGCGCAATCAGCAACCACCGCTGATAAAAATGCTGCCCCAGTTGTCCCCGTCAATCCAGTGCAAAAATCCGAAACAAAAACTGCTGTAAAAGCACCAGTAGCGATAACACCACGTCCAATTGAGATTGCAGATATGGCTGCATACAAAGGCATTAGT
>DLGN01000139.1:8998-20713 GCA_002482715.1 Oxalobacteraceae bacterium UBA7693
CAGTGGGCGGCTTGGCGATTGACGGAAGCAGAAGGTGATGCGACTGTGCTAGTGAAATCTTTGTCTGGCAAAGAAGAATATAGTTTTCCCGCTGGACAAGGGGCGGGCACTATCGAGTTTTCTGAAGATGGTCAATGGGCCGCTTTTACTTCGCATATGAGTAAGAAAGAACAAGATGCGGCGAAGAAAGCAAAGAAGCCTTTGCAAACTAAAGTTACCTTGGTTGATTTAAAAACAGGTAAGTCCAGCGTAGTCGATAAAGTGCGTAAATTTGCTTTTGCGAATGAACGCGGCGGTTGGATTGCGATGCATAAAGCGATGGCTGATGGTGCAGCTCCAGCGCCAGTTGCACCGCCAGTACCAGGAGCGACTGCACCTGCACGAGCAAAAGGATCGGATCTCTTATTGAAGAATCTGAAGACAGGTGCAATGCTCAATCTGGGCAATGTCTCTGAATTTGAATTTGATTTCCAAGGACGCTATTTAGCCTATATCGTGGATGCGAATGATAAGGCCGGAAATGGTGTGGTGGTACATACTTTAGATACTGGCGCTAACCAGGTTTTGGATGACGGTGATGCGGTGTATGAAAAGTTATTGTGGAATGATAAAGGTAATGGATTCACTGTATTAAAAAGCACAGAAGATAAAGCCTATACCGATAAATTGTGGAACGCTTTGGGTTTCCGTATTGATGCCGGAAGCAACTTTACCAAAACCATTGTTGATCATTCTAAGCTCAAAGACTTTCCTCAAGATATGACGATTTCGGGTGATGCACAACCACGCTGGAGTAAAGACTTCGCTTGGATTTCATTCGGTATCAAAGAAGCTAAGAAGAAACCAAAAGACGAGAAAAAAGATGCAGAAACAGATGAAAAGGTCAATTTAGTCCTTTGGCATCATCAGGACAAGCGTTTGCCAACACAACAAAAAGTGCAGCAAGAGTTTGATAAGAAACGTTCATCCGCGGCGATTTATCGTCTTGCAGAAGCAAAATTTGTGCGTATTGGTGACGAGAAGTTGACATCAGTAGCAATGCCTCAGGTTGGAGATTGGGCTTTGGCGCAGGATGACAGTGAATATCAACGTCAAGCTAGTATGGATGGCCGACGCTTTAGTGATGTGTATGCGGTAAATCTGAAAAATGGTGAGCGTCGTTTATTAAACAAGCAGGCTAGTTGGACGTTTGGATTAGCGCATGATGGTCGTCACTATTTACACTACGAAGATGGAAATTTTTTCAGTGTGGAAATGGCGACAGGCAAACGTCATAATTTGACCGCGGGATTAAATACTAGTTTCGTTAATATCGATAATGACCTTAACTTGGTAAAGCCACCTGTTACCCCATTTGGCTGGAGTTCTGATAGTCGTTTTGTTTTGTTGAGTGATGGTTGGGATATTTGGAAAATGCCAGCCGAAGGCGGCTAAGCAACCCAATTGACGCAAGATGGAAAACGTGAGCAAGTTCGTTATCAGCGACGCCTTGTTTTAGATCCCAACGAAAAGGGAATTGATCTGAGTAAGCCGCAGTATTTCAGTGCTTATGGTGAGTGGACTAAAAAAGCTGGCTTCTTGCGTCTTGAGCCGAATGGAAATGTTAAACGATTGGCATACTCTGATGCAGCTTTCCGTCGTTTGATTAAAGCGGAAAAAAGCGAGACCTTCTTAATATCGAAAGAAACTGCCATCACGCCACCAGACCTTTATGTGGGCGATGCGCAATTAAATAACTTACGCAAGCTTACTGATTTGCAAGAGCAAGAAAAAAACTACACCATGGGTAGTGGCTCAATTTTGGTTGATTACATCGGAACAGATGGCAAAAAGTTGCAAGGCGCTTTGTTCTTACCTGCAAACTATCAGGCTGGTAAGTCTTATCCGACCGTGGTGTACATCTATGAAAAATTAAGTCAGGGATTGAATAGCTATACGCCACCGATGGTTGGTGGTGGTGGTTTTAATCGTTCCTATTACACTAGCCATGGTTACGCGGTATTCAATCCGGATATCACTTATCGTTTAAATGATCCAGGCGTTAGCGCCAAGGAAAGTGTGTTACCAGCGTTGCAGGCTGCGATAGCAACTGGCGTCGTTGATCCAAAACGTGTTGGTTTGCAAGGACATAGTTGGGGTGGTTACCAAACAGCCTTCTTGATTACTCAAACCGACGCATTTAAAGCGGCATCAGCAGGTGCGGCGCTGACGAATATGATTAGTATGTACAGCTTGGTGTACAAGAATTCTGGCAGTACTAATCAGGCGATTTTTGAAAGTAGTCAAGGACGTTTCCTTGGTAATTACAATGATCACTGGGAAGCGTATGTTCGCAATAGCCCAGTGTTTTTTGCCAAAAATGTTAAGACACCGCTATTGATGTTACAGAATGATGTCGATGGCGCGGTAGATTACACACAAGGTGTAGAGTATTTCAATACTTTGCGCCGTGCTGGCAAAGATGTTGTGATGCTTGAGTATCCAGGCGAAAATCATGGCTTGGTGAAAAAGCCAAATCAAAAAGATTATATGCAGCGCATGAAAGAGTTTTTTGATTTTCACTTGAAAGATAAGCCTGCACCAGAATGGTTAAATAAAGGTGTTGCTTGGTTAAAAATGGAAGATCATTTGAAAGAGCGTGCAAGCTTGGTGAAACCAGCAGAGACGAAAGCTGAAGCAAAAGTCGACGATAAAAAATCGGCAGATATGAAAGCGCCAGTAGCAAATTGATTTGTTGTTGTCGTTGAATTTAGTCGCTAAATTCGCCGCAAATAAAAACCTCGAATAGAAATATTCGAGGTTTTTTTATGGATGCTTATTTCTTCTCTTGCTTTAACTTATTTGCCCAAGCAAGCATTTCGCTTTCCAAAATTGATAAGGGGACTGAACCTAGACCAAGTAACTTATCGTGAAAGGCTTTGAGATCAAACTTCTCTCCCAAAATGGTCGAGGTTTTTTGACGTACTTCGCGGATTTTCAATTCACCTAACTTGTAAGCTAAAGCTTGTCCTGGCCATGAGATATAGCGATCAATTTCCGTGGTAATTTCATGTTCGGATAGCGCGGTGTTGTCTCGCATAAATTGCAAGGCTTGATCACGTGTCCAGCCTTTTGCGTGCATCCCAGTGTCGACTACTAAGCGTGAAGCGCGCCACATCTCATAAACCAAGCGGCCAAAATGGTGATAGGGTGTTTCGTAAAATCCCATCTCGACACCCAAATGTTCAGCATATAAAGCCCAGCCTTCTCCAAATGCGGAAATGTATGCGGTACGGCGAAACTCCGGTTGTTCCGCTTGTTCACCAGCTAAGGCTATTTGCAAATGATGCCCTGGAACGGCTTCGTGTAAGGTCAGGGCAGGCAGCGCCCACATCGGGCGTTGATTTAATAACGACGTATTGACCCAATAATTTGATGGCCGTTTTGGGTCGCCACTGCCAGCATAACGACCTGCCGTGTAGGTGGGTGCTATATCCGCCGGTACTGCTTGAATTCCATATGGCTTACGCGGCAATTGCCCAAAATAACGTATCAGCATGCCATCGGCTTTCTTTGACCAGTAAGAGGCTTCAGCTAATAATTCACGAGGTGTCTTGGCGTAGAATTGGGGATCGGTGCGCAGAAAGTGTAAGAAGGCTTTGAAATCGCCACTAAACTTTAATTCGCTGATGATTTTTTCCATATCGCTGCGAATCCGTGCAACTTCCTTTAGGCCAATGCTATGAATCTCTTCTGGCGTATTTTCTAAAGTTGTATATTCGAAAATTTGTGCTTGATAGAAAGCTTTGCCATTCGGCAGATCGTAGGCAGCAATCGATTTCCGTGACTTGGGCATGTATTCATGACGAATGAAGTCCAATAAGTTTTGGTAGGCGGGAATTACCTGGTCAGTAATGACAGCCTTTGCTCGCTTTTGTAAGTCAGCTTGTTGTGCAGGGCTGATCGATGCTGGCAATTGGGTAAATGCCTTGTAAAAGACACTGGTATCAACGGCTGTCGTTAAGTGCTTCTGAATGCTAGCATCACGACCTGTTAACACAACTTGTGGCATCGTCATCCCGCGCTCTATGCCTAACTTCATAAGGGCAATTTTTTGCGAGAACGATTGCGGAATGCTAGCAAGTTGTTTGATGAATCGCTCGCAGTTTTTTACAGATGTACAGCGAGTGGATTCGGCTGCACCAGCAGTACTCGCCCAGAATTGGCTATCTGAATTAAATGTCAGAAGATGTGCATCCAAAGTGGTCGCATTGATACGATTGGTGAGTTGATCAGCGAATATTTTGTAGTTAATGCGAGACTCATTGGAAAGCAAAGAAGGGTCTATTTTCTTCATATCTTCAGCTAAACTACGCCACACTTTCAATCGTCTCTGTTCAGCAGCATCGCTGTAATCTGCTTGCGTAATTTCATCCTCATCATCCGCGGCGCGGCGCCCAGGAAATTCCTTATTTCTGAAAGCAGTTTCTTTCTGATACAGATTCTTGAATGCGAGTTCAGTTTTGATTTGTTCTTTGCTACTCGCCACGCCGCTCACTTTGATTGTTTGCTCTGCTGCCTGTGCATTTGAGAGCACTGCTGAGTTAGTGAGACCCACGCAAAAAAGTAGGCTGATCGCCGCACTAATCACAGTCCTTCCAGATTTGTGTTTTGTGCCAATGAAAGTCGGAAGCGAGTAAGGGTTTCTATACTGATGCATAGTTTCTCCAAGAAAATGGTGGGAATGGCAATAGCGGGAGCAAGAGTTATTTAAATATACTATGGATATACCTGGGCGTATGTATGAAATCTGATTGTTCAAAGGCAAATAAGTTCAGTGTTGCTGAAATACGGCACAATTAAAACATGCGAGATAAACTTTAGACAGTTACTAATCAGCTTGCTACACTGAAATTCGATATAAATAATTATGAGCAATAAGAATGACGACATTAGCTTCCTACACCGCCAATTTCTGGTCGCATGCCGAACTTGGCGCCAATACGATTATTTTTCTTAATTTGACTGGCGCCCTATTATTGGGATTTGTTGTCGGATATGAGCGTTCCTACCATGGCCGAGCTGCGGGCATGCGTACCTACGGACTAGTCTGCATGGCGTCAGCTGCCTTGGTGGTGATTGCTGGATATCCAGACTTCTGGTTTGGGGGGAGGGCTTTATCCCCTGTCGCTTTGGATCCATCACGTACAATTCAAGGCGTCGTGACTGGCATAGGTTTCTTGGGTGCTGGTGTAATCATGAAGGAAGGTTTTAGTATTAGTGGCTTGACCACGGCGGCATCACTTTGGGCTTCATCCGCCATTGGTATTTTAGTGGGGGTAGGATTTTACGCCGCTGCAATCTTGCTCGCTTTTCTCTCTGCCGCGTGCATGATCTGGGTCTTTAAGCTGGAAGCATGGTTGCCTGCACGCCAGGCAATCTCAATCGTCATGCAATTTCGAGAGGGCTTCGTTGCAAGTGAGGCCGCCATACGCCAGTTGGCGATGGCACGAGGTTATGAAGTTGCTGGCGGAACAATTATTATTTCATCAAAGGATGGGCGAACTGAATGGCGCTTTGTTGCGGTGGCGCTAAATCGTAAGCAAGCAACATCAATCAGTGCTTTATCCGAAGAAATGACTAAATTCGAGGGATTGGTTTCGTATCAGTTGGCGCATGCGCGAAATTAACTAAGTCCTTGAATTTTCAATAAAAACATCATTTCTGGCGCCGAGCGCTACAAAGATTAATTCAAAAAAGTAGATGTCATCGTTAAAAAGCTATTGACAGTTAAAACGAACATCTCCATAATTCGGGGTTCCCTGGGAGGGGTGGCCGAGTGGTTAAAGGCGACAGACTGTAAATCTGTTCTCTCTGAGTACGCTGGTTCGAATCCAGCCCCCTCCACCAGGCAGAATTTTGTGGCTGAAGTTGTATCGAATCAGTTTCGTACGCGGGTGTAGCTCAATGGTAGAGCCGAAGCCTTCCAAGCTTAAGACGAGGGTTCGATTCCCTTCACCCGCTCCAAGTTTAAAGTTTTGTCTCTGCATGTGTGTTGTGCAAAGAGCTGCCCTTGTAGCTCAGTGGTAGAGCACTCCCTTGGTAAGGGAGAGGCCACGTGTTCAATCCACGTCAAGGGCACCAGAGTAGTTTTAATTCATCGTCTTCGCATTGTTATTATCGGGCGTGTGCTTGGTAAATTAAGAAGATCTCTCACAATCGTTAGGAGTCTAAAATGGCAAAAGGTAAGTTCGAACGCACCAAGCCGCACGTTAACGTCGGTACAATTGGTCACGTGGATCACGGTAAAACGACATTGACAGCAGCGATTGCGACAGTATTGTCTAAGAAATTTGGCGGCGAAGCTAAAGCATACGATCAGATCGATGCGGCTCCAGAAGAAAAAGCGCGCGGTATTACTATTAATACAGCGCACGTAGAATACGAAACAGCAACACGTCACTACGCTCACGTTGACTGCCCAGGCCATGCTGATTATGTTAAAAACATGATTACTGGTGCTGCTCAGATGGACGGCGCGATCTTGGTTTGCTCTGCAGCTGACGGTCCAATGCCACAAACACGTGAACACATCTTGTTGGCACGTCAAGTTGGTGTTCCATACATCATCGTTTTCCTGAACAAATGCGACATGGTTGATGACGCTGAGTTGTTGGAATTGGTTGAAATGGAAGTTCGTGAATTATTGTCTAAATACGAATTCCCAGGCGATGATTTGCCTATCGTTCAAGGTTCTGCAAAATTGGCGCTCGAAGGCGACAAAGGTCCATTGGGCGAAGAAGCCATCATGAAATTGGCTGATGCTTTGGATTCTTACATCCCAACACCAGAACGTGCTGTTGACGGCGCATTCTTGTTGCCAGTAGAAGACGTATTCTCTATTTCTGGTCGCGGTACAGTGGTAACTGGCCGTATCGAACGCGGTATCGTTAAAGTCGGCGAAGAGATTGAAATCGTTGGCATTAAAGACACAGTAAAAACAACATGTACTGGTGTTGAAATGTTCCGCAAATTGCTCGACCAAGGTCAAGCTGGCGACAACGTTGGTGTCCTGTTGCGCGGTACTAAGCGTGAAGATATCCAACGCGGTCAAGTTTTGGCGAAACCAGGTTCTATCAAACCGCATGATCATTTCACAGGCGAGATCTACGTTTTGTCTAAAGATGAAGGTGGTCGTCATACACCATTCTTTAACAACTATCGTCCACAGTTCTACTTCCGTACAACGGACGTAACTGGTTCAATCGAGTTGCCGAAAGACAAAGAAATGGTGATGCCAGGTGATAACGTTTCTATCACGGTAAAATTGATCAACCCGATCGCGATGGAAGAAGGTCTCCGTTTCGCGATTCGTGAAGGTGGTCGTACTGTTGGTGCAGGTGTTGTTGCTAAGATTATCGCTGGTTAATTGTTTTCAAAAATTATCGAAGATCCTAAATCTGGATTCAACGATAAAATTTAGAATAATTCGAAATTTGTAGTACACTAGCCGGCTGTCGTGCTTTTTTAGCTCGACAGCCGTACTTTTTAGTAATCGCTCTTTGTTAAAAATGCCACTTTCCCGCATTGTGGCTCGTTCTTTACAGGAAATATCATGTCTACAGCAAATCAAAAAATCCGTATTCGCTTGAAAGCGTTCGATTACAAGTTGATCGACCAATCTGCTTTGGAAATCGTAGAAACAGCTAAGCGTACCGGCGCTGTTGTTAAAGGTCCAGTTCCTTTGCCAACACGTATTCAACGTTTCGACGTTTTGCGTTCCCCACACGTCAACAAAACTTCCCGTGATCAATTCGAAATCCGCACGCACCAGCGTTTGATGGACATCGTTGATCCAACGGACAAGACTGTTGATGCATTGATGAAACTCGACTTGCCAGCTGGCGTTGACGTAGAAATCAAATTGCAATAATCAGTAATAATTCTCGAAGAATTGATGATTGCTTGAAATTGAAGCGATCATCAAGAAATCAGAAAAACTGACATACCATAAAATTTTCCATTTTCAAATAAATTTTTCTTGTAAGTGGAAATTTTTCGGGTTACAATCGAAGGCTTAGATTTTGATAGGCTTTTGCCTGTCTATTTTTAAGTCTTAAAAGTAAGTTTCTAAACATCAGCCTCACCCAATCGTAGGTGAGAATGGAGAAAACAATGAGCTTGGGCCTAGTTGGTCGCAAGGTTGGTATGATGCGCATTTTTACTGATGATGGTGATTCAATTCCAGTCACAGTATTAGATGTCTCAAACAACCGCGTGACACAAATCAAAACTCCTGAAACAGACGGTTACTCCGCTGTTCAGGTAACATTCGGTCAGCGCCGTGCATCCCGTGTAACTAAAGCGGCTGCAGGTCACCTCGCAAAAGCGGGCGTGGAAGCTGGTACTGTCTTAAAAGAATTCCGTGTTGACGCTGCTAAAGCTGCTGAACTGAAAGCGGGCGATGTTGTGCCTGTTGGTTTGTTCGAAGCTGGTCAAAAAGTCGACGTGCAAGGTGTGACAATTGGTAAAGGCTATGCCGGTACTATTAAGCGTCACCACTTCGCATCTGGTCGTGCAACTCACGGTAACTCACGTTCACATAATGTACCTGGTTCTATCGGTATGGCGCAGGATCCTGGTCGCGTTTTCCCAGGTAAGCGCATGACTGGTCACTTGGGTGATGTTACGCGTACAGTGCAAAATCTTGTTATCGCTCGTGTAGATGCTGATCGCCAATTGTTGTTGGTGAAAGGTGCTATTCCAGGCGCGAAAAACGGTCAGGTGATTGTATCGCCAGCTGTTAAAGTTAAAGCAAAGAAGGGGGCTTAATCTATGGAACTGAAGCTCCTAAATGCAGACGGTCAATCTGCTTCTAACGTCGCTGCACCAGATACTATTTTTGGTCGCGATTACAATGAAGCCTTGATCCATCAAGTTGTTGTTGCTTACCAAGCGAATGCTCGCAGTGGTAACCGCAAACAATTGGGTCGTGACGAAGTTCACCACACAACCAAGAAGCCATGGCGTCAAAAAGGTACGGGTCGTGCTCGTGCTGGTATGTCGTCTTCCCCATTGTGGCGTGGAGGCGGTCGCGCTTTCCCTAACTCTCCCGATGAGAACTTCTCTCACAAAGTTAACAAGAAGATGTATCGCGCAGGTATCTGCTCGATCTTGTCTCAGTTGGCTCGTGAAGGTCGTTTGAATGTTGTTGACAGTCTGACTGTTGATGCGCCAAAAACTAAGTTGTTGTCTGAAAAATTGAAGACAATGGGTTGCTTGGATTCAGTATTGATTATTACTGAAGACTTCAACGAAAACTTGATGTTGGCTGCTCGCAATCTGGTTAACGTTTTGGTTGTTGAGCCACGTTATGCTGATCCAGTTTCTTTGGTTTTCTACAAGAAAGTGTTGATCACTAAAGCGGCCTTGACAAAGATTGAGGAGATGCTGGCATGAGCGTAATCAAGCATAGTGAAGAACGCCTGATGAAGGTGTTGCTGGCTCCGGTGATCTCTGAAAAAGCAACCATGGTTGCAGAGAAAAACGAGCAAGTTGTTTTCCTGGTTATGCCAGATGCAACTAAGCCAGAAATCAAGGCTGCTGTTGAGTTGCTGTTTAAGGTTCAAGTTGAATCTGTGCAAGTAGCTAACCGCTTGGGCAAACAAAAACGTACTGGTAAATTTAATGGCCGTCGCAATCATACAAAACGCGCTTTTGTATGCTTGAAGCCAGGTCAAGAAATTAACTTTACCGAGGGGGCATAAGCATGGCACTCGTTAAGATGAAGCCAACCTCACCAGGCCGTCGTGGTATGGTTAAAGTGGTAACTGAAGGCTTGCATAAAGGCCGTCCGTTTGCTGCTTTGTTGGAAAAGAAAAATAAAACTGCTGGCCGTAACAACAATGGTCATATCACTACACGCCATATCGGCGGTGGTCATAAGCAGCACTATCGTTTAGTCGATTTTAAACGTTCTAAAGATGGTATTCCTGCGAAAGTTGAACGCATTGAATACGATCCTAACCGTACAGCGCACATTGCTTTGTTGTGCTACGCGGATGGTGAACGTGCATACATCATTGCATCCAAAGGTATGGCTGCTGGTGATCAGGTGATGAATGGCTCACAAGCGCCAATCAAATCTGGTAACTGCTTGCCAATCCGCAATATCCCAGTCGGTACAACTATGCATTGCGTAGAAATGTTGCCAGGCAAGGGTGCGCAGATTGCTCGTACTTCTGGTGCTGGTGTGGTGTTGATGGCTCGCGAAGGTACATACGCTCAAGTGCGTTTGCGCTCTGGTGAAGTTCGTCGTATCCATATCGAATGCCGTGCAACTATCGGTGAAGTCGGTAACGGTGAGCACAACCTCCGTAAAATTGGTAAAGCTGGTGCGATGCGGTGGCGCGGTGTTCGCCCGACAGTTCGCGGTGTTGTCATGAATCCTATCGATCACCCACACGGTGGTGGTGAAGGTAAGACAGCAGCAGGACGTCATCCAGTTTCTCCATGGGGTCAGCAAACTAAGGGTAAGAAGACACGTCGCAACAAGCGTACGACTTCCATGATCGTTTCACGCCGTGGCAAGAAATAAGGGGTAACACATGACACGTTCAGCTAAAAAAGGGCCGTTTTGCGACGCCCATTTGGTAAAGAAAGTCGAAGCTGCGCAAGCAAATAAAGACAAAAAGCCAATTAAGACTTGGTCACGTCGTTCGACAATCATGCCTGATTTCATCGGTCTGACTATCGCTGTACACAATGGTAAGCAGCACGTACCAGTGTACGTTTCTGAAAACATGGTGGGCCATAAATTGGGCGAATTCGCATTGACTCGCACATTTAAAGGTCATATCGCGGATAAGAAAGCGAAGAGATAATATGGAAACCAAAGCAATATTGAAGGGTGTACGTCTGTCCGAGCAAAAAGGTCGCTTGGTAGCAGACTTGATCCGTGGTAAGAAAGTCGATCAAGCATTAAACATCTTAGCCTTCAGTCCGAAAAAAGGCGCGACTATCATTAAGAAAGTCTTGGAATCAGCAATTGCTAATGCCGAGCACAATGATGGTGCCGATATCGATGAATTGAAAGTTACGACGATTTATGTCGAAAAAGGACCAATTCTCAAACGCTTTACAGCGCGCGCAAAAGGTCGTGGTGATCGTATCTCTAAACAATCCTGTCACATTTATGTGACTGTTGGTAACTAAGGAGTCACGATGGGACAGAAGATACATCCAACCGGTTTCCGTTTAGCGGTAACACGTAATTGGTCTTCACGTTGGTATGCTGGCAATGGTAACTTTGCCACTATGCTCAATGAAGATATCAAAGTACGTGAATACTTGAAAAAGAAACTGAAAAATGCATCAGTAGGTCGTATCACTATTGAGCGTCCAGCAAAAAATGCACGTATTACTATTTACAGCTCCCGTCCAGGCGTTGTGATTGGTAAAAAAGGCGAAGATATCGAATCCTTGAAAGCGGATTTGGCAAAGATCATGGGCGTGCCTGTGCACGTAAATATCGAAGAAATTCGTAAGCCGGAAATCGATGCTCAATTGATCGCTGATTCAATCTCTCAGCAGCTCGAAAAACGTATTATGTTCCGCCGCGCGATGAAACGTGCGATGCAAAATGCAATGCGTCTGGGTGCTAAGGGTATCAAGATCATGTCTAGTGGTCGTTTGAATGGTATCGAAATTGCTCGTAAAGAATGGTATCGCGAAGGC
>DLGN01000052.1:0-157 GCA_002482715.1 Oxalobacteraceae bacterium UBA7693
ATTGACGATCAGGCTAGGCGCACGATTGATGCAATCAGAAAAAAGTCCAAATAGCATTAAGCCCGCGAACAGCACTAATGCAAATTCGGTTTTTGATTCCGAGCCACCCAGCCAGCGCGCTTTAAACACCACGCTAAATACAAAGGTGTACACCGCC
>DLGN01000052.1:179-3571 GCA_002482715.1 Oxalobacteraceae bacterium UBA7693
CCAACATCAAAATCGGATTAAAAAATGACCACAATAATCCCATCATCGAACCTTGATAGCGGATCATGATCTCGCGTCGAATTAAATGCTGAATCAACTTACGATGTGTCTTGATTGTCAACATTAAACGACGAGGTGATAGTTGGGGGGCTGCGTGGGGATTCATCAGGTATTTGGAATTTTTTCGAATGATAGTGCGAAGCGCATACAGAACGAAGCGTGCTAATTTTACAAAATCAATTGTTGAAAATTTCGCGGTGTTCTGTCGTTGAAATGTCTGATATATGTAGCAGACCAAATAAGGAAGTAATTTTTTATTTGAAAGTCATGTAAATAATAAATAGTTTTTCAGATAGGCTAAGAATCATGATGTACATTTTTAAAGTAGGTAAAAAGTATTTAAAAAAATAAATAAATGCAGCAGGTCAATTTATCTGAGCGTAATAAGTCTGCCGGTTTTGGCTAATTTAGTGAGCAAGCTCAAACCAGGTTTCGGTCGAGTTGGCTCGACTCGTTTATACTCTTGCTTTTAGCGCCTTAAATAATCTAAATAGCACGCTTACACGTGTTTATTTAGGGCTGGCATTTTGTGGTCTTGGCAATGGCCGAAGACAATCAGTGAGAAAATTATGTCGAGTATGGATCTGCCTGTGAATTCCGAAGAGCAGGCATTGTTGTATGTGGATTCGTGTGCTTTGCCGACGACTTGGGCAAATTTCACTATGCATGCGTTTATCGAACCAGCGACTGGCAAAGAGCATGTTGCATTAACTTTAGGCGATGTGGCTAACGGTGAGCCAGTATTGGCGCGAATACATTCAGAGTGTTTGACTGGCGATGCTTTGTTCAGTAAGCGCTGCGACTGTGGTCCGCAGCTGGAGTTAGCAATGCAGAAAATTGCTGCCGAAGGTCGTGGTGCGATTTTGTATTTACGCCAGGAAGGGCGCGGCATAGGATTGTTGGCGAAAGTGCAGGCATATCACTTGCAAGATGATGGTGCCGATACTGTTGAAGCGAATCAGCGTTTAGGATTTGCTGCAGATTTGCGTAGTTATTCTTTATGTGATCCTATGCTCAAGCACTTGGGTATTTCTAGCGTCAAACTGATGACCAACAATCCGCGCAAAATTTCGGCGCTGCAAGGAATGCAAGTCAAGGTAGAAGAGCAAGTGCCTTTGATTATTCCACGTAATCCATACAATGAGCGTTATCTAGCGACCAAGGCAAGTAAGCTTGGACATATGTTGGTTCCCGATTTGTAAATCAGCACTCAAGATCTGAGGAATACTAGCGGTGCAAGAAAGTCGGATCCCAAACGGGATCCGGCGCTTTGGGAATGACAAATCGCGCATTTTCACCTTGTATTGCAATCACTTCATTGGCGACATGTTTAGGCAGACCACGCCTTTTGATTGGGCGATTTTGAATAAACAAGGACTCCAAATAGTTTTTCAAGTAACCTGGGTCTCCAGCAAATAAACAGATTTTCTGCCAGATGTGTGGATATTCATTTCTGATAAAGCTATCAGGCGTAATCCGGTTTATCGCCGCCAGAGAGAGCGCATTAGGATTGCCGTGTTCAACATAAGTAAAGGCTTTTTCTTGTAACTTGATTGGATCTTTGAGATCTTCATCTAAGAAAAATTTGCCGATCGTTTGCATGCTGGTTTCTATTTTTGGCGCGTCAAGTTCAGAGTAGGGCGCTAGTGTGCGCAAAATTTGTTCAGCGGTAGGTAATGTCGCGCGGCTCCAGCGTATGCATTTGATACCTGCACGTTTAAGTAATTTTTTGGTGGGATATTCTTCATCTTGATTTTGTGTATCTTCACGCTCTAGTTCAACCACGCATAGTAATTCTAAGTCTTGGTTGAAAATACCAAAATCCAAATGGCGTTCTTGTAACTTCTGCCGCATGAGCTGGCGTTTTTTCTCATTACTGACATGCGCCTCTAAAATTGAGGCAAGTTGGACGTGTGGAAAAATCAGACAATTGGGCAAGGCTTTTTGCATACGTTTGAAGAATAATTCTTCTTCCGCATCAAATAATTTACGTGTCTCGCACTCGGGGATGGTTTTTGAATCTTTATCGAGAAAATGAGAAAACATCGCTTCACCTTATTGATGGATAAAAATTAGCTTTGCATGATTTTAATAGTTGAAAATATACTTTCAATATAGGATAAAGCAAGCTAATTACCGATAAAATAAGGCGAATGGTTCTGAATTTCTGATAAGCGGTTAAAATTTGATCTGATATTAATATCAAAAGACCCATCCCTGATGAGATGGGTCTTTTTGATGCAGCGATTCTTAGTGAGGAATCCTTGCAACTCATTACAGTTTAGTAATTACCCATGTAGTCGCGCTTACCTAGTTCAACACCGTGGTGGCGTAAGATTGCATAAGTCGTCGTGACGTGGAAGAAAAATTGCGGCAAGCCGTAGGAAAGCAAATAGGCATTGCCCATTAATTTTTTCTCTTTCGGCGTTCCAGGACGTAAGACGATTTCGCGACTTTCACAATCTTCAAACTGTGCTGCATCCAAGCTGCTAATAAAGTCGATCGTTGTGCTGAGGCGTGTTTGCAATTCCTCAAAACTGTTCTCTGTATCTTGGTAATCTGGTACTGCAACGCCCGCTAATCTTGCTGATACGCCTTTAGCAAAATCGGCTGCAATTTGTACCTGACGAATCAAATTAAACATATCTGGTGCTAAGCGTGCTTGTAGAAAGACTTGATCTTCAATCTTCTTTTCGGCAGCATGTACTTGCGCCTTTTGTAAAATGGTTTGCAAGCTGCCTAACATTTGTTTGAAGACAGGGACGGAAGTTGAATACATTGTTGTGCTCATGTTGTGCCTTTGAATGAGGAATTGTGATCAGAAATGAAAAAACGCACAAAGCATACAGGATCTAAGCTTTGTGCGTTTTTTTGTGCAAATACAGACTAATTTGTGCTGGTTTTGAATGTAAGCCTTGGTGAATGCTAGGTCAAATTCATGACTAAGCAAACTTCAAATAGTCTTAATTCGGCCTAGGCAAAGGCAGGCAATTCATAACCTTCAATTGTTGCCGCACTGACCAGACTGGCGAGATAAGCATGAGTCGCTTTACGACCTTCCATGTCAGTTAAATAGGCTTGCAGGCGTTCTTTGACTTCGTCGAAACTCACTAAGTCACCACCTTTGCGATCCGTTACTTGAATGATGTGATAGCCAAATTGAGTTTCGATCAATTCTGGCGTGATATTGCCAGGCTCAGTGCTAAACACCGCTTGCTCAAATTCTGGCACCATTTGACCGCGACCAAACTGACCTAAAGCGCCGCCTTCTTTACCAGATGGGCAAGCAGAATGTTCTCTTGCCATTGCTTCAAATCCAGCTGGATTTGAAG